>NZ_JBIVNX010000003.1:0-27779 GCF_044753805.1 Streptomyces sp. NPDC093225
CGGTTTCGCAGCTCTTTGTACCGGCCATTGTAGCACGTGTGCAGCCCAAGACATAAGGGGCATGATGACTTGACGTCGTCCCCACCTTCCTCCGAGTTGACCCCGGCAGTCTCCTGTGAGTCCCCATCACCCCGAAGGGCATGCTGGCAACACAGAACAAGGGTTGCGCTCGTTGCGGGACTTAACCCAACATCTCACGACACGAGCTGACGACAGCCATGCACCACCTGTATACCGACCACAAGGGGGGCACTATCTCTAATGCTTTCCGGTATATGTCAAGCCTTGGTAAGGTTCTTCGCGTTGCGTCGAATTAAGCCACATGCTCCGCTGCTTGTGCGGGCCCCCGTCAATTCCTTTGAGTTTTAGCCTTGCGGCCGTACTCCCCAGGCGGGGAACTTAATGCGTTAGCTGCGGCACCGACGACGTGGAATGTCGCCAACACCTAGTTCCCAACGTTTACGGCGTGGACTACCAGGGTATCTAATCCTGTTCGCTCCCCACGCTTTCGCTCCTCAGCGTCAGTAATGGCCCAGAGATCCGCCTTCGCCACCGGTGTTCCTCCTGATATCTGCGCATTTCACCGCTACACCAGGAATTCCGATCTCCCCTACCACACTCTAGCCTGCCCGTATCGAATGCAGACCCGGGGTTAAGCCCCGGGCTTTCACATCCGACGTGACAAGCCGCCTACGAGCTCTTTACGCCCAATAATTCCGGACAACGCTTGCGCCCTACGTATTACCGCGGCTGCTGGCACGTAGTTAGCCGGCGCTTCTTCTGCAGGTACCGTCACTTTCGCTTCTTCCCTGCTGAAAGAGGTTTACAACCCGAAGGCCGTCATCCCTCACGCGGCGTCGCTGCATCAGGCTTTCGCCCATTGTGCAATATTCCCCACTGCTGCCTCCCGTAGGAGTCTGGGCCGTGTCTCAGTCCCAGTGTGGCCGGTCGCCCTCTCAGGCCGGCTACCCGTCGTCGCCTTGGTAGGCCATTACCCCACCAACAAGCTGATAGGCCGCGGGCTCATCCTTCACCGCCGGAGCTTTCAACCCCCGCCCATGCAGGCAGGAGTGGTATCCGGTATTAGACCCCGTTTCCAGGGCTTGTCCCAGAGTGAAGGGCAGATTGCCCACGTGTTACTCACCCGTTCGCCACTAATCCACCCCGAAGGGCTTCATCGTTCGACTTGCATGTGTTAAGCACGCCGCCAGCGTTCGTCCTGAGCCAGGATCAAACTCTCCGTGAATGTTGACCCGTAATCGGGTAGACACTCGCGTTGAGCGGAACAGTCATGTCGGAATATGACCGACTGTTCTCAGCGTCCTCGCTGTGTATGTTGCCACCCGCCTCACTGAGGCCGGTGGACTTTCAAAGGAACCTCAACTCACTAATGTGAGCCGGGGTTGTCAATCTGGCGTTGACTTTTGGCACGCTGTTGAGTTCTCAAGGTGCGGTCGCTTCCTTTGTTCCCGTTTCCGGGCCCTCCGGGCGCTTCCTTCGTTTCCGACTCTATCAGATCTTTTCTCGATCCGATTTCCTCGGCGCTTTCCGGTTCCGGCCCGTTTCCCTCTCGGGGGGCTTTTCCCTTTCGGCGTTTCCGACTCTATCAGATCCTTTCGGGCCTGACTCCCAGTCAGCGGGTTTGTCCTGTCGGGCTGTTGGGCCCTCGGGACTCCCGAACTCTAGCGGATTTCCCGGGCGGCCCCTAATCGGGCCTCGAAAATGAATTCGGACATGCCGAATTCACTCCCGCTGGGAGATCTTGCTGAGTTGGGGTGCCGCAACGAGGCGGCGGGATGTGTTGTCGCAGAACCGTTCCGGCCCCGTGACAACTCGAAGAACCTTACGGACTCGGGAGGCCCGTGTCAACCCGACCTCCCTACCCACCTCGACGGGGGATCTAACCCCTCGCCTGGGTCTCCTCCACTCGGGCGAGCAGCCGGGTCAGCATGTCGCCCAGCACCCCCCGCTCCTCCGAAGAGAGGTCCTGGAGGAGCTCCTCCTCGAAGACCGTGGCCATGCGCATCGCGTCCAGCCACTTGCTCCGGCCCTCGTCCGTGAGCTCGACGATGACGCGCACCCGGTTCGACTCGTCCCGCTCGCGCGTGACCAGGCCCTCGGCGGTCATGCGGTCGATCCGGTGCGTCATGGCGGCCGGCGTCAGGCCGAGCTGCTTGGCGAGCTCGCTCGGGCCCATGCGGTACGGCGCCCCGGAGAGGACGAGGGCCTTGAGGACCTCCCACTCCGCGTTGCTGATGCCGAGGGCCGAGGTCTGGCGCCCGTACGCGACGTTCATCCGCCGGTTCACGCGCTGGAGGGCCGAGACGACCTTCTCCACCTGCGGGTCGAGGTCCTGGAATTCGCGCTGGTAGACCGCGATCTGCTCGTCGAGGGACGGCTCGGCGAGGCCGTTCGTACCGATCTGGTCGGGGGTGTCACCCATGCCGCGAAGTATCGCACGCCCCACGTTGGCGTCTAACTCCTTCGATGTGTACTCTTAAGCATCGAACTTTAGAGTTGAAGTCTTCGGACCGGAACTCCTGACTAGGGTGGTGAAAGGTGACCAGGGTGATGGGCACGGCGATGGGCCGGATCCAGGCGGGCAACGCGATCAGTGCGTTCGGCATCGGCTTCACGGTGCCGTTCCTCTACGTGTACGTGGCGGAGGTGCGCCATCTGGGTGCCTTCTGGGCCATGGCGTCGTTCATCGCGCTGGCCGTCGGCGCGGTGCTCACGCTCCCCTTCGCGGGGCGTGCCATCGACCGCCGCGGTCCGATCCCGGTGCTGATCGCGGCCGCCTTCACGGCCGCCGCGGGCGCCCTCGCCCTCGGCCTGTCCTCCGGCGTCGCCGCGGTCCTGCTCTGCTCCGTCGTCCTCGGCGCCGGCCAGGCAACAATGCAGCCCGCGCTCGCGACGATGATCGTGAACGTCTCCACCCCGCAGACCCGCACCCGCGCCTTCGCCCTGCAGTTCTTCATGCAGAACCTCGGCCTCGGCATCGGCGGCCTGCTCGGCGGTCTGATCGTGGACGTCTCGCGGCCCGGCAGCTTCCTGCTGCTGTTCTCCATCGAGACCGCGATGTTCCTGGCCCTGGCGGCGATCATCACCACCGTGCGGCTGCCGCAGGCGTCGACGCTCAAGGAGTCGGCGCCCAAGGACCCCGCACCGGCGGGCAGCGGGCTCGGCGCCCTGCTGCGCCACAAGCCGATGGTCTACCTGTGCCTGCTCGGCTTCGTCATGTACTTCGCCTGCTACGGCCAGTTCGAGTCCGGCCTCACCGCCTACGGCACCGAGGCGGGCATCGCCCCCCGTACCCTCGGCTTCGCGCTCGCGGCCAACACCGGCGTGATCGTCGTCGCCCAGTTCGCGGTGCTGCGGTTCGTCGAGCGGGCCAGCCGTACCAAGGTCATCGCGATCGTCGGCCTGATCTGGACCGCCGCCTGGGTCATCGCCGGCGTCGCCGGGCTGACCGGCGGCGGGCCGGCCCTGGCGGCCACCGCGTTCGTCTCGACGTACGCGCTCTTCGGCCTCGGCGAGGCGATGCTGTCGCCGACCGTCGCCCCGCTGGTCGCCGACCTGGCACCGGACGGCAAGGTCGGGCTCTACAACTCCGCCTTCGCCATGGTCAAGCAGATCGCCCTCGTGGTGGGCCCGCTGGTCGGCGTGCCGCTCGGGGCCATGCTGCCCGCGCCGTACATCGCCGCCTTCGTGGTCTTCTGCCTCGGCTTCTCCTGGCTCGCGCTCCGGCTGGGCCGGCAGCTCACGGCCGCCCAGGACCGCCCGTTCTCGGCCCTGCGGCCGAGCCGGATCGTGGCCCAGCACAGCCCGGCCGCCGAGGCCGGGTCCGCCACCGCCGGCGAGTCCGTCGCCCCGGCCGGTGCCGAGCCCGTCGCCGCCGGAGCCGCGCGGGGCATGTGAGCGGACCCCCCGCCGCTCACGGACCCCGTGCGCCGACGCCGCCGACCACGGCGGCCCGGCGCGACGTAGGAAAGGCCCCCTCGCCCGCCCGGGCAGGGGGCCTTCTCCATGGGCAGAAACTACGGCTGTCGCCCGACGCTCGACCACACGTATATACGTATGCCGCCTACGCCTGGGGGAGGGCGAACTCGCACCACACCGCCTTGCCGCCGCCCGGCGTGCGGCGCGATCCCCACGACGAGGCGATGGTGGCGACGATCGAGATGCCCCGGCCGGCCTCGTCCGCCGGCTCCGCGCGGCGGCGCCGCGGCAGGTGGTCGTCCCCGTCCGTCACTTCGATGATCAGGCGGCGGTCGGTGCGGCGCAGCCGCAGCCGCATCGGGGGCGTGCCGTGCTGGAGGGAGTTGGCGACCAGCTCGCTGGCGGCCAGCACGCCCAGGTCGCACAGCTCGACCGGGAACCGCCAGGAGGTGAGCACCCCCTGGGCGAACGCGCGGGCGCGCGGGGCCGCCTCGATGCCGCCGAGCAGGTCCAGGGCGGCGTTGTGGAACAGCTCGGCGTCGGACCCGGTGCGGGTGGGGTGCTGCAGGACCAGGACCGCCACGTCGTCGTCGTGGTCGGCGCCGACGCCGAGGGCCCGCATGAGCCGGTCGCAGATCACCTGCGGCGTGCCCTGGGCGCCGGACAGCGCGCGCTCCAGGGCGGCCACGCCCTCGTCGATGTCCTCGCCGCGCCGCTCGACCAGGCCGTCGGTGTAGAGGACGGCGGTGGCGCCGGGGCCGAGCGGGATCGTGCCGGAGGAGTGCAGCCAGCCGCCGGTGCCGAGCGGGGGGCCGGTGTGGTCCTCGGCCCGGTGCACGGTGCCGTCGGCGTCGCGCACCAGGACCGGGAGGTGGCCCGCGGAGGCGTAGACGAGCCGGCCCTCGTTCGGGTCGTGGACGGCGTAGACGCAGGTGGCGATCTGGCTGGCGTCGATCTCGGCGGCGAGGCCGTCGAGGAGCTGGAGCACCTCGTGCGGGGGCAGGTCGAGGCGGGCGTACGCACGCACGGCGGTGCGCAGCTGGCCCATGACCGCGGCGGCGCGGACCCCGCGGCCCATGACGTCGCCGATGACGAGGGCGGTGCGGCCGGCGCCGAGGGTGATGACGTCGTACCAGTCGCCGCCGACCGCGGCCTCGGTGCCGCCGGGCTGGTAGGTGGCGGCGATGCGCAGGTCGTCGGGCTGCTCCAGCTCCTGCGGGAGCAGGGAGCGCTGGAGGGTGACGGCGGCCTCGCGCTGGCGGCGCTCGCTGGCGCGCAGCCGCTCGACGGCTTCGGCGTGGTCGGTGACGTCGGCGAGGTGGACCAGGACGCCGCAGGCGGGGCCGGTCGCGTCGGGGTCGGCAGCCGCGTCGGGGATGCCGTGGCCGAGGCCGGTGACCGGGGTGCAGGTGACGGTGTACGAACTGCCGCCGGGGGCCTTGCGGTTCTTGACCGTACGGGGCTTGCCGCTGCGCAGCACCTGGTCGAGGAGGGGGTGCAGGCCGAGGTCGGCGAACTCGGGAAGGGTGTCGCGGGCGGGGGTGCCGGCCGGGCGGGGGCCGAAGCCGGCGGTGTAGGCGTCGTTGACGTAGGCGACCCGGTGCTCGGGGCCGTACACGAGGGCGACGAGGGACGGGAGGCTGCCGATGACCTGGCTGGCGGACAGGTCGTCGAGGGAGGGGACGGTGAGGAGCGCGGTGGCGGTGGCGGTGTCCGCGCCCGGGCACGTGCCCGGGTCCTCCGCGGAGCCGGCGGCGGGTGGCACGGGGGCGCCGGATCCCCCGGTGCAGGTGTCGGTACCGGGGGATGTTCCGCTGCCGCTGCCGGTTCCGGCGACGGTGGGGTCGGCCGGGGCGGCCGGGTCCCGTGGGTCGCGTACGTCCCGGGGGTCCCGGGGGTCGGTACCGGTCCGGTCCTGCGCCGTGCGGTCGGGCGCGGGCGGGTCCTGGCTGCGGCCGCGGGCCGCGGGGACCGAGCCCTCGCCGCGCTTGGCACGGGCGGCCGCCGCTTCGGACCGCGCCGCGGCGCGGCGCTGCGTGCCGGGGAAGCGGGCGCTCCAGCGCGTGAAGTTCACTGCGTTCAAGCCTCGTGGTGTCGCTCGTGGGTCGCTGTCTCGCTGAGCCGGGGTCGGCCGTCGCCGGTCGTGATCACTCTGTGCAGGTGCGGGCACACCCATGGTCACACGTCCGGCGTGGCCGACCGGACCGACGGGTCAGTCGGCCCCGCCCCCGGAGGCGTCCGCCTCCGGGTCGGGCCGACGGTCCGCACCGAGCGTGCCCGACGACGGCCCCGGTGGGCTACCCGTTCCGGAAGCCGATGCGGTGCCGGGCGCCGGCGGGGGTGGTGCCGAGTCGGCCGAGAGGTCCTCGGGTCCGGGTCGGGGGGCGCCGCCGGCGGCCAGCTCGAACTCGGCGCGCGGGTGCTCCAACGAGCCCAGCGAGACGATCTCACGGGTGAAGAGGCCGGCGAGGGTCCATTCGGCGAGCACGCGCATCTTGCGGTTGAAGGTCGGCACCCGGCTGAGGTGGTAGACGCGGTGCATGAACCAGGCGGGGTAGCCCTTGAGCTTGCGGCCGTAGACGTGGGCGACGCCCTTGTGGAGGCCGAGCGAGGCGACCGAACCCGCGTACTTGTGGGAGTACTCGGTCAGCGGCTGCCCGCGCAGCGAGGCGAGGACGTTCTCGGCGAGGACCTTGGCCTGGCGGACGGCGTGCTGGGCGTTGGGCGCGCATTCGCGTCCGTCGTCGGCGGTGACGTCCGGGACGGCGGCCGCGTCGCCGGCCGCCCAGGCGTGCTCGGTGCCGTCGACGGTCAGGTGCGGGGTGCACTTGAGGCGGCCGCGCTCGTTCAGCGGCAGGTCGGTGGCGGCGAGGAGGGGGTGCGGCTTGACGCCGGCGGTCCAGACGACCGTGCGGGTGGGGAAGCGCGCGCCGTCGCTGAGGACGGCGACCCGGTCGGCGCAGGAGTCCAGGCGGGTCTCCAGCCGTACGTCGATGTTGCGGCGGCGGAGCTCGCGGACGGTGTACGTACCCATCTCGGGGCCGACTTCGGGGAGGATCCGGTCACTGGCCTCGACCAGGATCCAACGCATGTCCTCGGGCGTGATGTTGTGGTAGTAGCGGGCGGCGTACCGGGCCATGTCCTCCAGCTCGCCGAGCGCCTCGACGCCCGCGTAGCCGCCGCCGACGAAGACGAAGGTGAGTGCGGCGGCGCGGACTTCGGGGTCGCGGGTGGAGGAGGCGATGTCCATCTGTTCGATGACGTGGTTGCGCAGGCCGATGGCCTCCTCCACCGTCTTGAAGCCGATGGCGTAGTCGGCCAGGCCCGGGACCGGGAGGGTGCGCGAGATCGAGCCGGGGGCGAGGACCAGCTCGTCGTACTCGATGTCGACGGGACCGGCGGCCTCCTCCTCGGTGGCGAGGGTGGTGACCGTGGCGGTGCGCTTGGCGTGGTCGATGCGCTGGGCCTCGCCGATGACGATCCGGCACTTGTCGAGGACGCGCCGCAGCGGCACCACGACGTGCCTGGGGGAGATGGAGCCCGCGGCCGCTTCGGGCAGGAAGGGCTGATACGTCATGTAGGGCTCTGGGGTCACGACGGTGATCTCGGCTTCGCCGTCCCCGAGTTTCTGCTGGAGACGCAGCGCTGTGTACATGCCGACATAGCCGCCGCCCACGATGAGGATGCGCGGGCCGGACGCGGTGCCGGGGCCGGATCCCCGGGTGTATGCAGCCTTCACCATCCCATGACGCAACGTGGCTGGGAGTTTGTCCACAGGCCCGGCAGATTGTGTGACCGAAGGTCGTCCTTGTGGCGGCCTGCCCACTGGGGCTCGAGAGGGGGGAGTTCCGCAGGTCAGAGCGGGAGGAGGGACTCGATCGGAGGGGCGGAATCGGAAAAGTGGGGGAGAATGCTCCGATCGGGCGGCGCCCGGTCCGGAGTCCCCTCTTCTGAATTGACTCTGGCTCAACTATGTTCGTTACTCGCCGGGTGTCGGCCGGGGCGCTCAGTGACCGTGGCCCTCCTGGCACGAAGGCGGGGAGTCTCCGGGGGGAGACAAATGATTACCGGGGGAAACATATGAACATTTCCGATTTCCATGGCTCTGCGACCGCCCTGACCACCGAGGGGCACGGTCGCACGCTCGCGCACGGGACGGGGACGGCCGGTACGACGATCGGCCGCTCGACTCCGCTGCGCGTGGACGCACAGCGCAACCTGGAACACGTCCTGCGCGCCGCCCGCGAGGTGTTCGGCGAGCTCGGCTACGGCGCTCCCATGGAGGACGTCGCACGCCGCGCGCGCGTCGGCGTGGGCACCGTGTACCGGCGCTTCCCGAGCAAGGACGTCCTGGTACGGCGGATAGCCGAGGAGGAGACCGCGCGGCTGACCGAGCAGGCGCGGACCGCGCTCGGCCAGGAGGACGAGCCGTGGCAGGCGCTGTCGCGCTTCCTGCGGACCTCCGTCGCCTCGGGCGCCGGCCGGCTGCTCCCGCCGCAGGTGCTGCGGGTGCGGGTCGAGGACGAGGCGGAGGAGACGGACGTCGCGGCCGACGGCCTGCTCGACGAGGCGCGGGTACCGCAGCAGCGGGGCGCCTCCGAGACGGGCGTGGTCGCGCCGCGCGGCGTCGGTGAGGTCTCCGAGGACGCGGGCGCGGGTGCGCTGCTCGAGGTCGTGGGCCGGCTGGTGGACCGGGCCCGGGCCGCGGGTGAGCTGCGGACCGACGTGACGGTGGCCGACGTGCTGCTGGTCATCGCCACCGCGGCGCCGGCGCTGCCGGACCCGGCGCAGCAGGCCGCCGCCTCCGCGCGGCTGCTCGACATCCTGCTGGAGGGCCTGCGCTCGCGCAGCGCGGTCTGATCCGGGCCGCGCACGGCGCGGTCCCGTCGGAAGTTCCTCACGACGCCCCGGTCCCGCCCCTTCGGGGGTGGGACCGGGGCGTCGAACGTGCGCGCACTCGAACGGGTGAGGGGCGGTACGGTCGTTGGCCGAAGTGTGCCCGGACGAGTGGATACCGGTCATCGGGGCCACGACCCCCGCGCCCGTGTGACACGCTGGCCGCGTACATGGGCCGGAATGTGTCGTTCGGGGGCTTCCGCGATGAGTGGTGACGGCGGGCGGGACGAGTCGTTCGGCGGTGCCGGAGCCCCGGACGCCGTCGCGGCCCCCGTCGACGACGCGGCGGCCGGAGGGCTCCCCACCCGCCAGGTACCGGCCCAGCGCGGCGGCGGCAGCGGCGCCACCGCCGCGGAACTCCCGTCCTCCGACGGCGACCTGATCGCCCGTGTGCGGGCCGGCGACGACGGCGCGTACGAGGACCTGTTCCGCCGGCACGCCGCCGCGGTGCGCCGGTACGCCCGTACCTGCTGCCGGGACGCCGACACCGCCGACGACCTCACGGCCGAGGTGTTCGCCCGTACCCTCCAGGCGGTGCGCGGCGGGGCCGGGCCGGACCAGGCGGTCCGCGCGTACCTGCTCACCACCGTGCGGCGGGTGGCCGCCGCGTGGACGAGGACCGCCCGGCGCGAGCAGCTCGTCGAGGACTTCGCCCTCTTCGCGGAGCAGGCCGCGGCCCGCGGCCCGGCCGCTCCGGTCGGCACGGCCTCCTCCACCGACGAGCTCGGGCTCGGCGCGGACGTCCGGGCCATGCACGAGGCCGAGCAGACGCTCGCCGTGCGGGCGTTCCGGAGCCTGCCCGAGCGGTGGCAGGCGGTGTTGTGGCACACCACCGTCGAGGAGGCCTCGCCGAGCGCGATCGCCCCGCTGTTCGGCCTCAGCCCCAACGCCACGGCCGTCCTGGCCAGCCGGGCCCGGGAAGGGCTCAAGCAGGCGTACCTGCAGGCGCACGTGAGCTCCGCGCTCACCGCGGGCGGTGACTGCGCCCGGTACGCCGACCGGCTCGGCGCGTACGCGCGCGGGGGCCTGCGGATGCGGGCGGAGCGGGGGCTGCGCAAGCACCTGGAGGAGTGCGCGCGCTGCCGGATCGCGGCGGGCGAGCTCAAGGACGTCAACGCGGGCATCCCCGCGCTGCTGCCGGTCGCGGTCATCGGGTGGTTCGCCGCCGGGTACGCGGCCAAGGCGGCCGGTGTCGTGGCCGGCGGGGCGGCGGGCGCTGCCGGGGCCGGCGCGGCGGCCGCGGCGACGGGCGCCGGGGCGGGGGGTGCCGCCGGGGCGTCGGCCTCCGTCGGGGGTGCGGGCGCCGGCGGATCGGGGGTGGGGGCCGCGGCGGTCTCCGAGGGACTCGGGCTGCCGGCCAAGGCGGCGATCGCGGCGGGGCTCGCGGTGGCGACCGCTGCGGGCGTGGTGTTCGCCCTCACCGGCGACGATCCCGAACCACAGGCGACGGCCCGGCCGGCGCAGAGCGTGGCGCCGGTGACGGAGGCCCCCCGGCCGGGGCGGCCGACGCCCCCGGTGGTGCCGCGGGCGGTCGTGCCGGCGGCGGAGCGGTCCGCGCCGGCCCCGCGCCGGTCGGCGCCGGCGCCACGGCTCACGCCGGCCTCCCCGGAGCCCGAGCCCTCGCCGCGGACGTCGCGTCCCGCGGCGCGCCCGACGCCTTCCGAGCCGACGCCGAAGCCGAAGCCCAGCCTGCGCCCCAGCCCGAGCCCGAGCCCGACGAAGCCGCCGACGACGTCCGTGCGGGCGTACCGGCTCGCGGCGCTGCGGCAGTCGGTGTTCGGCGACCACACCGGGCCGGAGATCGACACCTGGCGCAGCAGCTGGGTGTGGCAGCGGTGGGGGGTGCGGATCGCCGACCGGTGGTACGCGAACGGGGTCACCGTGCACGCCGGGTCGGCCGTCACCATCGACCTGAACCGGCCCTGCGAGGCCTTCTCCGCGCGGGTGGGGGTCGACGGGCTCTCGGCGGGGCCGGGGACGCTGCGGTTCTCCGTCTGGGCGGACGGGGCCCGGCTGTGGCACAGCCCTGCGCTGGGGGTGGGCGATCAGGCCGTGCCCGTGCGGGTGGGGGTGGACGGGGCCCGGACGCTGCGGCTCGTCGTCGAGCGGGAGTCCGGGGCCGGGACGGTCCTCTTCGGCGACTGGGCCCAGGCCGTCATCGCCTGCCGCTGACCGCCGCGGGCGCGCTGCGCCGGCCCCTGCCCGGACGCGCGCCCGGGCTTTCGGGGCTGCTCCCTCGTTCGGCGGGCCGCCGCGGGAGCCCTGCGGGGCTGCTCCTCTCCCCGGCCTTCCACCGTTCCCGGGCCTCCGCCCCGGGAAGGCCGGCGCCGGAGCGGCACGGGACCGGGTCAGAGGGCGGGGCGGGGGACCGCGGGGACGGCTCGGCGGCGAGGGGTCGAGGTGCCCGTCCAGCAGGTGCCGCGGCGGGCCAGGAGCCGGCGGAGCCAGAGTTCCAGGGAGACGAGGTCGGCCAGGCCGTCGAGGGGGACGGGGGAGCCGGCCGCGGCGGCGAGCAGGGCGTCCTGGACGACGCGGGCCTCGATCAGGCCGGCGTCGGCGAGGAGCGGGGCCTCGAAGAGGTCCAGCAGGGGGTCCTGGGCGAGCCGCAGCCCGACCCGCGCCGAGGCGCCCTCCGGCGTGACGGCCCCCCAGCCCGGCGGGAGCTCGCGCACGCCCGTGCCGGCCAGCACGGTCCGCAGCACCGCGGCCCGGGCCCCCGGCTGCACCCGCAGCGACTCGGGCAGCGCGCGGGCGGCCCGTACCACCTGGTTGTCGAGGAACGGCGCGTGCAGCCGCTGGCTCCGCACCTCCGCGGCCTGCTCGAAGACGCGGTGGTCGGCCGCGTACCGGGCCAGGGCCGCGCGGGCCCGGGCCTCCCCCGGCCGGAGGGAGAGCGGCGGCCGGCCGGCCGCCGCCTCGAGTCTGATCGACACCTCCGCGAGCGCCTCGCCGGTGAGCCAGCGGGCCGCCGGTCCCGGCCGGGACCAGGCCAGCGCGGCCAGGGAGGACGCCACCGCCCCGGTGGGCTCGTCGGCGTCGACGCGGTGGCCGCGCAGCCGGGCGGCCGCGTCCCGCAGGCCGGACATGTACGAGGTGCGGGAGAGCCGTCGCGCGGCCAGGTAGACGGTCACCGGCACGGCCAGCGAGGGGCCTTCGGCCCGGGCCAGGGCGGCCACCGGCTTGACCAGGTGGCGCCGCTGCCGGTCCATCAGGAGGTCGGCCAGCCGCGCCGGATGGGCGTCGAGGACCTGGCGGGCGCCGTGTCCGGTGAGGTGGTCAGCGCTGCCGGCCGCCAGCCGCCGCCGGTGCCGGGCAGCCGTGACCAGGGACGGGCCGGGTTCGTCGGTGAGCGGGCCCTCGAGGTCGGCGTACGGCAGGGCCTCCTCGCCGGCCGCGACGACGACGTGGTGCAGCCGGGGGTCGGCGGCGATGGCCCGGGCCCGCTCCAGCTCGGCCTCACGACCCCGGGGCGCGGCCAGGTCGTTGAAGGTGACGGCCAGCAGCCGCTCGCCGGCGCCCGCACCGTGCCCGAGGACGGTCCCGGGCACCCCCGGCAGGCCCGCGGCCAGCAGCGCGAGGGTGGCGGAGGCGCTGCCTCCGGAGAGGTCGGCACCGATGCCGGGCGCGGGTCCGCCGCGGGCCGCGCGCCGGTCGGCCGGCCCCATGCCGGGGACGGGCCCCGGGTCGTACGGGAGCGTGTCCGGGGCGTGCCGGGGCGCCGTCAGCCGGGCCCGTACGGCGCCCACGAGGGCCTCCCGCACGCCCTCCACCGCGTGCTCGGGGTCGGCCGCCGGAGCGGCCACGGCCAGTGAGGCCACCGGCTCGTACCCGGTGATCTCGCGCGAACCCTCGCGCAGGATCAGGGCGTGGCCGGGCGGGATCCGCCGCACGCCCGTGTACGGCGTGCCGTCGCCGAGGGCCTCGGGGCTGTCGGGGCAGGCCAGCAGGGCGGCGAGGTGACCGATGTCGAGCTGGGCCTCGATGAGGTCGGCGAGCGGGAGGGCCGCCGTGGCGTACGCGGTGCCGTTGGCCCACGGGGTGTGGAAGACGGGCCGCGCGCCGGCGAGGTCGCCCACCACCGTGATCCGGCGGCCCGCCTGGACGACCGCGGTGTAGCTGCCGGGCCACGCGGTCAGGTGCCGCAGTGCGCCCCCGCGCGCCGCGTAGAGGCCGCGGCGCAGCTCGGCGTCGTCGGCCCCGCAGCAGCCGAGGACGGCGAGCCGGGTGAAGGGGTCGGCGGGGTCGGCGACGACGGTGCGGATCTCGTCCGGGCGCCAGTCCCCGACGGCCCAGAGCGGGTCGGGGTCGCCCCACAGGAGCTGTGCGCCGACGGGGTGGAGGGTGCGGGCGGCGTCCTCGCCCGCGTCGTCGGAGTCCGCGAACCCTCCCCGGACGGTGTCGGCGAGGCGGCCGGCCGTGCCGAAGCTTGCGGCGATACTGCTCCAGCCCACCAACCAGCGCATCGACCGCCTCCACAGACTGTGGACAAGTTCGGGTCCATGCTGCCACGAGACAGGCGTGCGAGAGGCGTGAAGGGGGGCGCACATGCAAACGAACACGCCCCGCCCGCGCGGTATTTGGCGATCCGCACCGACCGCTCCATAGGCCGGATTCGGCCATTCTTCGCCCGGCCGTTTCCCTGCCGCTCCCCCACCGCTCCCCCGTCGTTTCCGTGCCGGACGAGGACGAACGGGACGCACGGTGCACGCGAGGCGTGAGATGCGCGGTCCGGGAGGCGCGGTCCGCCCCCCGGACCGGTCCGCCGCCCGCGGGGATTGAGGCGGCGGTGTCCCCGGCCCGCCGGTTCCACGCAGCGGGCCGACCCACGCACCCCACATGGAAACGTCCGGTCGGGGGTCGGGGCAGAGCGCACGTGCGGGCGCACGGCCACACAACAGGAGCACGCCACCCCGGGCCACCCCCCTCCCCGACCGTGTGTACGGACAACAATCCCGCCATACGACAGATGGGCCCTTAACGCTTGGGATGCGGCGAACTACGCTGGGTTTACGAATGCCGGGCGCCTATGCCCCGGCGGCCGTCTGCGTGAGGGGTGGCGCATGTCCAGGGAGCTCCGCGAGCCGAACGAGAAGCTCGGCGCCGTCCTCGCCCTCGCGGGCATCAGCAACGCGGGCCTCGCGCGGCGGGTCAACGACCTCGGCGCGCAGCGCGGTCTGACGCTTCGTTACGACAAGACCTCGGTGGCCCGCTGGGTCTCCAAGGGGATGGTCCCGCAGGGCGCCGCCCCGCACCTGATCGCGGCCGCGATCGGCGCGAAGCTGGGCCGCCCGGTGCCGCTGCACGAGATCGGACTGGCGGACGCGGACCCGGCACCGGAGGTCGGACTGGCCTTCCCGCGCGACGTGGGGGCGGCGGTGCGCTCGGCGACCGAGCTGTACCGGCTGGACCTCGCGGGGCGCCGCGGCGGTGGCGGGATCTGGCAGTCGCTGGCGGGGTCGTTCGCCGTGTCGGCGTACGCGACGCCGGCGTCGCGGTGGCTGATAACCCCGGCGGACAGCTCGGTGGCCCGGGAGGCGCCGGTGCCGGCCGCCGCCGAGGCCCCGACGGACGGCGGGTCCGCGGCGGGGCCGGGGGTGCCGGTACCGGGAGCGGGCGGCGTACCCGCACAGGGCACCGGAGGCGCCCAGGCCCACGCGGGCGCGGGCGGACCGGTACCCGTACCGACCCAGGCGGGCCCGGGCCGGGTGCGGTCCGGGCCGGCGGCGCGGGCCGCCGGGGCGCCCGCGCCCGAGACCTCGCCGCAGCGGGTGGGGCACAGCGACGTGGCCAAGTTGCGCGAGGCGGCCGAGGACGCCCGGCGCTGGGACTCCAAGTACGGTGGCGGGGACTGGCGTTCGTCGATGGTCCCGGAGTGCCTGCGGGTGGACGCGGCGCCGCTGCTGCTCGGCTCCTATTCGGACGAGGTCGGCCGGGCCCTGTTCGGCGCGACGGCGGAGCTGACCCGGCTGGCCGGGTGGATGGCCTTCGACACCGGCCAGCAGGAGGCCGCCCAGCGCTACTACATCCAGGCGCTGCGGCTCGCCCGGGCGGCGGCGGACGTCCCGCTCGGCGGATACGTGCTGGCCTCCATGTCCCTGCAGGCCACGTACCGGGACTTCCCCGACGAGGGCGTGGACCTCGCGCAGGCCGCCATCGAACGCAACCGCGGCCTGGCCACCTCCCGCACCATGAGCTTCTTCCGCCTGGTCGAGGCGCGCGCACACGCGAAGGCCGGCGACTCGGCGGCCGCGGGCGCCGCGCTGCGGGCGGCCGAGGGCTGGCTGGAGCGCTCGCGCGAGGGCGACCACGACCCGTCGTGGCTGGGCTTCTACTCGTACGACCGGTTCGCGGCGGACGCGGCCGAGTGCTACCGCGACCTGAAACTGCCGCGCCAGGTGCGCCGGTTCACCGAGCAGGCGCTGTCGCGGCCGACGGAGGAGTACGTCCGCTCGCACGGTTTACGGCTGGTCGTGAGCGCGGTCGCGGAGCTGGAGTCCGGGAACCTCGACGCGGCGTGCGCGCAGGGCGCGCGGGCCGTGGAGGTGGCCGGGCGGATCTCGTCCGCGCGCACCACGGAGTACGTGCGGGACCTGCTGCACCGCCTCGAGCCGTACGGGGACGAGCCCCGGGTCGCCGAACTGCGCGAGCGGGCCAGGCCGCTGCTGGTGGCCCCGGCGTAGCCGCCAGCACGGTGCGCGGGGCGGCCTGCTGCACCACACAGCCGTCGTGGGGGGGGGAGGGGCGCTTCGGTGTGCCGGGGGCCGCTCCGTGGTGTGTGGGTCCCCTCGGTGCTTGACCCGGCAGGGCCTGCAGGCCCTGCGGCAGGCCCACCCCTGGGGCAAGGGGGCTCCGCCCCTGGCCTCCGGCCACCCCAGGCCCGGGCCTGCCTCCGGACCAGCCTGCCCTACCGCCTCAAGCACCTCCCCCACACACCACGGCGCGGCACTCCCCCGAGTCGGTCGACCTGGTACCCGCATCCGCGCCGCACACGCCACCCCGACAGGTCCCCCGCCGACGTGGCGCAGCCCACGTGATCTTCGTGGCCGGACCTGTGTGACCACCCGGGGCCCTGGGCACTGGTTGTCAGTGCGGGGGTGCAGTATCGGGGGTGGGAGGTGGCATGGAGCGCGTGCACTGCGATGTGGTGGTGATCGGCGGCGGGATCGTCGGACTGTCGACCGCCTATGCCCTGTCGCGGCTCGCACCGGGGACGCGCGTGGTGGTGCTGGAGAAGGAGTCCGGCCCGGCCCGGCACCAGACGGGCCGCAACAGCGGCGTGATCCACAGCGGGATCTACTACCGCCCCGGCTCGCTCAAGGCCCGCTTCGCGGTCGGGGGCGCGGCCGAGATGGTCAAGTTCTGCGCCGAACAGGGCATCGCGCACGAGGTGACCGGCAAACTGATCGTCGCCACCGGCCGGGACGAGCTGCCGCGGCTGCACGCCCTGGTCCAGCGCGGCAGGGAGAACGGGATCCCGGTGCGGGAGCTCGGCCCCGCCCAGATCGCCGAGTACGAGCCGGACGTCGCCGGTCTGGCCGCCATCCACGTCGGCACGACGGGGATCGCGGACTTCGGAGCGGTGGCGGAGCGCCTCGGGGAGGCCTCGGGGGCGCAGGTCCTCTACGGCACGCAGGCGGTGCGCATCTCCCGCCGGTCGTACGGGGTCGCCGTCGGCACCTCCGCGGGCACGGTCGTCCGGGCCAAGGCGCTGGTGAACTGCGCCGGACTGCAGTGCGACCGGGTGGCGCGGCTGGCCGGGGACGACCCGGGCATGCGGATCATGCCGTTCCGGGGCGAGTACTACGACCTGGCCCGGCCCGAGCTGGTACGCGGCCTGGTCTACCCGGTGCCGGACCCGGCGTTCCCGTTCCTCGGCGTGCACCTGACCCGCGGGGTCGGCGGCGGGGTCCACGTGGGACCGAACGCGGTGCCCGCCCTGGCCCGCGAGGGGTACGGCTGGGGCACGGTCCGGCCCCGTGACGTGGCGGACGAGCTGGCCTTCCCGGGCACGTGGCGGGTGGCGCGGCGGCACTGGCGGTACGGCGCCGGCGAGATCCGGCGCTCGTTGTCGAAGCGGGCCTTCACCACCGCGGTCCGGCGGCTGCTGCCGGAGGCCACCGAGGCCGACCTGACACCGGCCGGCGCGGGCGTACGGGCGCAGGCGGTGCTGCGGGACGGCACCCTGGTGGACGACTTCCTGATCCGCGAGGCCCCGCGCACGGTGCACGTGCTGAACGCGCCGTCCCCGGCCGCGACCGCCTCCCTCCCGATCGGCCGTGAGATCGCCCGCCGGGCCCTGGTCGCGGCGCGCCCGTAGAATCGGGCGGTGTCCGAGTCGCAGAACCCCCAGCCCAAGCCGCCCCCGGTCTGGCGCGTCCAGCCCCGCTTCCCCGACGGCCCCGCCCCCGACCCGGCGGGATCCCACCACGAGCGGCGGATCCGCAGCTTCCAGCCGCGCCGCAGCCGGGTGACCGCCGGCCAGGAGGACGCCCTGCGGCGGCTCTGGAGCACGTGGGGCTTCGACATCGACGGGCGCGACGTGCTCGACCTCGACAAGATGTTCGACGGCCGGCCCGTGGTGCTGGAGATCGGCTTCGGCATGGGCGAGGCCACCGCGCTGATGGCCGCCGAGGACCCGGAGACCGGCATCCTCGCCATCGACGTGCACACGCCCGGCCAGGGCAACCTGCTCGGCCTCGCCGAGCGCGCCGGCCTGACCAACGTCCGCGTCGGCAACGGCGACGCGATCATCCTGCTGCGCGAGATGCTGCCGCCGGACTCGCTCGCCGGCATGCGCGTGTACTTCCCGGACCCGTGGCCGAAGAAGCGGCACCACAAGCGCCGGCTGATCCAGCCCGAGTTCCTCACGCTGGCCGCCACCCGGCTGGCCCCGGGCGCGATCCTGCACTGCGCCACGGACTGGGAGGACTACGCCGAGCAGATGCTCGAAGTCCTCACCGAACACCCGGACTTCGAGAACACCGTGCCCGGCGGCGGCTACGCGCCGCGCCCGGACTTCCGGCCGCTGACCCGCTTCGAGGGCCAGGGCCTGGACAAGGGGCACGTCGTACACGACCTCCTCTTCCGGCGTATCCAGAACTGAAACCCGCCCTCCGGTCAGGGCCCGGACCGCTACCGTCGTGGCGTGTTCCGGGTCCTGTCTCGTGCGTCCATCGGGCTGCTCGCGGCCGCCGGAGTGCTGATCCTCGAACTCGTTCGGGAACAGACCGGCACCCAGGGGTTCCTCGTCGGCCTCGGTCTCGCCGTCCTGCCGGTGCCACCGCTGATGGCGGTGTTCCACTGGCTGGGGCGGACGCGGCCGGGGGGCGGCGTCTGGCCGCAGCACCTGTTCGCCTTCGTCTGGGGGGCCTGCGCCGCGGCGCTGATCGCCATAGTGGCGAACAGCTTCGCCACCCGGTGGATATCCGCGGCGGCCGACCCGGCGGAGGCCGACCTGCTGGGCTCCGTGGTGATCGCCCCGGTGGTGGAGGAGTTCGCGAAGGCGGGCGCGCTGCTGCTGGTGTTCCTGTTCCGGGGGCGGGAGTTCAGGGGGGTCGCGGACGGGATCGTGGTGGCCGGGTTCACCGCGACCGGCTTCGCGTTCACCGAGAACATCCTCTACCTCGGCAACGCCTTCGGGCAGGACCTGGGCACCGGTACGTCCGTCATGGGATCGGTGACCGCCGCGACCTTCTTCGTCCGGGCGGTGCTGTCGCCCTTCGCGCACCCGCTGTTCACGGTGTGGACCGGGCTCGGCTTCGGCTGGGCGGCGTACGGGTACGCGTACGGGCCGGGGCGGGGGGTCGGGCGCGGACGCCGGGCCCGGACCTGGCCGCCGGCGGCGGGGCTGGCGGCGGCCATGGCCGTGCACGCTCTGTGGAACAGCTCCTCGGAGTTCGGCGAGTACGGCTTCTACGTCGTCTACGGGACCGTGATGGTGCCGGTCTTCGGCCTGCTGGCGTGGCTGGCGGTGCGGACCCGGCGGTGGCCGGGGGCCGTCTTCGTCCCCGCTATGCGTTCACCCCGCGGTCGGCCAGCCAGGCCAGCGGGTCCGCCGTCGCTCCGTCGATCCGCACTTCGAGGTGCAGGTGGGGGCCGGTGACGTTGCCGGTGGCGCCGACCCGGCCGATGGTCTGGCCGGTCTCGACGGTGCCCGAGGCGACCGAGATCGAGGACAGGTGGCAGTACCAGAGCTCGGTGCCGTCCTGGAGCTTGAGGACGATGCGGTAGCCGTACGGGCCCGACCAGCCGGCGGAGGTGATGGTGCCGCCGTGCACGGCCTTGACCGGGGTGCCGGTCGGGGCGGCGAAGTCGAGGCCGGTGTGGTGGCCGGAGGACCACATCGAGCCGGCGTCGCCGTAGTGCGAGGTCAGCGTGTACGAGGAGGTGGGGAGGGTGTAGGAGCCGGCCAGCTTCGCGAGCCGCTCCTTCTCCGCCTTCTCCGCGGCGGCCTTCTCCTCGGCGGCCTTCTCGGCAGCGGCCTTCGCGGCGGCCGCGGCCTCGGCCTGCTCGCGGGCCGCCTCGGCCTCCGCCTTCGCCTTGGCCGCGGCGGCCTCCTCGGCGGCGCGCTGGGCGGCGGCCTTGGCCTCGGCGGCCGCGGCGTCGGCCTGCGACTCGGCCTGCTGGAGGATCCGGTTGCGCAGCGCCTCGCCGGCGTCGGTGCCCCGCGCGGCCTGGGCGGGGGTGACCCCGGCGCCGGTGAGCGGGGCTGCGACGGCGGTGGTGGTCCCGGGTGCGTCCGCGTGGCCGGTGAGCGCGTCGGGGAGGACGTCGGGCAGCTCGTCCGGGAGCAGCGAGGGGATGGATATCGCGACCGGGGGCTTGTCCTGGGCGGTGGCGATGCCACCCGCGCCGACGGCGGCGATGATGCCGACGCCGAGGACGGTGGAGCTGCGGGCCAGGCCGTTGCGCTGCTTGACGACGCGGTGGCGGCCGCCGGCGGGGCGTACGGAGTCCTCGGTGGGGTTCCACTCGCCCCACGCGCCGGCGCCCTCGGGGGCGGCGGGGTCCGTGGAGGACGGGGGGATGTCGGCGGCAGGCCCGTTGGACGCCACGGGGGCGCTCCTTTCCTTCCTTCTTCGCCTACCGGGTTAGCTGACGGGTTCGGAGCAGGAAGGTCTCCTACGGGCCGGCGGGCCCGATGCACCCCATGGTGGTGGTTCCCCGGTTCCCTCACGGGATTCGGCGCGCACGCGCGCGGTGCCGTCACTGACGACGGCTGGGACAGCCGCGCTGCGTTATCGAACGGTAATAGACAACGGTGAGTGATTCCAAGCGCCGCGCCATGATCCTTCCGGTCAACTCAGCAGTACGTGACCGACTTTGGCCACGACTTATGCCCTACCACAGGAAAAATAGGGACGAGTTGCCGCCCCGGAGGGTCTCCGCGCGGCCGGATCCCACCCCTGACGCACCTTCAGCAGCTGTGCGGAGCGCGCCCTTTCGGCTACGGAACGTGGTGGACGGTGCGCGGACACGACGAAGGCCCGGATCCCATGGATCCGGGCCTTCGTCTTCAGTAGCGGGGACAGGATTTGAACCTGCGACCTCTGGGTTATGAGCCCAGCGAGCTACCGAGCTGCTCCACCCCGCGTCGGTGACACCAGCTTACGCCATCCGAGCGGGTGCTCGGCACCACCTCCGCGGGGCGGCCCGCCGCGGCGGCCGCGGAGCCCGGTCCGACCCGGGCCCCGCGGCCGCCGGAAGGGCCGTCAGACCTGCGCCCAGCCGCGCAGCGCCGGGTGCCGCAGCACCTGGTCCACCACCGCCCGGGCCGCGGCCGCCCCGCCCGGCCCCGGCGGGACCGCCGGGGGCGCCGGGGTCGCCGGGGGCGTGAGGCTCAGGGTCGCCCAGCCGGCCGCGCACTCCCGCAGGGTGGCGCGCCACCCTGCGGGCAGCAGCGCGATCAGCCGTACGGCGGCCGTCTCGGCGGCGGCCCCGGCCGGGGCCAGGTCGGTGACCTCGATGCGCACCAGGGTGCTCGTCCCGTACGCGCCGGGCGCCGGAGCGGTCATCGTCCGGCGGCCACGGGCAGGCCGAGCGCGTCCAGGAAGGGCAGCGCGGGCCGGTCCGCACCCGCCAGCGCGCCCAGCACGGCCAGCACGCCGGCGGCACCGGTGGCCAGGTCCGCCGACAGCCGCAGCGAGTGCTCGCCGAGGAACGCCAGCCGGCCGTCGTGCGGTACGGCGTGCCAGCCCAGGCCCGCGAACTGCGCCCGCAGGGTGTCCCGGGCGGCGGTGCTGCCGTCGAAGGTGTGCAGCAGCGCCGCCATGGCGCCGGCCCGGCCGGTGTAGAGGCCGATGCCGGGGTGGTAGTCCGTGGTCAGGTCGGTGCGCATCGCCTCGTAGACCGCGGTGAGCTCCGGGTCCTGCCGGTGCCGCAGCAGCTCGTGCAGGGCGATGACCTGGCCGGCGCTGCCGCAGGCGATGTGCGGCCCGCGCCAGGGCGCCTGCTCCAGCACCTCGGGCCCGCCGGGCAGCCGGCCCGACTCGGTGAGGTCGTGGCGCAGGATGCGGGCGGCCGCCTCGACCAGCCGCTCGTCCGCGACCGGTCCGCCCGCCTCCCGGGCCAGCTGGTCGTGCACCCGCAGCAGGAACAGCGCCTGGCCGGCGCCCCCGTAGAGCAGGCCCGGCAGGTGCCGCTTGGCCTTGCGGTCGGCGGCGGCCTCCGGGTCGGCCACGGGCAGGTCCGCGGCACCCATCAGGATCCGCTCGGCCAGGGTGACCGCCAGGATCCGGGCGTCCTCGGCGCGTCCCAGGGCGAGCAGCGCCAGGCCCAGTCCGGCCGTACCGGAGTTGAGGCCGTCCCCGGCCTCGTCGCAGGGCAGCGCGGCCGCGCGGTCCATGAACTCCGCGGCCTCGGCGTGGCGGCCGAGCCCGGCCAGCACGCAGGCGATGCCCGAGAGCCCGTCGTACAGGCCCGGGCGCGGGTCCTCCAGTTCGCGGGCGGCGGTGACCAGCCAGTCCACGTGCTCCTCGGGCACCGGCAGGCCCGCGTTGTGCAGGGCCCACAGCACGCCCGCGGCACCGTGCGCCACCGCGACCCCGCCACCGGGGTGCGCGAACTGCTCGATGTCGCCGGGGAAGAGCCGGTCGGTGCGCTCGGGGGTGGCGGTGGCCAGGATGCCCTCGCCCACCCGCTCGGCCAGGGCGGCCAGCCCCTCCGCCTCGACCAGCGCGTCGGGCGCGGCCGCGGGCAGGCTCCACAGCGGCCGGACCACGTCCGCCGCCCCGGGCAGTTCCAGCTCGGCGCCGAGGGCGAGCTCCGCGCGCACCCGGTCGCCGAAGTCCGACGGCACCGGGAAGCGCTCCTGGACCAGCTCGATCAGCTGCTCGGACTTCTCCGGGTCCCAGGGCATGAGGGTGGTCAGCGGCAGGAACACGCTCAGCCGCAGGCAGCCCAGGGCGAACCGGTCGACGGCGGTGCCGGTGGTGCCGGCCGGTGCGCAGTAGCCGGGGGCGCCCATGGCCTGGCCGCTGTGGCCCTCGGCCGGGCGGGTGGTCTCCAGGTCGATGAAGGCCACGCTGCCGTCGGGGCGGATGAGGACGTTGTTGGGGTGCAGGTCGCCGAAGACCAGGCCGCGCTCGTGCATCGTGGTCACGGCGGCCTCGACGCGGTCGAGGACGTCCAGCGCCCAGGCGGTGTACGCGGCCGGGTCGAGGGTCTCGCTCTGGTCGGTCGCGGAGTGCACGACCGGGTTGAGGCGGACCATCTCGCCACCGAGCTGCTTGCCGTCGACGTACTCGCGGGTGAGGAACCAGTGCTGGCTGCCCTGGCGGTAGTCGAGCACCTTGGGGAAGGCGTCCAGGCCCTCCAGGGCGATCATCGCGTCGTGCTCGCGCTGCAGGCGGGTCACCGCGTCGGCGCCGAGCTGGTCCAGGCCCGCGTGCGGGCGGCCCTCCTTGACCAGGACCTCGGCGTCGGTGCGGGTGTCGACCGCGCGGTAGACGCCGCCGCCGTTGGAGAAGTGCAGGGCCTGGGTGATCTTGAAGGGGAACGCGCCGAGGCCGCCGCCGCTGTTGCGCTCGGCCAGCGCCTCCCGGACCACCGGCGGCAGCTCCACCCAGGCCGGCGGCTTGAAGGAGGGGCCGCGCACGTCGGGCACCAGGCGGCCCTCGGGGTCCTCGATGCAGTGCACGGTCTCGCCGTTCGGCTGCCGGGACAGGCGCGCGGCGAAGCCGCCGTAGCGGACGTACAGCGGGCCGGCCTTCCAGCGCAGGTCGCTGAGGATGTACGGGCCGTCGTTGCCCTCGAGCAGGGCGCCGAGCTCCCGCAGGACGGTCTCCAGGTGGGCGTCGTCGCGCGGGTAGAGGGTGATGAACTTGCCGCTGCTGCCCCGGTCGCCGTACTTGCTGTTGCGCAGCATCAGCATGGTGGGGCTGGTCAGGAACTTGAACATCATCGGGTGCGCGAAGCAGTAGTCGCGGACGACGTCCAGGACCCCGTCGGCGGACTCCAGCGTGGCCGAGACGTGGACCTTCCAGCCCTGCAGGGGCAGGTCGGCCTCGGGCGGGGCGAGGCAGGTCCACTCGCCGAGCGCGGTACGGGTCCAGCCCGCCGGGAGCTCGGCGCCGGCGAGCGGGTACTCCTCGCCGCCGGCCGGCCCGGCGGTGGGCTTGTCGAAGTAGACGGTTCCGGGCGGGCAGTAGGCGATGTGACGCAGACTCATGGCGGTCTCCAGGCTCCGGTCGGATGGGACGGGTGGGGCGCGCCGCGGCGGCTGGGGAGCCGGCCGGATGACCGGCCGGCAGCCCGGCCGACGCGACGTCGAAGGCGCAGGCCCGGGGCTGGGCCGTGTCGTCCGAAAGACACGGCCTGACGCCCCTACGGGAGGACCGGCGTCAGGTAGGTGACGGCCAGCCACTTCCACAGCGGGTGGGACCCGGCGTCCACCTCGGCGACGCCCGACTTCTCGGCGGGCACGGCGGCCACGCTCAGCGGGTAGCCGCGCACCGGCAGCAGGTCGGATCCGCCGGACACCGGGACCAGCGCGGACAGCGGGGCCTTCTGCGGGGTGGAGGTCGAGGAGGTCAGGCGGCCGGTGGTCAGCGGCGGCCGGGACAGCAGGCCATTGCGGCGCAGCTGGACGTGGGCGCCCTCCTTGAGGAGGCGGCCGCCCGCGCCCTCCGGTACGACCAGGCTGACCGAGCCGTCGGCGGCGACGGTGTAGCCGGCCGAGACGGTGGCGGGCACGGTGATGCCGGTGGCGGCGGCCCCCAGGAGGGCGGCGGTGGCCATGCAGACGCCGAGGATCCGGTACGGGTTCGCGCCCGAGAGCTTCGCGGTGACGGCGAGCTTGTACCAGCCCTTGCCGACCCGGAAGAGCAGGTAGCCCAGGCCCAGGGCGAAGCACACGGCGCCCGTGACACCGAGCCGCTGGAGCATGCCGGACCACAGCGTGAGCGCCGTACCGACGAGGTAGAGCGGGAAGAGCATGCAGGCGAAGCCGTAGGCGACCGCCCAGGGCTTGTCGGGCAGTTCGCGGCGGTAGCGGCCGCCGAAGGCGAACTTCGACAGGGCGCACAGCGCGTCGGTCATGGCCTTCTCGCGCAGGTGCGAGATGTCCAGGTGGCTCATCAGGGCGATGTAGCCGTCGAGCTTGACGAGCGGGAGCAGGTTCACCGCGCAGGTGATGTACGTGGTGAGCGCGAAGACCAGCAGGGGCTCGCGCAGTCCGCTCCCGGAGCCGGTGAACAGCGCGGCGACGGCGGCGGCGCCGGCCGCGACGGCCTGGACGAACACGCCGGCCAGCGCGATCTGCACGCGGTGCTTGGCCTTGCCCAGCCGCCAGCCGTCCGAGACGTCGCAGAAGAACGCCGGGGACATGTAGAAGAGCATGAAGCCCATGCGGGTGGGGCGGCCGCCGTGGTGGGTGAGGACCGCGCCGTGCGCGAACTCGTGGACCGCGGTGGTGCCGATGACGCCGAACAGCACGGCGAGGTACGCGGACATCTCCATCGGCCGCGAGACCGCGTCGCCCAGCTGCGGGGCGCAGATCGCGAGGGCCAGCAGGCCGCCGAGGGCCACGGCGGTGGCGGCCGCGGAGACCGAGCGGTGGGCCAGCAGCCGGATCAGCGGGAGCATCCGCCGGAGGACCCGGTCCGGGCGCAGCACCGTGAACTGGATGGTGGCCGGCGGGACCAGCTTGATCCGGCGGACCTTGCGGGGCGGGGTGCCGTCGTCGAGCAGGCGGCTGTCGGCGAGCTGCCGGACGGCGGTGTCGATGTCGCCGGGGGTCCAGGGGTCGCCGAGGACGTCGGCGAGCTGCTCGTGGTCGCGGCTGCCGTCGAGGGCGCGGATCAGGCGGCCGAGGTCGGCGCCGACGCGGAAGTGCTGGGCCTCACCGCGCTGGACGACCCAGGGGGCGTCCGGCTCGGTGGGCTCGTGGACCTCGACGGACCCGGAGGTGCGGGGGAAGTCGAGGTCGGGCTCGGTGGCGGTCGGGGGCTTCTTGGGGAGGGTGAGTACGGGCATGGAGTCGGCACCTTCGGGCTTCAGATGATGTCGCGCGTGCGCACCAGGCGGTGCGCGGCGAACCAGGCGGCGGTGAGCCAGC
Source organism: Streptomyces sp. NPDC093225 (assembly GCF_044753805.1). Lineage (NCBI taxonomy): Bacteria > Bacillati > Actinomycetota > Actinomycetes > Kitasatosporales > Streptomycetaceae > Streptomyces > Streptomyces sp. NPDC093225. The sequence goes on from NZ_JBIVNX010000003.1 coordinate 25,391, forward strand.
CGGCGATGGCGGCGAAGGCCCAGGGCACGGGGAGCAGGTCGGGCTTGGCGTCGTGGTAGACGGCGCTCATCGCGATGGTGAGCAGGTACTTCGCCACGTCCGGGGCGAGGGCCTGGACGCCCGGGTCGACGACGAGGGTGAGGGTGATCAGCAGGGCGACCGCGGCGACCTGGTTGCGCAGCATCCAGCCGACCAGGGCGCCCCAGGGGGCGGCCAGCAGGGAGCAGGCGAACACCCCGGCGAGGATCAGGCCGGTCTCCCCGGTGAAGGCGGGCGAGTCGCCGTACGGCAGCCCGGCGGTGGCGCACGCGAGCGCGCCGAGGCCGGCGGCCAGTAGGCCGAAGACCGCCCCGGCGGCGGTGGCGACCGCGACCTTGGCGGTCAGGAGCCGGGTGCGGGACCCGGCGAGGAGGACGGAGCGGCCGATCGTGCCGTGGCCGTACTCGCGGGAGACGAGGATCGCCCCGGAGAGGGAGGCGAAGAGGAACATCATCATCCAGGAGCGGGCGATGTCGTTCGTGACGTCCTGTGCGGACCCGCCGGCGAGGACGGCCTTGTGGCCCTCGGCCGCGAATCCGAACGTGGACAGCAGGCACAGGAAGGTTCCGGCGAGGGGGAGGATCCACCACTGGCGGCCGGTGACGGCCTTGCGGAGCTCCCCGCGGATGACGTTACGCACGGATCAGGTCCCTCTCGGGTGCGGCGGTCGCGGCCGTGGGGCGCGGGGCGCGGTCGGCGGCGTCGACCAGGTCGAAGAAGCGGTCCTCCAGGCGGTGCGCGCCGCCTTCGGTGAGCTCCGCGAGCGGACCGGCGTACCGCAGGGAGCGCTGGATGACGACGATGTCGTCGACGGTCTGCTCGACCTCGGCCAGCTGGTGGCTGGAGACGAGCACCGTGCGGCCCTCGGCGGCCAGCTCGCGCAGCGTGTCGCGCAGCCAGCGGATGCCGTCCGGGTCGAGGCCGTTGGCCGGCTCGTCGAGGATCAGGACCTCGGGGTCGGCGAGCAGGGCGGTGGCCAGGGCCAGGCGCTGCTTCATGCCGGTGGAGCAGCCGGAGACCGGTCGGTCCTCCGCACCGGCCAGGCCGGTGAAGCCGATGACCTCGTCGGCGCGGCGCCGGGGCAGGCCCAGGTACGCGGCCCAGGTGAGGAGTTCGCCGCGGACGGTGGCGCCGACGACGGGGCCGATGGCGTCCATGGCGACGCCGACGCGGTGGGCGGCCCGGGGCAGGGCGCCGTACGGGCTGCCGAGGACGGTGGCGCTTCCCGAGGTCGGGCGGGCCAGGCCCAGCAGCATGCGGATGGTGGTGGTCTTCCCGGCGCCGTTGCGGCCGAGGAGTCCGGTGACGCGGCCCGCCCGGATGTCGACGGTGATGTCGTCGACGGCGGTGACGTCCTTGAACTTCTTGGTGAGTCCGGTGAGGGAGATCGCCGGGGTGGTGCTCATCACGGCTCCTTGACGGGTGTGGGTGCCGAGGCCGGGCCCCGGCCGGGAGGTCCCGGCCGGGGGCCCCGGCTCACTCGACTGCGGTGGTCTGCGCGGACGGGCCGGGCGGACCTGCCGCGGGTGCGGACGCGCCGATCAGGTGATGATCACCGCGGCGGACACGGCGGCGGAGACGGCTCCGCCCGCGGAGATCCCGCCGATGGTGATCCAGCCCGGCGCCTCGAGGGCCTCGAGCTCCTGGAGGCCCAGCTCCAGGTCCTGCTCGGGGGCGGCGACGGCGGTCTCGGCCCGGTGGCCGACGTTCTTCTCGCTCATGTCGTCCGTCCTTTCTCGTGAGGTGGGTGTCCCGTGGTCGTGCTGCGGGAGGTGCCCCGCGGGTGGATCAGGTGACGATCGTGGCGGAGGCGATGCCGGCGGCGCTGATGGCCGTACCGGCGGAGAAGCCGGTCCAGAAACCGGGGGCCTCGAGGGCCTCCAGCTCCTGCAGACCCAGCTCCAGGCCCTCCTCCGGCTTGGAGGCGGCGATCTCGGTCTTGTTGTCGAACTGCTCGCTCATGACGGACTTCCTTCTGTGACGGGTGTCTTGGGTGGGTGTGGTGGTGCGTCGGGCCGGGCCGGCGGACGGGCGCGGGGCCCGTCGTCCGGGCTCAGGTGATGACGGCCGTGGCCGAGACGACGGCCGAGACGCTGGCGGCGGCGGAGAAGCCGGTCCAGAAGCCCGGGGCCTCCAGGGCCTCCAGCTCCTGCAGGCCCAGCTCGAGGCCGTCCGCGGGGTGCGAGGCCGTGACGGCCTCCGACTGCTGCGGGTGCGCGTGGTCGCTCATCGCGGGGCTCCTCGGGATCAGGTGACGATGGTGGCCGAGATGACGGCCGCGGAGGCGGCGGAGGCGACACCGGCGGAGAAGCCGCCGATCGTCACCCAGCCCGGGGCCTCGAGGGTCTCG
>NZ_JBIVNX010000003.1:27875-306612 GCF_044753805.1 Streptomyces sp. NPDC093225
CTCGAGCTCCTGCAGGCCCAGCTCCAGGTCCTGCTCGGGGGCGACCGAGGTCTCGGCCTGCTGCGCGACGTTCTGCTCGCTCATCACGAACTCCTTTATGGGATAAGGGTTTTGGGGTGGGATGCGGGGCTGGATCAGGTGACGATCGTGGCCGAGATGACGGCCGCGGAGGCGGCGGAGGCGACACCGGCGGAGAAGCCGCCGATCGTCACCCAGCCCGGGGCCTCGAGGGTCTCGAGCTCCTGCAGGCCCAGCTCCAGGTCCTGCTCGGGGGCGACCGAGGTCTCGGCCTGCTGCGCGACGTTCTGCTCGCTCATCACGAACTCCTTGGGTGGGACGACGGGGTGGTACGGGACGTGGTACGGGACGTGGTGCGGGGGTGGTGCGCGGGGACGGCCCGGGCGCGGATCAGGTGGCGATCGCGGCGGAGGCGATGGCCGCACCGCTGATGGCCGTGCCGGCGGAGAAGCCGGTCCAGAAACCCGGGGCCTCGAGGGCCTCCAGCTCCTGCAGACCCAGCTCCAGGCCCTCCTCCGGGGCGGATGCGGTGACGGGGGTGTTCTTCTCGAACTGCTCGCTCATCGCGAACTCCTTCTTCTCGGAGGTTGGGGTGGAACCGGGGCCGCGGCGGCTGCCGGAGGCTCCGATCCGCGCCGTCACGCGGCGCGGAAGTCTGTGAGGGGGCGGGCGGGGGCGTGCTGCGCCGCCGGCCCGGTGCGGGGTGCGGCGGGGGCGTCGGACGCCGTGGCCGTGGTGGTGCTGGTGGTGCCGGTGGCGGTGCCGGTGGCGCAGGTCCGGACGAGCAGCGCCTCGACGTCGGCGGTCAGGAGTCCGCCGAGCATCGGCAGGCCGGCTCCCCAGGCCCGGGTGGTCTGCCGGGCGACGGCCGCCAGCCGTGCCGGGTCGGCGGCGACGTGGCGTCCGATCCGCCAGGCGTCGACGAGTGCGGCGATGCCGTCGGCCGGGTCGGCGGGCAGCCCGTACGGCAGGCCCTCGCGGATGCGCTGCCAGATGCGGTGCAGCCGCTCGGCCGAGCCGTAGCGCTCGTCCCCGTCGAGGACGGCCCGCCACAGGTGCGGCAGGAGGGCCGCGACGGCGGTCATCTTGCGGATGCCCAGCGCCGTGGAGAGCTCGTTGGCGATGATCCAGCCCTCGGTGGTGAAGGGGCTGCGGCCCAGGCGCATCCAGGGGGCGTGGGTCAGGCCGCTGAGCCGCGCGACGTCCAGCCGCAGCCCGGCGTCGAGGGGCCGCCCCGCCGCGCGGAGCTCCGCCACCCGGTGGCCGAGCCCGGCCAGTTGGGCCGCGGCCGCCTCGCAGAAGGCGTCCTCGACGGGCAGTTCCTTGTGGTCTCCCGCGTACGGGGTGACCGTCCGGAACAGGGCTTCCAGGACGCCCTCGGCCAGCAGCTCCGCCGGCAGGGTCTCGGTCGCCGCCGGGTCCAGCAGGGCGGCGTCCGGGGTCAGCGCCTCGGCGGAGACCAGGCGCTTGCCCTGGCGGTGCGGCATGCAGGCCACCCGGCTGAGCTCGGACCCGGGGCCGACGGTGGTGGGCACGGCCAGCAGGGGCCGCACCCGCCGGACCGCCTGGTCCAGGGCGAGCAGTCCGCACCGGGTGCGGGTGGTCAGGGCCTGTGCGGCCGCCGGGCTGTCCCCGGCGAGCAGGGCCAGCTTGGCGCGGTCGACGCAGGTCCCGCCGCCGATCGCGACGATCAGCTCGGAGCGTGCGGTACGGGCGGCCAGGTCCAGGATCTCGGTGGCGTCGCCGGGGCCCTCGGGGACCAGGCGGCGCACCAGGTGTCCGGCGCGGGCCAGTTCGTCCTCGACGAGCCCGGTGATCCGCGCGCCGGTGAGGGCGGGGTCGACGAGCACCGAGGCCCGCCCCACGGGTGCGTACGAGAGCCAGTCGGCCAGCCCTTCGGGGCCGAGCAGCAGACGGGTCCGACCGGACCAGGGCAGGTTCATCAGCGGGCCCCGGCCAGCGCGGGTGCGTCGTCCGTGTCCGGGGCCGGGCGGGCGGTGTCGTCCGCGGCCCCGGCCAGGTCGGCGGCGTGCGCCTCGATGCCGGCGACGACGCGTCGCAGCAGTTCGGCGAGGTCCTCGTCGCCGCAGGTCAGCGCGGGCAGCAGCTGGACGCCGTGGACCCCGGGGTGGACGATGGCGCCCGCCTCGCGGATCCGGCCCACCAGGCCCATGACCTCGGTCTGGGGCAGCGGCTCGCCGGTGGCGGTGACCACACGGATGGAGCGGAACAGCCCGACGCCGGTGGTGGCGCCGATCAGGGCGTGCCCGGAGACCAGCTGGGTGAGCTCGTCCTCGAGGCGTTCGGCCAGCCGGCGGCCGCGGGCCACCGCGTCCAGGCGGCGCATCTCGTCGATGGTGGCCAGGATCGCGGCGCAGGTGGCGGGGGTGCCGGCCTGCGTCTCGCCGTGCGTGAGCATCGCGTCGGCCTCCTCGAAGGCGTCGGCGACCGAGCGGGCGACGATCACGGCGGAGGCGGCGCAGGTGCCGTTGGTCAGGCCCTTGGAGGTGACCAGGAGGTCGGGGCGGCCGCTCCAGCGCTGCGAGGCGAACATGTCGCCGGTGCGGCCGAAGCCGGTGGCGACCTCGTCGGCCACGAGGAGGAAGCCGTACTCGTCGCGCAGGGCCAGGAGCGTGTCGACGTAGGTGTCGTCGAGGGGGACCGCGCCGCTGCCGAGGACCGGTTCGACGACGACCGCGGCGACCAGTTCGCCGTGGCGCTCGAGCAGTGCGCGGATCTCCGCGGGGTCGTTGGGGTGCACGTGGCGGACCAGGCGGCCGTCGACCCCGTACAGGGTCTGGCCGAGGTTCTCGCCGGTCAGGGAGAAGGAGCCGTACGTCAGGCCGTGGTAGCTGCCGCGCAGTCCGACGACCAGCTTGCGGGCGTGGTCCCCGCGCAGGGCGTGGTAGTGGCGGGCGGTCTTCATGACCAGGTCGTTGGCGGAGCCGCCGGAGGTGGAGAAGAGCACCCGGCCGTAGTGGTCGGCGCCGGCCAGGTCGACGAGGGCCTCGGCGGCCCGGCGGGCGTACGTGTGCTCGTACCGGAAGATGCTGAGGTAGGAGGCCTCGTGGAGGGCCTTGGCGACCGCCTCGGCGATGGCGGTGTTGCCGTGGCCGAGGTTGGCGTTCCACAACCCGCTGTCGCCGTCGAGGAGTTCGCGGCCGTCCTGGAAGCGGATGCGCATGCCGTCGGCGCCGACGGCGCACAGTTCGTCGCGGCCGTGCTGGGAGGGCGGGACCAGGCTGGTCCACAGGGCCTGGTAGCCCGCGTTCTCGGTGCGGTCCATCAGAGGGCCTCGGCTTCCAGCAGGACGTCGTGGTGGCGGCCGCCGCCGCTGTCGACGGGCGTGACGGAGCGGATGGCGAAGCCGGCCGCTTCGAGTTCGGCGATGAGCCGGTCGGCGGGCAGGACGCCGATGGTGGTGGTGCAGACGGTCACGGGGCCCTCGCCGGAGGTGTCGGCGGGCAGCACGGTGACGGTGCGGGTCTCGGCTCCCGGGGACCACTGTTCGTACATGACGTAGCCGCGGCCGCTCAGCCCGGTGACGGGGATCTCCGACTCGCCGGTGCCGTCGGCGGCGGGGTCGACGTGGACGGTGGTGAGCAGGAACCGGCCGCCGGGCGCGAGGTGTTCGCGGACGCAGCGGTAGAGGCCGGGACGGTCCTCCTCGCCGAGCAGGGAGATGGTGGTGGTGCCCAGGAGCACGAGGGGGTAGCGGCGGCCGAGGTCGAAGTCGCTCATGTCGGCCTCGACGGTGTCGCAGCGCTCGCGCACCGCGGCGGGGGCGAGGGCGATCCGGTCGCGGAGCAGGCCCAGCATGTCGGCGGAGAGCTCGAGCGCGGTGACGGTGCGGCCGGCGGCGAGCAGCGGGAAGGTGAGCCGTCCGGAGCCGGCGGCGAGGTCGAGGACCGGGCCCTCGAAGGGGGCCGCCGCGTCGAGGATCTCGCGCACCTCGTGGCCGGTGGTGCCGCAGATGTCGTGGTAGACGGGGCTGCCGTCGGCGTCGTACAGGTCGCAGATCCGGGCGCGGTCGCCGAGGGCGGCGATCGCCTCGCCGGCCCGGCCGGTGACCGGGGTGCCCGCGCGGGCGGGGCTGAGCAGGGTACTCATCGGGCGGGCTCCTTCTCGGAGGTGGTGCGATCGGTCGTGGGTTCGGGGTCGAGCGGCAGGCCGGCGGCGGCGAAGTAGTCGGCGACGGCGGCCACGGCTGCCGGGTCGGCGCACGCGGCGGCGGCGGTCCGGTCGCCCGTGGCCAGCAGGGCTTCGGCCGCCCGGGCGGAGCCGGGGGCGAGGGCGACGGCCCGGCCGGTGCGCGGGTCGTGGACCAGGCTCCGGGGGGCGTCGGCCGGGGCGGTCCCGGCGGTCAGCAGGAGGGGCAGGTGCGGGTCGTGGGCGTCGGCTGCGGTGCGTACGTCGGGTACGTCGCGCACCCCGGTGTCGGTGGCGGCGTCGGTCCCGGCCCCGTCGGGGCCGGCCGCGGGCAGCCGGCCGCCGAACCCGGAGACCCGGATCCCGCCGAAGCCACGGGCACGGGCCGCCCGGACGGCGTCGAGCGCCGCCAGGTACCGCCCCAGCCAGGGGCGTTCGGTGATACGGGGGTCGAGGGCGACGGTCCGCCAGGCACGGTCCAGGTCGGCAGGGGGGGTGCCGAGTCCGCCGAGCGGAGCGCCGCCCGGGTTGAGGTGGACCGTGCCGTCGGAGCCGACGTACAGCCGCAAGGCCGGACCGTCGCCCTCGACGGGGGCGCCGAGCTCGCGGTGGTCCGCGAGTTGCACGGCGGGGTGGGTGATGTGGTCGGGGAAGACGCCCTCCGCACGGGCCCGGTCGGCGTCGCCGAGGAACGCGTCGAGGTCGTCGGGACCGGTGACGCGGACCAGGACGGGTCCGAGGGGCGCGAGGGCCCGGGCCCGGGCGTAGGGCTGGGTCTGGAGGTAGAAGTCGGGGTGCAGGCCCGCCTCGGCGTCGGCCTCGGCGGACAGCTCGCCCTCGTAGGTGACGACGGTGACGCCGCTGCGGTCGGTGGTGGCGCCCGCTTCGGGGCCGGGGACGAGCACGGTGCTGCCCGGTCCGGTCAGGGGCGAGTCGAGGAGTCCGGGCAGGTGGGCGGCGTCGGCGAGGACGACGGTGGCGGTCGCGGGGGTCGCGGGGGCGGTGGCGCGGTGAGGTCCGGGCAGGGGACGCCCGGTCCCCCACTCGATCGCGCGGAGCGCGATTGTTGGCATGGACATGACTACCTCAGGGGTGCGCGGAAGCGTGTGGGGAGGACGGGGGAGGAGCAGGGGAGGAGCGGGGGAGGATCGGGGGCCTACGCGAGGCCGAGCGCGCCGAGCAGCTCCTTCAGCTCCTGGGACGCGGCCTGCGGTCCGTACAGCGAGGCCACGCCGGTGACGTTGAGGACGATCTCGTCGACCCCGGCGGCGGCGTACCCGGCGAGCTTCTCCGTCAGCTCGTCGGCCGTCCCGTACAGGAACGCGTCGCCCTTCACCAGGGCCAGCGCCTGCGAGGTCTCGTCGCCGTCGGCGAACTCGCCGTCCGGCAGCGGCACTCCGCCCTTGCGCAGCATGTCGCGGTAGTGCGCCAGGCGCAGGTGCGCGCCGTTGGAGGCGAGCGCCAGCCGGGCCGGGTCCCGGTCGTCGGCGGCCAGGGCGAGCGGCACGATCGCGGCCACCCGGGGGGCGGTCCGGTCGGCCTTCTCGGCCCCCGCGGCGAGCGCGGGGACGATCAGCTCGCTCAGGTAGCGGGCCGGGGTCAGCCAGGTGATGGCCACGTCGGCCAGCTCGCCGGCCACCTTCGCCATGCCGGGGCGCAGCACGCCCAGGCCGATCTCGACACCGGGCCCGGGCAGCGGCGCCAGCCGGCCCGCATGGTGCCAGTAGTCGCCCTCCATGACCTCGGGCGTCCCGGTCAGGGCCGCCCGCACCGCGGTCAGGTACTCGCGGGCGGCGGTCAGCGGGCTCTTGTACGGCTCGCCGCGCATCGCCCACTGCATCTCGCGGGACCCGGGTCCGAAGCCCGCGACCACCGACTCGCCGGTCACCAGTGACAGCGACTTGGCCTGCAGGGCCGCCTCGTACGGGTGGCGCATCGGCATCAGCGTCACGCCCAGTCCCGTCGGGATCCGGAAGCCGGCCCCCGCCGCGTGGGCGAAGCCCTGGTGGGGCTCGGTGAGCATGCCCTGGCCCTGCCAGAGGCGGTGGGCGCCCGTCCACTGGACGAGCCCGGCGTAGGGCAGCAGCTGTTCGGGCCGGCGGGGCACGAACGGGACGAGTACCGAGTAGCGGGTCATGGTGGCTGGTCTCCTGGTGGGCGGGCCGCGCCGTGGTCAGGGGCACGGCCCGGGGCGGGCCTCGGTCAGGGGCCCGGCCCCTGGGGTGATCGGCGGGGACGGCTCAGCAGCGGACCCTCAGCCCCACTCGTGGGTCTCCTTGACGCGGCGCAGGACGTCGGCGGCGGCGTCCGCGGCGGACTCGATCGCGTGGGTGACGCCGTCCACGGCGCCGGTGCCCGTGGCCACGCTCTGCGTCACCGCGACCGGCTGTCCGGCCGGGCGCTCGTCCGCGGTGGCGGCCTGGGCGGTGCCCGTGCCGCCGATGGCGAGGACGGCGCCGGCGAGCAGGGCGGCGGCGGTCAGGCGCAGGGACGTGCGGTTCATTTCTGTTCTCCCCCGTGGACTCTGGTGGAGCGGTTCCGACCGCTCCTTGCGAGAACAACTCTGCCGTCCGGCAAGGGCCGGATCGAGGCCGATCGCGTGCAGCATGCTGCGTACCGCCGTGCCGGATGTTGCGCGGCCCCGGGTGAACCGCGAGCCGTTCCCGGGCGGTTCCCGAGCGCCTCCCGCAGCCCCCCGCGAACGGCTCCCCACCTGCGGCGGAGGTGCGGCCAAGATCGGAACCGGGCAGTCCGGCCTTGTCGTCTCCGAGTGACACGAGGTAGTTCTTGGGGTCAAGACCGAGTAAAGAAGAGTGGCCCGGCGGGGGAAGCAATGGCGCAACCGAACCTGGAGTTCCTCGGAGTCCCACGGGAGGACGAGGAGCTCTACCGACTGCTGCTGCGTACGGGGGAGGCCGGACCGGCCCAACTCGCGCTGTGCCAGGCGCGGATGGAGGAGGCGAAGGCACCGGCGGAGGTCGCCGGAACGGCCCCGGACGAGCCCGGCCGGCCCGACCGGCCGGAACCGCGGACCGCCGAGACGGCCGCGGCCTGCCGCAGGATCGCCGAACTGGGCCTGGCCACCGAGACGCCGGGCGGGGCACTGCGCCCCGTCCCGCCGGCCAAGGCGGTGGAACGGCTGGTCGAGCGCCGAGTGGTGCGACTGCGGGACGAGTTGGAGGCGGCGGTGGCCGCCAGCGGCGTCGTGGACTCCCTGCTCGCGGACCGGGACGCGGCCTCGGCGACGGTCCTCGCGGACCGGGGCGGCTCCCCCATCCAGCACCTGGAGGGGATGGACGAAGTACGGGCGGCCATCGACGAGCTGACGTTCTTCACCCGCACCGAGTCGATGACGACCAACCCGCCCGGGGTCCTGTCCGCCCAGGGCATCGCCAACTCCCGCGCCATGGACCTGCGCGTGCTGCGGCGCGGCATCCGGATGCGGACCCTCATGGGCGCGGGGGCCCTGGACGACCCGCCGACGCTGGCGTACCTGCGGGAACTGGTGGAGAAGGGGGCGGAGATACGCATCTCCCACCAGCCCGTGGAGCGCATGATCATCTGTGACCGGAGCGCGGCCCTCACCCCGATCGACCCGACGCACACGGCGCGGGGCGCGATCCTCACCCGCGAGCCGGGCCTGGTGGCCGCGCTGGTCTCGCTGTTCGAGCGCATGTGGGACACCGCGCAGGAACTGCCGGCGACCGGCGGCGGCGACAGCGCCTCGGAGGGCTGGCTCCCCAGCGGCATCGAGCGGAAGATCCTGGAGTCGCTGTACGCGGCCGACAAGGACGAGAGCGGCGCCCGTGACCTGGGGATCTCGGTCCGTACGTACCGCAAGCACGTGGCCGCGCTCATGCAGCGGCTGGACGCCACGAACCGCTTCCAGGCCGCCCTGCTGGCCCGCGAGCGCGGCTGGCTCTGAGCGGGGCCGGCTCTGAGCGGGGCCGTGAACGGCCGTGAGGGGCGCGGCCCGCTCGGCCCGCGCCCCTCACCGCACGCCGAGCACTACTGGCCGCGGGCGCGGCGCACGGAGGCCCCGACCAGGCCGGCGCTGACGAGGACGGCGAGGCCCAGGCCGATGGAGAGCGCGGTGCGCGCGGCACCGTCGAAGACGGTCGTGCCCACGCCGAGGCCGAGGGCCAGCAGGGCGGCGACCAGCGCGGGGCCGTAGCCCTGGGCGCGGTTCTGGGGCTCGGATGCGGACATGAGGATCTCCCGTGGATCGGTCGGTGGAGGTGTGGGGGGGTGGCGATCGCCCCTGTTCACCGTCCCACCCCCGCGGGGGCGGGACCGGCCGTTCCACTTGCAGCTTCGTGCAGCCTGCGCTGCAGCATGCTGCAGCGCAGGCGGTGCGCAACCGGTCGGAAACCGGCACGAGGCCGGCCCGGAGCCGCCCGGATCCCCCGGAGCCGCCCGGATCCGGTCAGAGCCTGCCGAGGAAGGCCGCGAGGTTGCCGCGGGTCCGCTCGACCTGCTGCTCGACGGTCAGCGACTCCTCGAACCGCCCGCCCGGCTCGGGCAGCTTCTCGCCCCGCACGTACAGCGAGCACGCCAGGTCGGTGCAGATGTAGAGCCCGACGGAGTTGCCCTCGCGCCCCTCCTTGCCGGACTTGCGCGCGGTCATCAGCGACACCCCCGAGCCCGGGTGGACCGTCAGGCACACCGAGCACATGCTGCGGTGCAGGAAACCGCGCTTGACGGCGGGGAAGCGCAGGGCGACGCCCACGAGCCGGCCGTCGTCGAGGTCCGCCACGAGGTAGCTGCGGTCCGGGGCCGACAGGTCCCGCCAGCCGAGGAAGTCCAGGTGCGCCCAAGGGCGTTCGTCGAGGTCCCGGGGCATCGGGAGGCGCTGGGCCTCTCCCTTGGTGCAGTTGACGAAGGATCCGCGGATGTCGTTCTCGGTCAGGGTGCGCATGCCGACGACGGTACGTATTCCTAGAGCCCCTAGGCAACGGATTAAATACCCAAGGCGACAACCGGCCACACCAAGGAAGATCGCCCCGACGGGACCGCCCGGGTCCCCCGACACCCCTCCAGGAGGCGCCGCATGACCAGCGGCACGACCACACGCACCGCCCCCGGCACGACGGCACGCCCCACCGCCGCGGAAGGGAGCCGCACATGGCCCGCGCGGGACTGACCGCCGACCGGGTGGTGGCCGCGGCCGCCGAGCTGGCCGACTCCGTGGGCCTCGACGCGGTCACCCTCTCCGCCCTCGCCCGCGGCTTCGGCGTCAAGGACGCCAGCCTCTACTCGCACGTCAGCAACCTCCGGGACCTGCGCAGCCGGCTCGCGGTGCGCTCCGCCGCCGAGTTCAGCGACCGGCTCGGCACCGCCCTGGCCGGGCGCTCCGGCAAGGCGGCGCTGGCCGGCTTCGCCGAGGCCTACCGCGCGTACGCCGTCGGGCACCCGGGCCGCTACGCGGCCACCCAGCTCGAGCTGCCGCCGGAGACCCTCGCCGCCTCGCCCGGCCACCTGCGGCTGGTGGAGTACACGTACGCGCTGCTGCGCTCGTACGACCTCGACGAGCCCGACCGGACCGACGCCGTGCGCCTGCTGCGCAGCACCTTCCACGGCTTCGCGGCACTGGAGGCGGCCGCCGCCTTCCGGGCCGAGCGGGACCTCGACGCCTCCTGGAACCGGATGATCGACGCGCTCGACACGCTGCTCGCCGGCTGGCCGGCGGCCTCCGCATCCCCCAGGGTGGCCCCATGAGCAGCACCGAGGGGATCCGCGTCGCCCGGATCTACGACCCGCCCGGCCCCGACGACGGCACCCGCGTCCTGGTCGACCGGCTCTGGCCGCGCGGCATCGCGAAGGCGGACGCACGGGTGGACTCCTGGCCCAAGGCCCTCACCCCGTCCAACGACCTGCGCCGCTGGTACCACGCCGGCGGGGGCTCGTACGAGGAGTTCGCCGACCGGTACGCGGCCGAGCTCGCCGCCCCCGAGGCCGCCGCGGCCCTCGCGGAGCTCCGCGGGCTCGTCTCGGGCGGTCCCGTCACGCTGGTGACGGCGGTCAAGGACCCGGCGCACAGCCACGTTTCGGTCCTGCTGGAGCACCTGTAGCCCGTACGGGCCACCCGCCCGGAAAAAGCCGACGGCCCGACCGGAGTGATCCGGTCGGGCCGTCCGAGCACGCGGTTCGGGGCGCCGCCGAGGCGGGCCCGTCCGAGTAGGCCATGTCGGACTCGAACCGACAACCAATGGATTAAAAGTCCACTGCTCTGCCAATTGAGCTAATGGCCCACGGCGTGCTCCCCCCTGAGCATAGCCGGACACCGCCGGAGAGCCGATCGACTATCGACGGTGGCCGGCCGCGGCGTGTGGCCCGGGGCGCCCCGGAGGGCCGTCAGCCGATGCGGAGGTACTGCTTCCACTGGGTGGTGGCCCAGCGCTTCGGGGTGAAGTGGCCCTTTCCGTCGGAGTTGTAGACGTACGCCGCGCCGGCCGGGGTCCGGACGACGAGGTCCTGGCGGCCGTCCGCGTCCATGTCACCGCTGCCGACGATGCTGTTGTACGCGTTCCAGCCCGTGCCGACCTTCACCCGCGCGCGCAGGCCACCGGCGCCGTTGCCGGCGTGCAGCCACAGCACGCCGGCGCGGTCACGCGCGACCAGGTCGGCGCGGCCGTCACCGTCGTAGTCGCTCCGGCCGGCCAAGGCGGTGTACTGCTGGTAGCCCGAGCCGACCCGGGTGCGGACCGACAGCTTGCCGCCCGCCGTGCCGTGGTGGAGCCACAGCACGCCCGCGGAGTCGCGGCCGAGCAGGTCGCCGATGCCGTCGCCGGAGAGGTCGCGGACGGCGAGGAGGGTGTTGTAGATGCCGAAGTTCCGGCCCAGCAGCACCTTGGGGTCCGAGTCCAGGTCCGCGATCGTCGGACGGTCGAACCGGTACAGGTCGCCGTTGGTCCGCCGGGCGAGCAGGTCCCCAGTGCCGTCCCCGTCCGCGTCGCCCATGGCCGTGAGCAGCGGGTACGCGACGTCGTGGTCGGCCGCGTTGGCCGTGTGGTCCCCCGCGGTGCAGTCCCGGGTCAGCTGCGGCGTGGCGGCGCAGAAGTCGAGGTACGCCTCGGGCTCGCGCTCGCGCGCCACCACGCTGCCGGTCCGGTCGAAGGACGCGTTCGGCTCCATGTCGCGCGACCACTCCACGAGCTGGGGCCGGTACGCGCGCACGGACGTGTAGAGCCGGACGTTGTGCGCGGCGCACCCGGTGGCCCCCGTGGCCGACAGGCCGATCACCTTGCCGGCCGCCATGAGGGCGCCGCCCGCGTCACCGACGCAGCGCTCGGTCCGGGGCACCAGCGGCGCGCCGGGCGCGGGGGCGGTGCACAGCGAACCGGAGGGCAGCGGACGGCCCAGCAGGACGGCGCAGTCGGCGGCCGAGCGCACCACGACCTGCTCGGAGTGCGGCGTGCGGGTCTCCGTGGGCGTCGCGGCGGTCCAGGAGAGGAAGGTCGCCCTGGCGCCCGCCGCGTACAGGGCGTTGTCGGCGGCGGCGGCCAGGACGGGCCGCTGGACCTGCGCGCGGCCGGCGTGGGCCACGGCGAAGTCGGCGCGGCCGGTGGCGGCGTCGTACTGGGCTGCGAGGCGGTAGCGGGGGCCGTTGGAGCCCCCTCCGCCGCCGTCCGGGTTGTACGTCGTGAGGAAGTCCTTCACGCCGCGGCCGGTGAAGCAGTCGGCGGCGGTGGCCGCCCGCAGCGGGCCCAGCAGGACCGCCGTGCACCCCTTGACCAGGCCGGTGCCCTCCTTCTCGGCCCGGATCGGGACCAGCCAGGACGGGATCGCCGGGCCGGCGGCGGCCGCCGCGGCGCCCGCCGGGACGGTGGCTCCCGACAGCAGGCCGGCGACCAGGGCCGCGGTGGCGGAGGTGGCGGCGGCCAGGCGCCGCAGCCGCGCGCTGTGGGGTCCGGCGTCGGTGTACGTGTGGTTCATCGGTCTGGATCCCCCCGGATCAGGAAAGCGTCTTGTACGCGGCGAACCCGGTGGCGGTCCGGGTGGTCGCGGCGAGGTTGGCGGTGCTGGTGCCGGTGTTGAGGAGCACCGAGCCGGGCTCGGCGCCGGCGCGCAGCAGGTGGTGGCCGGTGGGCGCGTCGGGCGTCCCGGTCACGGAGACCGAACCGGTTCCCCGGTCTCGGCACGGCTCCGCTGGCCGGATCGTAACAGTGGCCCCATCAGCCACAACAACCGATTCCGCCTGCACAAACGACCAGGGCCCGTACGACACCGAAGTGTCGTACGGGCCCTGGTTCTTCAGGCTCTACTGGGCGTCAGGCGCAGTGCCCGTCAGCCGTTCCGCTTCCAGCGGGGCTTGTCGTCACGGCGGCCGCCGAAGGAACCGGAGGAGCCGGAGGGACGGTGGTCGTCGCGGCGACCGAACGGGCGGTCGGAGCCGCCGGCGCGGTAGCCCGGACGGTCGTCGCGGCGCTCGCGGTTGAACGGGCGGTCGGAGCCGCCGCGGTGGTCGCGGCGCTCGAAGCCACCGCGCTCGCCACCGCGGTCGTCACGGCGGAAGCCACCGCGGTCGCCGCCGCGGTCGTCACGACGCTCGAACCCACCGCGCTCGCCACCACGGTCGTCACGGCGGAAGCCACCGGACGGACGGTCGCCACGGTCGTCACGACGGAAGCCACCGGCGGGACGGTCACCGCGGAAGCCACCGCGGTCGCCACGGTCGTCACGGCGCTCGAAGCCACCGCGGTCACCGCGGTCGTCACGGCGGAAGCCACCACGGTCGCCGCCGCGGTCGTCACGACGCTCGAACCCACCGCGCTCGCCACCCCGGTCGTCACGGCGGAAGCCACCGGACGGACGGTCACCCCGGTCGTCACGACGGAAGCCGCCCGACGGACGGTCACCGCGGTCGTCGCGACGGAAGCCGCCACGGTCGTCACGGCGCTCGAAGCCACCGCGGTCACCGCGGTCGTCACGGCGGAAGCCACCACGGTCGCCACCACGGTCGTCACGACGGTCGCGGCGCTCGAAGTTGCCCCGCTCGTCGCGCTGGGCGCGCTCCGCACGGGCCTCGGCGGCGGCGGCCTCGGCGACCGCCTCGGCCAGCTCGGTCTCGGCCGCCTCGGCGACCGCGGCCACCGCGGCCTCCGGGTCCTCGCCGCGCTCGCGGGCGGCGCGGGCGATCAGGCGCTCGGCCTCCTCGCGCAGCTCGCCGGCGCGCTTGGTGAGGCGCTCCAGCTTGCGGGTCAGCTCGGCGACCTCGCGCTCGGCCTGCTTGGCGGAGTTGTTCGCGGAGTCGGCCTGGACCTCGGTCAGGGACCGGGCACCGGTGATCTCGGCGACCTCGGGGTCGAAGGCGCCGGCACCGCCGACGATGTGGCGCGAGGCGTCCACGCCCGCGTCCTCCATCAGACGGAAGATCTGGCGGCGCTGGTGCGGCAGGGCCAGGGAGACCACGACGCCGGAGCGGCCGGCGCGCGCGGTGCGGCCGGAGCGGTGCAGGTAGTCCTTGTGGTCACCGGCCGGGTCCACGTTCAGGACCAGGTCGATGCCGTCGACGTGGATGCCGCGGGCGGCGACGTCGGTGGCGACGAGGACGTTGACGTAACCGTCCTTGAAGTCGGCCAGGGTCCGGGTACGGGCGCCCTGGGTCATGCCGCCGTGCAGCGCGTCCGCCTTCACGCCGGACTCGCGCAGCTGCTCGGCTACGCGGTCGGCGCCCAGCTGGGTGCGGACGAAGATGATGGTGCGGCCCTTGCGGGCGGCGATGGCGGCGGTGACCGGGGCCTTGTCCTTCGGCTTCACGACGAGGACGTGGTGCGTCATGGTCGTGACGGCACCGGCGGAGGGGTCGACCTCGTGCGTGACCGGGTTCACCAGGTAGCGCTTGACCAGGCTGTCGATCTCGTTCTCCAGGGTGGCGGAGAAGAGCAGGCGCTGGCCACCGGCCGGAACCTGGTCGAGCAGCTCGGTGACCTCGGGCAGGAAGCCCAGGTCCGCCATCTGGTCGGCCTCGTCGAGGACCGCGATCTTGACCTGCTCGAGGGAGCAGGCGCCGCGGTTGATGATGTCGCGCAGTCGGCCCGGGGTGGCGACGAGGATGTCGACACCGCGCTCGAGGGCGTAGATCTGGTTGCCCATGGACGTACCGCCGCAGACGACCTTCATCTTCAGGCCGAGCACGTCGCCGTACGGCTGGAGGGCGTCCGCGACCTGCATCGCGAGCTCGCGGGTCGGGGTCAGGATGACGCCGCGGGGCTTCTTCTTGTCGGTGTGGCCGCCGGCCAGCGTGGCCAGCAGCGGCAGACCGAAGGAGAGGGTCTTGCCGGAGCCGGTGCGGCCGCGGCCGAGGATGTCCTTGCCCGCCAGCGCGTCCGGGATGGTCGCGGCCTGGATCGGGAACGGGGTGGTGACGCCGTTCTGGGCCAGCTTGCGCACGACGCCCTCGGGCAGACCGAGGTCGCCGAAGGTGATGCCGGGCTCGTCGTCCTGGCCGTCCTCGTCCTCGACGTCGGACTCGTCGTCCATGGCGTAGTCGAGCTCGTCGGACTCGTAGCCACCGTCGGCCTCGGCGTCCTCGATCGCCACATCGGCGACCTGGGCCTCAAGCGCCTCGATGGTCTCGTCGATCACGACGGTCTCGACAGCCTCGACGGAGTCGTTCTCGGGCATGACGGAGCGGTCGGAACTGGAAATGGACATGCGAATGCGAAAACCTTCCGGAGTCTCGGCACGCGCCCAAACTCCGTGAATCGCAAATTCGACCGCCTTCATGCGGTCAGCCACGGCAAGGGAGAGTACGCGCCACGCGGCGCTCTTCGGGTTCGGCGCCGGGCAATGGGATCAAACGATCTATAACCATACGCACCTCACCCCCGCCCTGGCAACTCGATCGGCCGAAGAAAGCCCCCGAGAGACCACCGTCACACCGCTACACGGGCCCCGCCTGCGGCGATGCCGAGGGCTCGGCCAGCGGCACCGGGTGCTCCGCGGCCGCCTGCGGCTGCGCCTCGGACGAGGGCGGCGGCGAGCTGGGCTCCGTGGTGGGCGGGTCCACCGGGGTCGGGCTGGGGGGCTGGGTCTCCGGGGGCTGCGTGGGCCCGCCGTCACCGCCGCCCGCCCCGCCCCCGGCGTCGCCGCCGCCGGGTTCCGGCTCCTGCGGGCCCGTGCCCGGACCCGGGGCGGCCGGGCCGGAGGGAGTGGCGCCGACGGTGGGGCGTGCGCCGGGGGCGCCCGGGGTGGGGGTGGCGCCCGCGCCGGGCTTGCCGGCCGCGCCCGGCCCGGCGTCCTGCGCGGCCTCGGCCACGTCCGCGCCACGGCCGCCGGCGTGCCCCCGGCCGGCGTGCCCGCGGCCCGTACCGCCGTCCGGCTCCGCCGCGGCCCCGCGCTGCCCGGCCGACGGCGACGGCGCGGGCCGGCCTGCGTCGTCGCTCACACTCATGCAACCCGCGGACGCGGCCACCGCGAGCGCGGCGACGGCCAGTCGGACGGGAGCGGACATCTGGCGCACGGCGCACCTCCGGCAGCGGGGGCAGACGGGTCAATGTGCCCAACTCCCGTCACCCCCCGAGGGACACGCGTCCGGTGACATGCGCTGGTCTCGCATACCCGCCCGAACGAACACGGCCACCGTGACCGACCCCCGGCGCCCGGCCGCGCGCACCCGTGTCCGGCAAGCGCCCGGTCAGCGCCCGAACCCCCGTGCCCGCCCCGACGCCCGTCCCGCCGCGCGACCCCCGGACCACCGCCGCGGGGCCCGCTACAGCAGCTGCTGCGCCAGCTCCGACCCCACGTGCACGGCGCCCAGCCCGACCAGCACCGACCCCGCCACGTTCGCCACCGCCAGGAAGTGCCAGCCCCGTTCGGCCAGGCGCAGGGTCTCGTACGAGAAGGTCGAGTACGTCGTGAGCGCCCCGCACAGCCCGGTCCCCACCAGCGCCTGCGAGGCACTCCCGGAGTCGCCGGCCAGCACGGCACCGGTCAGCACCCCGAGCACCACGGAGCCCGCGGCGTTGACCGTGAACGTCCCCCACGGGAACACCGAGTCGTGCCGGGACTGCACCGAACGGTCCGTCAGGTACCGCAACGGGGCGCCGACCGCGGCCCCGAGGGCCACCAGCAGCCAGTTCACCGACCGCCCTCCCCCTGCGGCGCACCGGCCAGCCGGGCCACCAGCGCCCGCGCGACCGAGGCGGCCAGCCACACCGCCCCGAGCGCCCCCGCGAGCGTCCCCGCCGCGTACGCCAGCGCCGTGCCGGCCGCACCGCGGTCCAGCAGCCGCGAGACGTCCACCGCGTACGTCGAGAAGGTGGTGAACCCGCCCAACACCCCGACCCCGAGGAACGGCCGCACCAGCGGGTGCGCACGGCGCCCGCCCTCGCTGATCAGCACCATCAGCACCCCGATCAGCGCGCACCCCACGACGTTGATCGCGAAGGTCGCCCACGGGAAGTCCCCGGGCCCGGCCGGGAACGCCAGTACGAGCCCGTACCGCGCCAGCGCCCCGAGCACCCCGCCCGCCGACACCGCGGCCAGCACCGGCCCCTGCCGCTCGGCGCGCTGCGCCGGTACGTGCAGGTCGACGTCGGGGTCGATCGCCTCCGCGCCCGGGACCGGCCGGGTCACCCGTACCCCAGGGCGTGCAGCCGCTCGTCGTCGATGCCGAAGTGGTGGGCGATCTCGTGCACCACCGTGATCTCGGTCTCCTCGACGACGTCCTCCCGCGTCGCGCAGATCCGCAGCGTGGGGTTGCGGTAGATCGTGATGCGGTCGGGCAGCACCCCCGCGTACCACTCGCCGCGGTCGGTCAGCGGAGTCCCCTCGTACAGCCCGAGCAGCTCCGGGTCCGCCGCCGGCGGCTCGTCCTCGACGAAGACCGCGACGTTGTCCATCAACCGGGTCAGCTCCGGCGGGATCCGGTCCAGGGCCTCCGCCACGAGCTCCTCGAACTCCTCGCGCGTCATCTCCAGCACCCGGTCATTCTCCCCCGTGCGGCCGCTTCCGGAGTGGCGGGGAGCAAACCGTTTTGGCGATCCCGCCCCGCGTCCCATATGCTTCTCACGTCCCCGACGCGCTGAGAAGCGCCCAGGTGGGCCCTTAGCCCTCATCGTCTAGTGGCCCAGGACGCCGCCCTTTCAAGGCGGTAGCACGGGTTCGAATCCCGTTGGGGGCACGCATTACCCTGTGCGAGAGTAATCTCGTACAAGCATGGTCCTGTGGAGCAGTTGGTTAGCTCGCCACCCTGTCAAGGTGGAGGTCGCGGGTTCAAGTCCCGTCAGGATCGCTGAGACCGGAAACGGTCTCGTGGCTGGGTAGCTCAGTTGGTACGAGCGATCGCCTGAAAAGCGATAGGTCGCCGGTTCGACCCCGGCCCCAGCCACAACCGGAAGGCCCCGTCCATCGGACGGGGCCTTCCTCGTGTTTCACCCCTCCGGCTCAGCGGCCGCACGGATTTCCGCACGCGTCCGGCGCCAGCGGACGGCCCCCAGCGCCAGCGCGCCCACGGCCACCGTGCCCAGCAGCGCCCAGTCGGGCACCGCGTCGGCCAGCGTCCGCACCCGCGCCTCCACCGCGTACGAGTCGTCCGCGTCCAGCAGGCCCGGCAGCGCGCTCGCCCCGTCGTACGCCAGGAACAGCGCGCCCAGGGCGACGAAGAACGCGCCCGACAGCAACGACGTCGTGTGCAGCCGCAGTCGCCCCACGCGCACCTCCCGCCCCCGCAGCCACCGGCGGCGACCCAGCTCGAAGCGCTCCCACAGCGCCGCGAGCAGGAACAGCGGCACCGCCATCCCCAGCGCGTACACGGCGAGCAGCAGACCACCGTAGACCGGGCTGCCGCTCACCGCCGCGACGGTCAGGACGCTGCCGAGGATCGGTCCGGCGCAGAAGCCGGCCAGGCCGTAGACCGCGCCGAGGGCGTACACGGACAGCGCGGTGGTCGGCCGGATCCGCCCGGACAGCTCCGCCATCCGCCGGGAGGCGAAGCCGAGCCCGAGGACCTGCGCCAGCCCGAGCGCGACGATCAGCCAGCCGCCGGCCAGCACGAGCTGGTCCCGGTGGCCGTGGAAGAACCGCCCGGCGAACGAGCCCGCCGCGCCGAGCGGCACGAGGGTGGTCGCCAGACCGGCGTAGAAGATGCCGGTCCGGGCGAGCAGCCGGGAGGCCGAGTCGATCGAGTACGCGAAGAACGCGGGCAGCAGCAGGGCGCTGCACGGGGAGAGCAGCGCCAGCAGCCCGCCGAGGAACGCGGCCAGGTATCCGATGCCCATTACTGCGCCGCCCCGCGCGCGGTGCCGCCCGGCGTCGGTCCGGCCGCGGCCCGCGCCCGGTCGCGGGCCGCCTCGATGGCCCGGTGGAAGGTGTCGGCCGGCTGCGCGCCGGCGATGGGCGTGGCGCCGACGAGGAACGACGGGGTCGAGGACGCGCCGAGGCCGTAGGCCTCGTCCTGGTCCTTCCGCAGGGCCTCCTGGGCGGCCGGGCTCTTCATGTCGCTCTCGAACCGGGCCGGGTCGGGAACCCCCGCCTGCCGCGCGAGCTCGCGCAGCCGGGCGTCCCCGAAGCCCTTCTCCTTGCTGCCCTCCGCGTACGCGGCGGCGTGGAACTGCCAGAAGCGGCCCTGCCGGCCGGCCGCCCAGGCCGCCTTGGCGGCCGCCTCGGACTCGGCGCCGAAGATCGGGTAGTTGCGCCATTCGATGCGCAGGGTGCCGTCGTCGACGTACTTCTTGACGAGGTCCGGCTCGGTGTCGCGGGCGAACTTGCCGCAGTAGCCGCAGCGGAAGTCGGCGTACTCGATCAGCACGACCGGCGCGTCGGCGCGGCCCTGCGCGAACGGGTCCTTCGGGTCGCGCCGGGCGAGCGCGAGCAGGTGGTCGCCACCGGCGTCGCCCCCGCCGCCGGGGGTGGCGGTGGCGGACACGGCGCCCCGGTCGGGCGCGGCGGCGCCGTCACCGCCGCCGGAGGTGGCCTGCCACGACGCCACGCCGAGGGCGAGGGCGGCGGCCGCGATGCCGGCGGAGACGAGCAGGGGCTTGAGGGCGGAGTCGGACATGCGGTGCTCCTGGTTGTTCGGTACGGGTGTGGAGGTGCGCGTGCGCGCGGTGCGGCCCCTCCGCGGCGGAGGGGGCGCGGCTCCTACACCCGCAGCACGGAGAGCTCCACCGGGCCGGGTGCGGCGCGCCCGGTCCCCCGTACGGGCGCCACGGCGCGGGCGCCCCGGGCCGGCCACGGCTCCTGGCCGGTGGCCCGGCCGGGACCGGCGAGCCCGCGTTCCCCCGCGACGGACCGTCCGACGGTCCCGCCGTCCGGCACGCTCCCCGGCTCGCACCGCCGCCCACCGCCGTCGCCGTCCCCCTGCGAAACGATCCCCCACCCCGCAGGGCCCGACGCAGCGAGGGGACCGCCCTGCGCGGCGGGGGCCCCGGCCGGCAGGGCGACCCGAGGGCCGGCCACCGGGACCACGCCGGCGGCGACCGACGCGGCGGCCCCCGCCGGGACACCGGCACCGACCAGGAGCCCCACGCCCGCCAGGACCAGCCCGACCATCACCGCGAGGGGCGAAGGCATGCGCCGCCCGCGGCACGGGAGTCGCGGCATGCGAGGCCTTCCGGAAGATCCAATGGGGGAGTCGTCCCGAAATGGTACGGCCCGCCCCGTGAAATGGGTTCGCCACCCACAGCCCATCGGTGAGATCCTCGAGCAGGTATGTCTAC
Source organism: Streptomyces sp. NPDC093225 (assembly GCF_044753805.1). NCBI lineage: Bacteria > Bacillati > Actinomycetota > Actinomycetes > Kitasatosporales > Streptomycetaceae > Streptomyces > Streptomyces sp. NPDC093225. The sequence goes on from NZ_JBIVNX010000003.1 coordinate 47,705, forward strand.
TTCCTTCGCCGCCCTGCAGACCCAGCTCGCAGAGCTCTCGCCCCGCGACGCCCACCGACTCGGCCGCCGCCTCGACGGAGCCCGCCGCATCCGTCAGCCGGACGCCCGCCAGGCGGTGCTCGACGAGCTCGCCGCCGAGGCCGGGAAGGCCGCCGAGCGGGTGGCCGCCCGGGCCGCGCGCCGGCCGGCGGTGACGTACCCCGAGAACCTTCCGGTCAGTCAGAAGAAGGACGAGATCGCCGAGGCGATACGCGACCACCAGGTCGTGATCGTCGCCGGTGAGACCGGTTCCGGCAAGACCACCCAGATCCCGAAGATCTGCATGGAGCTGGGCCGCGGCGTCCGGGGCATGATCGGCCACACCCAGCCCCGCCGGATCGCCGCCCGCACCGTGGCGGAGCGGATCGCGGAGGAGCTGAAGACCGAGATCGGCGAGACGGTCGGCTGGAAGGTCCGGTTCACCGACCAGGTCGACCCCGAGGCCACCTACGTCAAGCTGATGACGGACGGCATCCTGCTCGCCGAGATCCAGACGGACCGCGAGCTGCGCGCCTACGACACGATCATCATCGACGAGGCCCACGAACGCAGCCTCAACATCGACTTCCTCCTCGGCTACCTCGCCCAGCTCCTCCCGAAGCGGCCGGACCTCAAGGTCGTGATCACCTCCGCGACCATCGACCCCGAGCGCTTCTCCCGCCACTTCGGCGACGCCCCGATCGTCGAGGTCAGCGGCCGCACGTACCCGGTCGAGGTGCGCTACCGGCCCCTCCTGGAAGAGGACTCCGAGGACGCCGACCGGGACCAGATCACCGCGATCTGCGACGCCGTCGACGAGCTCCAGAAGGAGGGCCCGGGCGACATCCTGGTCTTCCTCTCCGGCGAGCGGGAGATCCGCGACACCGCGGACGCGCTCAACAAGCTCAAGCTCCGCTTCACCGAGGTGCTCCCCCTCTACGCGCGCCTGTCGCACGCCGAACAGCACCGGGTCTTCCAGCCGCACACCGGCCGCCGCGTCGTCCTCGCCACGAACGTCGCCGAGACCTCCCTGACGGTCCCGGGCATCAAGTACGTGATCGACCCGGGCACCGCCCGCATCTCCCGCTACAGCCACCGCACCAAGGTGCAGCGGCTGCCGATCGAGCCGGTCAGCCAGGCCAGCGCCAACCAGCGCAAGGGCCGCTGCGGCCGCACCAGCGACGGCATCTGCATCCGGCTGTACTCCGAGGACGACTTCCTCACCCGGCCGGAGTTCACCGACGCCGAGATCCTGCGCACCAACCTGGCCTCCGTCATCCTCCAGATGACCGCGGCCGGGCTCGGCGAGATCGAGAAGTTCCCCTTCATCGACCCGCCGGACCACCGCAACATCCGCGACGGCGTGCAGCTGCTCCAGGAGCTGGGCGCGCTGGACCCCGCCGAGAAGGACCACAGGAAGCGGCTGACCCCGCTCGGCCGCAAGCTGTCCCAGCTGCCGGTCGACCCGCGGCTCGCCCGCATGGTCGTCGAGGCCGACAGGAACGGCTGCGTGCGCGAGGTCATGGTCATCGCGGCCGCGCTGTCGATCCAGGACCCGCGCGAGCGGCCCTCGGACAAGCAGACCCAGGCCGACCAGCAGCACGCCCGGTTCAAGGACGAGACCTCCGACTTCCTGGCGTACCTGAACCTGTGGCGGTACGTGCGCGAGCAGCAGAAGGAGCGCGGCTCGTCCTCGTTCCGCCGCATGTGCAAGCAGGAGTACCTGAACTTCCTGCGGATCCGCGAGTGGCAGGACATCTACTCGCAGCTGCGTACGGTCGCCAGGTCGATGGGCATCCACCTCAACGAGGAGGACGCGCCCGAGCAGAGCGTGCACGTCTCGCTGCTGGCCGGCCTGCTCTCGCACATCGGCCTCAAGGACACGGACAAGAACGAGTACCTGGGCGCCCGCTCCGCCAAGTTCGCGGTCTTCCCGGGTTCGGCGCTGTTCAAGAAGCAGCCGAAGCTCGTGATGTCCGCGGAGCTGGTGGAGACCTCCCGGCTGTGGGCCCGGGTCAACGCGAAGATCGAGCCCGAATGGGTCGAGCCGCTCGCCCAGCACCTGATCAAGCGCACCTACAGCGAGCCGCACTGGGAGAAGGACCAGGCGGCCGTCATGGCGTACGAGAAGGTCACGCTGTACGGCGTGCCGATCGTGGCGCAGCGCAAAATCAACTACGGGCGGATCGACCCGGAGGCCTCGCGGGAGCTGTTCATCCGCAACGCACTGGTCGAGGGCGACTGGCGCACGCACCACAAATTCTTCGCCGACAACCGCAAACTCCTCACCGAGGTCGAGGAGTTGGAGCACCGGGCGCGGCGCCGCGACATTCTCGTGGACGACGAGACGCTCTTCGATTTCTACGACCGGCGCATCCCCGAACACGTCGTTTCCGGCGCCCATTTCGACTCGTGGTGGAAGCACAAGCGACGCGAGCAGCCCGAACTGCTCGATTTCGAGCGCGAGATGCTCATCACCGAGAAGGCCGCCGGAGTCACGAAGGACGACTACCCGGACTCGTGGCGGCAGGGCCGGCTGAAGTTCAAGGTGACCTACCAGTTCGAACCGGGCGCGGACGCGGACGGCGTGACCGTCCACATCCCGCTCCAGGTGCTGAACCAGGTGACCGATGAGGGCTTCGACTGGCAGATCCCGGGCCTGCGCGAGGAGGTCGTCACCGAGCTGATCCGGTCGCTGCCCAAGCCGATCCGCCGGCACTACGTCCCGGCGCCCAACTACGCGGCCCGCTTCCTCGACTCCGTCGTTCCGCTGCAGGAGCCGCTGCCGTCGACCCTGGCGCGGGAGCTCCAGCGGATGGTGGGCGTCCCGGTGACGGCCGAGGACTTCGACCTCTCCCGGGTCCCGGAGCACCTGAAGATCACCTTCCGGATCATCGACGAGCGGCGCCGGAAGATCGCCGAGGACAAGGACCTGGAGGCCCTCCGGCTCCGGCTGAAGCCGAAGGCCCGGCAGGCGCTGTCGCAGGCCGCCGCGGCCACCGCGGAGCGGGCCGGCGGCCCCTCCGTGGAACGCACGGGCCTGAAGGACTGGACGATCGGCCGGCTGGAGCGGGTCTTCGAGACCCGGCGGGCCGGTCAGCCGGTCAAGGCGTACCCGGCACTGGTGGACGCCGGCGACAGCGTCTCCGTACGGCTCTTCGACACCGAGGCCGAGCAGTACGAGGCGATGTGGCGCGGCACGCGCCGGCTGATCCTGCTGAACATCCCGGTCAACCCGGCGAAGTTCGCCTCGGACAAGCTCACCAACCAGCAGAAGCTCGCCCTGTCGGCCAATCCGCACGGCTCGATCCAGGCCCTCTTCGACGACTGCGCGACCGCCGCGGCGGACAAGCTGATCGCCGACCACGGGGGGCCGGCCTGGGACGAGGAGTCGTTCCGGAAGCTCTACGACCGGGTGCGGGCGGACCTGGTGGACGCGACCGTACGCACGGTCGCCCAGGTGCAGCAGATCCTGGCCGCCTGGCAGGCCTGCGAGCGCCGCCTGAAGACCACCAACAGCCTCGCCCTGCTCACCAACGTCCAGGACGTCAGGACGCAGCTGGCGGCCCTCGTGCCGGCCGGCTTCGTGACCCTCACCGGGCTGAAGCGACTGCCCGACCTGATGCGCTACCTGGTCGCGGTGGACCGGCGGCTCCAGCAGATGCCGACGGGCGTCCAGCGGGACACCACCCGCATGGAGAAGGTCCACGAGATGCAGGACGAGTACGCCTGGCTGTTGGAGCAGCTCCCCAAGGGCCGACCGGTGCCGCCGGAGGTGCGGGAGATCCGCTGGATGATCGAGGAACTGCGGGTCAGCTACTTCGCCCACGCCCTCGGTACGGCGTACCCGATCTCCGACAAACGCATCATCAAGGCCGTGGACGCGGCCGCTCCCTGATCCGGTTCGACCGCACCCCCCCACCTGCTGTACAGTCTGATTCGCAGCCGCGCCAGCGGCCGCAAACCAAGGTCCTGTGGAGCAGTTGGTTAGCTCGCCACCCTGTCAAGGTGGAGGTCGCGGGTTCAAGTCCCGTCAGGATCGCAGCAGGTCGAAGCCCGCATCCCCAGGATGCGGGCTTCGGCGTTTTCCGGGGACGCGGACCAGGGCCAGCTCCGCCCCGCGTTGACCCCGTCCCGCGACCGCCCCCGCGCCTCCCTCGCGGCCGGCCCCGCGTCACCTCGGCTCCGCCCCCGCGCCGTCCCCGCGCCGCGCCCGCCGCCCCGCGCCGACCACACCCGTCCGACGCTGCTCCCGGGTCCCCTGAGGCCGCCCGGGGGGCTCCAGGGGTCACGCCCGCCGCGTCGGGCGTGTCGGGGGCGCCGGAGGCCACGGTGGCCGCGCGGGTCCCCGGGGGCGCGCGGAAAGTTTTCGTGCGCCTCTTCGCGCCCCACGTGTTTCGACGTCACCCGAAAGTGGAATGGACAATTCCGTAAGGTCGGCGCAAAAGTCCCCCGTCCGCATGACCGGTCTCGACCGAGGAGTCCCCTTACGGGGCCAATGCCGGAATGACAAGGGGCAACGGATGTGACAGGTGTCACCGCATGAGTTTTTGGAACCAGGGCACTTATGGCGCCCCTACGTCGCGTCGATTTTGTATGTGCAATTGCACCTCGCCCCGGCCGCCGGCGCGGGGCACAAAAAAGATCGCGCTGGACCCGGCGGAGTCCAGCGCGATCGGACGACTTCGCACCTGCCGAGCAGGGGCTGAGGACCTGTTGGGGCAGGTCCCGTCGTATGGAGCTGTGTGGGTCAATCGGGTTGGGGGACCCGATTAAGTCCCGGCAAAACGGGGTGCTGTGTTACTGGGGCGGTAACTCAGGCCTCGCTGCGCTGCTGCGGAATTCCCGCCAGCAGGGCGCGGACCTCAGCCTCGCGGTAGCGGCGGTGCCCACCCAGGGTGCGGATGGACGTGAGCTTGCCAGCCTTGGCCCAGCGGGTGACCGTCTTCGGGTCCACGCGGAACATGGTGGCGACCTCAGCCGGGGTCAGCAGCGGCTCGGCATCAGGGGTGCGAGCGGTCATGAGCGGCCTCCTCGGGAGAACCGAACCAATCTCGGTTCTTTCCTCTAAATTCTGCACCTTGGCCCGCGTTGCCCGAAATGGACATACGCGGGCCGAGTCGGTTATAGGACGAACGGCTTGTCCTCGGCACTACAACTACACCATCTGTCCAGCCACGTCGGCCAAACCGATGGAATTGCCCTCTGAGGTGTTCATCCGCGACGGAAGCCGATGGACCCACCCATAACGGACAGTCACCTGACAGTGACGATCAGTCACAGCGCAATCGGGGGCCATCTCACCCCCCATAGTGTGCAATACCAAGCATTCCGCCCATTCTCGGGCGGAAGGAACCCTCCCCGGACTCCTTGTCCTATTTTGGCACGAGGGTAGGGGAACGGCGCAAGGGTGTAGTTAGTGCGGTCCGTCACGCTTGGGCCAATGGCCCGGATCGGGACGTAGGTCCCGGACCGACCTCCCGAGTTCCGTAAGGACCCCTTTACGAGCTCCACCGCTCAGTTGGCGAACAGCCGCTCCCGGACCGCCCGCCAGCGCGCGGCCAGCAGCTCGTACGCCTCCTGCGCGGCCGCCTCGTCGCCCTCCCGCAGCGCCGTCAGCCCGCCGGCCAGGTCGGCGGCGGACCGGTCCCCGGCCAGCCGCTCCTCCGGCAACCCGTGCACGAGACCGCCGTAGTCGAGCTCGATCATCGAGCCCGGGTGGAACTCCTCGAGCCAGCGGCCCACGTCCACCAGGGCCTCGGCCAGCGCCGCGAAGCCCTCGGCCCCGCGCAGCGTCCGCAGCGCCCGGGCCAGCCGCCGGCGGCCCTGCACCATCGGCGCCCGGTACCGCAGCCGCTCCCCCGGAACGTACTCGCGCTCATCGTCCGTGAAAAGCACGAACCAGCGCAGTGGCACCTGCCACACCGCGGACCGGATCCACGGACGGGCGTCCGGGTTCCGCTCCCGCCAGCGCTCGTAGTCCGCAGCCGCCTGTCCCCGCACCACCGGCGGCAGCGCCACGTCCAGCACGGGAGCCGGGAACTGCCCCCCGGCACCGCCCGGGCCGGCCCCGGCCAGCTCCGCCAGCGCCAGCCACGCCCGCAGCCGGGTCCGCCAGGGACACACCAGCAGCACCCCGTCGACCTCGGCCACGAACGCGTCCGCGCTCTCGTGCACCGGCACCCCCACCGGCGGGACCGGCACCAAGTCCGCCAGGGCACGGCGCAGTTCGTCCTGGTACGACGGGATCTCCGGGCGCCGCGCGTACTGCGACCAGTGCGTGCGCTCGGGCTCCGGGAAGGCCCCGAGGGGCTCGTACACGCGCAGGTAGGAGGCGTACGGGACGGTCAGCGCCGACCGCGCGGAGGGCGCCCGGGAGTCGGAGGATTCGGTCACGTCTTCGTACTCCCCGGCCGCGCGCCCGCGTACTCCGCGCACGGCCGGGAACCGGCCCCGGTACTCCGCCGGAGGGTGATCTCGGGCACTGGGCCCTTCGGGTGGCCCCTTTGGTCTTACCCTGCTCCTACACGCCCTCCCCACCCATAGGAGGGCTTCCCGCCGCATCTCTATGGGAGTCACCACCGTGACCGAAATGACCGACGGCGTCCTGCACACCCTGTTCCGCACGGAGCAGGGCGGCCACGAGCAAGTCGTGCTGTGCCAGGACCGAGCCACGGGCCTCAAAGCCGTCATCGCCATCCACAACACCGCCCTGGGCCCGGCCCTCGGCGGCACGCGTTTCCACGCGTACGCCTCCGACGAGGAGGCGGTGCTCGACGCGCTGAACCTCTCGCGCGGCATGTCGTACAAGAACGCGCTCGCCGGTCTCGACCACGGTGGCGGCAAGGCCGTCATCATCGGTGACCCCGAGCTCATCAAGACCGAGGACCTGCTCCTCGCGTACGGCCGGTTCGTGGACTCCCTGGGCGGCCGCTACGTGACCGCCTGCGACGTCGGCACGTACGTCGCGGACATGGACGTCGTGTCCCGCACCACCCGCTGGGCCACCGGCCGCTCCCCCGAGAACGGCGGCGCCGGCGACTCCTCCGTGCTCACCGCCTACGGCGTCTTCCAGGGCATGCGGGCCAGCGCCCAGCACGCGTGGGGCGACCCGACCCTGCGCGGCCGCAAGGTCGGCATCGTGGGCGTCGGCAAGGTCGGCCACTACCTGGTCGAGCACCTGCTGGCCGACGGCGCCGAGGTCGTCATCACCGACGTCCGCCAGGAGTCGGTGCAGCGCATCCTCGACAAGCACCCGCAGGTCACGGCCGTGGCGGACACCGACGCGCTGATCCGCACCGAGGGCCTGGACATCTACGCCCCCTGCGCGCTCGGCGGCGCCCTGAACGACGACTCCGTCCCGGTCCTCACCGCGAAGATCGTCTGCGGTGCGGCGAACAACCAGCTGGCCCACCCGGGCATCGAGAAGGACCTCGCCGACCGCGGGATCCTCTACGCCCCGGACTACGTGGTCAACGCCGGTGGCGTGATCCAGGTGGCCGACGAGCTGCACGGCTTCGACTTCGACCGCTGCAAGGTCAAGGCCACGAAGATCTTCGACACCACGCTGGAGATCTTTGCTCGCGCGAAGGCGGACGGCATTCCGCCGGCCGCCGCGGCCGACCGGATCGCCGAGCAGCGGATGGCCGACGCCCGCGCCGCGCGCACGGCGTAACGACCCGGCTCCCGGGCGCAAGTGCGGCCCGCCGGAGAGCAGCGAGACATGACTCACTGCACTTCGGCGGGTCGCCCCGCGATTAGGGGCTAAAATCGCAGCTGACCAGCGAGTACGGGGCGACTCGCCGGTACTGCTCCGGCGCGCGTCATGCGGGCGACGTACCGTATGGCCGCGGAAGCAGGTACCGTTGAAGCCCTACGGACCGGTCTCTCCACGGAGAGCCCGTTCCGAATCATGAACGCGTGTCAAGACTCTGGGGCCGTCGAGCCCCGTCACCGAGGGGGTCGAGCCATGGGGCGCGGCCGGGCAAAGGCCAAGCAGACGAAGGTCGCCCGCCAGCTGAAGTACAGCAGCGGCGGGACTGACCTGTCGCGTCTGGCCAACGAGCTGGGCGCATCGACTTCGGAGCCGGTTTCGAACCAGCCGCCTAACGGCGAGCCGTTCGAGGACGACGACGAGGACGACGACCCGTACGCCCGCTACGCGGAGCTGTACAACGACGACGACGACGAGGACGACGAGTCCGGTCCGTCGTCGCAGCGTCGCGGTGCTTGACGGCTGATCTCCCAGCTCACCGCACTCGCACGACACAACGTCGCAAACACAGAACCCGGTCCAGGGCTGCGCCCCGGACCGGGTTCTGTGCTGCCCGGGGGCAGCACAGCCGATGTCTCTCAGCCCGCGTAGGACCCGGTCAGGGTGGCACCCTCGGTGTGCTCGCCCCGCTCGGTGATCTCGCCGGCCACCCAGGCGTCGACGCCGCGGTCGGCCAGCGTGGTCAGGGCGACCTCGACCGACTCCTGCGGGACCACGGCCATCATGCCGACGCCCATGTTCAGGGTGCGCTCCAGCTCCAGCTGCTCCACCCGGCCGGCCTTGCCGACCAGGTCGAACACGGCACCCGGGGTCCAGGTGGTGCGGTCGACCGTGGCGTGCAGGTGGTCCGGGATGACCCGGGCGAGGTTCGCCGCGAGGCCGCCGCCGGTGATGTGCGAGAACGCGTGCACCTCGGTGGTCCGGGTGAGCGCCAGGCAGTCCAGCGAGTAGATCTTCGTGGGCTCCAGGAGCTCCTCGCCGAGGGTGCGGCCGAACTCCGGGACCTGCCGGTCGAGGGTCAGCCCGGCGCGGTCGAAGAGCACGTGCCGGACCAGCGAGTACCCGTTCGAGTGAAGACCGGACGACGCCATGGCGATGACGGCGTCCCCCGTACGGATGCGATCCGCACCGAGCAGACGGTCGTACTCGACCACGCCGGTGCCGGCGCCGGCGACGTCGAAGTCGTCCGGTCCGAGCAGGCCCGGGTGCTCGGCGGTCTCGCCGCCGACCAGGGCGCAGCCGGCCAGGACGCAGCCCTCGGCGATGCCCTTGACGATGGCGGCGACCCGCTCCGGGTGGACCTTGCCCACGCAGATGTAGTCGGTCATGAAGAGCGGCTCGGCGCCGCAGACGACGATGTCGTCCATGACCATCGCGACCAGGTCGTGGCCGATGGTGTCGTACACGCCCATCTGCCGGGCGATGTCGACCTTGGTGCCGACGCCGTCGGTGGCGGAGGCGAGCAGCGGCCGCTCGTAGCGCTTGAGGGCGGAGGCGTCGAAGAGGCCGGCGAAGCCGCCGAGGCCGCCGAGGACCTCGGGGCGCTGGGTCTTCTTCACCCACTCCTTCATCAGCTCGACGGCACGGTCACCCGCCTCGATGTCGACGCCCGCGGACGCGTAGCTGGCACCGGTGGTCTCAGACATGGGGTTGAGAACTTTCGTGTCGTACTGCGTGGGGGGGTTACGGGCGACGGAGCGCGTCGGCGGCGTCGGTACCGCCCGCCAGCTCGGTCTCCAGCAGCTGCTTGCCCAGGAGCTCCGGGTCGGGCAGCTCCATGGGGTACTCGCCGTCGAAGCAGGCACGGCAGAGGTTCGGCTTCTGGATGGTGGTCGCCTCGACCATCGCGTCGAGCGAGATGTACGCGAGGGAGTCCGCTCCGAGGGACTTGCCGATCTCGTCGACCGACATGCCGTTGGCGATCAGCTCCGCGCGGGTGGCGAAGTCGATGCCGAAGAAGCACGGCCACTTCACCGGCGGGGAGGAGATCCGGATGTGGACCTCGGCGGCGCCGGCCTCGCGGAGCATCTTGACCAGGGCCCGCTGGGTGTTGCCGCGGACGATCGAGTCGTCGACGACCACCAGGCGCTTGCCCTTGATGACTTCCTTGAGGGGGTTCAGCTTCAGACGGATGCCGAGCTGGCGGATCGTCTGGGACGGCTGGATGAAGGTCCGGCCGACGTAGGCGTTCTTCACCAGGCCGGAGCCGTACGGGATGCCGCTCGCCTCGGCGTAGCCGACGGCGGCGGGGGTGCCCGATTCCGGCGTCGCTATCACCAGGTCGGCGTCGACCGGCGCTTCCTTGGCCAGGCGGCGGCCCATCTCGACGCGCGAGAGGTACACGTTCCGACCGGCGATGTCCGTGTCCGGGCGGGCCAGGTACACGTACTCGAAAACGCAGCCCTTGGGCTTCGCTTCCGCGAATCGCGAGGTGCGCAGACCGTTCTCGTCGATGGCGACGATCTCACCCGGCTCGACCTCGCGGACGAAGCTGGCGCCGCAGATGTCGAGCGCGGCGGTCTCGGAGGCGACGACCCAGCCGCGCTCCAGGCGGCCCAGGACCAGCGGGCGGATGCCCTGCGGGTCACGGGCGCAGTACAGGGTGCCCTCGTCCATGAAGACGAGGGAGAAGGCACCGCGGACCTTGGGCAGGACCGCGGCCGCGGCTTCCTCGATGGTCAGCGGCTTGCCGTCGGCATCGACCTGGCCGGCCAGCAGGGCCGTCACGAGGTCGGTGTCGTTGGTGGCCGCCACCTGGGTGGCGCGGCCGTCCTGCTTGGGCAGGTCGGCGACCATCTCGGCGAGCTCGGCGGTGTTCACCAGGTTGCCGTTGTGACCCAGGGCGATAGAGCCGTGGGCGGTCGCACGGAAGGTCGGCTGCGCGTTCTCCCACACCGAGGCTCCGGTGGTGGAGTAGCGGGCGTGACCGACCGCGATGTGGCCCTGGAGGGAGCCGAGGGAGGTTTCGTCGAAGACCTGGGACACGAGGCCCATGTCCTTGAAGACGAGGATCTGGGAACCGTTGCTCACAGCGATGCCCGCGGATTCTTGTCCGCGGTGCTGCAGTGCATACAGTCCGAAGTAGGTGAGCTTGGCGACCTCTTCACCCGGAGCCCAGACACCGAAGACGCCGCAAGCGTCCTGGGGGCCCTTCTCGCCGGGGAGCAGGTCGTGGTTGAGTCGTCCATCACCACGAGGCACACCTCGAGTCTAGGCGACGTCGACCACTGGTCCGAATTCGGGAGGGCCGGGAAATCTCACAGCACAGAGGGTGACGGAACGCCTCCGTCTCGCTATTCGGATCACTTGTTGACTTATCCAAGTGATCCACCGGAGGCTCTGCCCCATGCAGCCTCTCGGTGACGTGGTCGTCACCCTCGTCGAGCGCCGGCACGTCGACCTGGTCCGTGTCGCGAGCGCCATCTGTCGCTGCTCCGCGTAGCCACAACTCTTTATCCCTTTCTCGGGTTTCCCGGCTTTCCCACCGCCCGCCCCGCTCCGTCGTGCCGTGCGCCGTCCCGCGCCCGCCCGGAGCCGGCTGCGGCGCGCTACGCCTTGGAGCTTTCGTGTCTTCCTCTGACTCCCCCCTGTCCCGCCGCGCCTTCGGGGCGACCGCCGCGACCGCCGCCCTCCTCGGGACGACCACCCCGGCGACGGCCGCCGGGGGCCCCGGAGCCCCCGGTTCCACCGCCGCTCCCGGCCCCGCGGACGGCCCGTACGAGCGGTCCGGCGAGCGCCCCTTCCGGGCCGCCCGCCACCGCCGCTCCGGCCGCCCGAACGTCCTGGTGGTCCTGGGCGACGACCTCGGCTGGGCGGACCTGTCCGCGTACGGCTCCCCGCACATCGCGACCCCGAACCTCGACCGCCTCGCCCGCCAGGGCGTGCGCTTCACCGACGCCTACGCCGGCTCCGCGACCTGCTCCCCGACCCGTTTCAGCCTCTACACCGGCCGGTACCCGGGCCGGACGAAGGGCGGTCTGGCCGAGCCCATCGCCGACCGCTCCGTCGGCCTGGAACCCACCCACCCCACGCTCGCCTCACTGCTGCGCGGCGCCGGCTACGCCACCGCGCTGATCGGCAAGTGGCACTGCGGCTACCTGCCCGACTACAGCCCCACCAGGTCGGGCTGGGACGAGTTCTTCGGCAACTTCGGCGGCGCGCTGGAGTACTACTCCAAGCTCGGGCTCGGCGGCGAGTACGACCTGTACGAGGGCGACGCGGCGTACAAGGACCTGCGCTACTACACACGGATCCTGACGGAGCGGGCGAGCGAGTACGTCGCCCGCGAGCACGACCGGCCCTGGCTGCTGAACCTGAACTTCACGACCCCGCACTGGCCCTGGATCGCCGACGGCGACGAGGCGGAGAGCGCCGAGATCGTCCGCCGCATCAAGGCCGGCGACGCCCGGGCGCTGTGGCACCAGGACGGCGGCTCGATCGGGAAGTACAAGGAGATGGTCGAGGACCTCGACCGGTCCGTCGGCGAGGTGCTGGACGCACTGCGGCGCGCGGGCCGGGAGCGGGACACCCTGGTCCTCTTCGCCAGCGACAACGGCGGCGAGCGCTTCTCCCACAACTGGCCGCTGTCCGGCAACAAGGCCTCCCTCCAGGAGGGTGGCATCCGGGTGCCCACGATCCTGCGCTGGCCCGCGCGGATCGAGGGCGGCCAGGTCAGCCACGAGCCGGTGTTCAGCCCGGACTGGACCGCCACCCTGCTGGAACTGGCCGCCGCCCGCCCGCACCCGGCGTACCCGCTGGACGGCACGAGCCTGGCCGGCTACCTGCTGCGGGGCGAGGAACTCGCGGAGCGGGACCTCTTCTGGCGCGTCCGGGGCGAACGGGCGCTGCGCCGCGGCGACTGGAAGTACTACCGCGGCAAGGCCGGCCGGGACCAGCTGTTCGACCTGGCCGGCGACGTCCGCGAGCAGGCCGACAAGGCGGCCTTGGAGCCGGGCCGGCTGGCCGCGCTCCGGGCGGCCTGGGAGGAGACCGACGCGGGCCTCCTCCCCTACTAGGCGGTCTGCGGCGGGGCCTGTGCACGGGACCAGCCCGCCCGTGGCGGGGCCTGCGCACGCACGGATGGCGGGCCCCGCCGGGATCACTCCGCGGTGGCGCGCAGGCCCTTGCCCTCGGCGCCGGTCAGGGTCAGGGTGCCGGCCTGGACGCCGTAGGTGACGGGGCCGCTCAGGACGGCCGTCACGGCCGCGTCCAGGTCGGCGTACGGGCCGGTGCAGGAGGCGCCGGTGGCGGCGATCGGACCGAACTGGACGGTCGAGCCGGTGGTCTTGGCCGTGGTGTGGAAGTCGTTGCAGCCGGTGTTGCCGTGGGCCGTGCCGTCCTGGCCGATCACGAGGTACGCCTTGCCGCCGCTGCCGGCCGGCAGCGAGGCGGCGGCCTTGCCCGCGAGCAGGCCGGTGACGTTCCAGCGGGTGCCCGCCAGCGGCGCGGACTTGGGACGGGCGGCGGTGTCGACCACCGTCTTGCCCTTGGCGTCCGACTCCGTCGTGGACGTGGCGGTGCCGCAGCCGGACAGCAGGAGGGTGGCGGCAGCGGCCGCGGTCGCGAGGATCACGTGGTGGGTACGCATGCCCCTCTGACGGGGCTCGTCCCGAACCGGTTCCCCCGCTTGTCGGATCAGCTCATCACCGGCAGGAACGCGTCCAGGTCGGCCCGCTCGCCGCTGGCGCCGACCCGGGCTCCGGCCACCGCCTCGGCCCAGCCGAGCCGCCCGGTGGCCAGCCGGATCCACGTGAGCGGATCGGTCTCGACGACGTTGGGCGGGGTGCCGCGGGTGTGCCGGGGCCCCTCGACGCACTGCACCACCGCGAAGGGCGGGACCCGGACCTCGACGGAACCGCCCGGGGCCTTCGCGGCCAGGGCGTCGGCGAGCACCCGTACGCAGGTGGCGAGGGCCTGCCGGTCCAGCGGGACCGTGCCGCCCAGGGCCCGGTTGAGGTCGTCGGTGTGGACGACGAGCTCGACGGCCCGCGTCACGACGAAGTCGGCGACCGTCATGCCGCCGATCCACAGCCCGAGCAGCCGGTCGCCGGGCAGCACGTCCAGCAGCTCGGAGAACCGCTCGCCGGTGCGCGCGTACAGCGCGGCCAGCGGTTCGGCCTCCTTGTTGCGGTGCGCGTCCTCGATCCGGTCGCGGATCGGCTCGGTGGCGAACGGCCAGCTCTGCACGGTGACTTCCGCCGTCGCGGCCGGCGGCCTGGCGGCCGCGGCCGACAGCGAGCCCACCGCCCAGGCGATGTGCGCCGCCAGGTCGCGCACCGTCCACGCGCCGAGGCCGGCGGGCCGGGCGAGCTGCTCCTCGGTCAACTCCCCCACGGCCGCGGCGACGTGCGCGTACTGGGCACGCACCGCCGCCCTGGTCTTCGCGGGGTCGTAGCTGCGGGCCCGGGGCTTGCGAGGAGTCGGCATACGGCCGAGCGTACTGGCCGGGCCGGACACCGTACGGGAGTACGGGATCCGGCCCGGCCAGGGGCGTCCGGTGCGTGCCGGTCAGGCCAGGAGGGCCGGGATGGTCGCCTCGTGGGCCTCGCGGAGCTCGGCCAGCGGGATGCTGAACTCGCCCTGGACCTCGATCTCCTCGCCGTCCACGACACCGATGCGGGTGGCCGGGAGGCCCCGGGCGCCGCACATGTCGGTGAAGCGGAGCTCCTCGCTGCGCGGGACGGCCACGATGGCGCGGCCCGCGGACTCGGAGAAGAGGAAGGTGAAGGCGTCCAGACCCTCCGGGACCACCACGCGCGCGCCGTTGCCGCCGCGCAGGCAGGACTCGGTCAGCGCCTGGACGACGCCGCCGTCGGAGAGGTCGTGCGCGGCGTCGATCATGCCGTCGCGCGAGGCCGAGATCAAGATCTCGGCGAGGAGCTTCTCGCGGCCCAGGTCCACCTGGGGCGGCAGGCCGCCGAGGTGGTCGTGGACGACCTGGGACCAGGCCGAGCCGCCGAGCTCCTCGCGGGTGTCGCCGAGGAGGTACAGCAGCTGGCCCTCCTCCTTGAACGCCATCGGCGTGCGCCGGGTGACGTCGTCGATGACACCGAGGACCGCCACCACGGGGGTGGGGTGGATCGCCGTCTCGCCGGTCTGGTTGTACAGGGACACGTTGCCGCCGGTGACGGGCGTGCCCAGCTCCAGGCAGCCGTCCGCGAGACCGCGCGTGGCCTCGGCGAACTGCCACATGACGCCCGGGTCCTCGGGGGAGCCGAAGTTCAGGCAGTCCGAGATGGCCAGCGGCTTGGCACCCGTGGCGGCGACGTTGCGGTACGCCTCCGCGAGGGCCAGCTGCGCGCCGGTGTACGGGTCGAGCTTGGCGTACCGGCCGTTGCCGTCGGTCGCCATGGCCACGCCGAGGTTGGTCTCCTCGTCGATGCGGACCATGCCGGCGTCCTCGGGCTGCGCGAGGACGGTGTTGCCCTGCACGAAGCGGTCGTACTGGTCGGTGACCCAGGACTTCGAGGCCTGGTTCGGCGACGAGATCAGGGCGAGGACCTGCTCGCGGAGCTCGGCGGAGCTCTGCGGGCGGGGCAGCTTGTTCGCGTCGTCGGCCTGGAGGGCGTCCTGCCAGTCCGGACGGGCGTACGGGCGGTGGTAGACCGGGCCCTCGTGGGCGACGGTGCCCGGGGGCACGTCCACGATCTGCTCGCCGTGCCAGAAGATCTCCAGGCGCTCGCCGTCGGTCACCTCACCGATGACGGTGGCGATGACGTCCCACTTCTCGCAGATCTCCATGAAGCGGTCGACGTGCTGCGGCTCGACGATCGCGCACATGCGCTCCTGCGACTCGCTCATGAGGATCTCCTCGGGCGAGAGCGTCGCGTCGCGCAGCGGGACGGTGTCGAGCTCGACGCGCATGCCGCCGGAACCGGCCGAGGCCAGCTCGGAGGTGGCGCAGGACAGGCCGGCGCCGCCGAGGTCCTGGATGCCCGCGACCAGCTTCTCCTTGAAGATCTCCAGGGTGCACTCGATGAGGAGCTTCTCCTGGAAGGGGTCGCCGACCTGGACGGCGGGGCGCTTGGTGGGCTTGGTGTCGTCGAAGGTCTCGGACGCGAGGACCGAGACGCCGCCGATGCCGTCGCCGCCGGTGCGGGCGCCGTAGAGGATGACCTTGTTGCCGGGGCCGGAGGCCTTGGCGAGGTGGATGTCCTCGTGCTTCATGACGCCGATGCAGCCGGCGTTGACCAGCGGGTTGCCCTGGTAGCAGGCGTCGAAGACGACCTCGCCGCCGATGTTGGGCAGGCCCAGGCAGTTGCCGTAGCCGCCGATGCCCGCGACGACGCCCGGCAGGACGCGCTTGGTGTCGGGGTGGTCGGCCGCGCCGAAGCGCAGCGGGTCGACGACGGCGACCGGGCGGGCACCCATGGCGAGGATGTCGCGGACGATGCCGCCGACGCCGGTGGCCGCGCCCTGGTAGGGCTCGATGTACGAGGGGTGGTTGTGCGACTCGACCTTGAAGGTGACCGCGTAACCCTGGCCCACGTCGACGACGCCGGCGTTCTCGCCGATGCCGACGAGCATGGCGTCGTTCTCGGGGGCCTTCTCGCCGAACTGCTTCAGGTGGACCTTGCTGCTCTTGTACGAGCAGTGCTCCGACCACATGACCGAGTACATGGCGAGCTCGGCACCGGTGGGGCGACGGCCCAGGATCTCGCGGATCCGGGCGTACTCGTCCTCCTTGAGGCCGAGCTCCTGCCACGGCTGGGAGGCGTCGGGGGTCTCGGTCGCGTTCTTGACGGTGTCGAGGCTCATGCGCTTACCAGCTTCTTCAGGACCGAGGTGAAGAACGGCAGGCCGTCGGTGCGACCCGTTCCGACCAGCGGCTCGACCGCGTGCTCGGGGTGCGGCATCAGACCGACGACGTTGCCCGCCGCGTTGGTGATGCCGGCGATGTCGTTCAGCGACCCGTTCGGGTTGAAGTCGAGGTAGCGGAAGGCCACGCGGCCCTCGCCCTCCAGTTCGTCCAGGGTGCGCTGGTCGGCGACGTAGCGGCCGTCCATGTTCTTGAGCGGGATCGAGATCTCCTCGTCCTGCTCGTAGTCGCCGGTCCAGGCGGTCCCGGCGTTCTCGACGCGGAGCTTCTGGTCGCGGCAGATGAAGTGCAGGTGGTTGTTGCGCAGCATCGCGCCCGGCAGCAGGTGGGCCTCGGTGAGGACCTGGAAGCCGTTGCAGATGCCGAGGACGGGCATGCCCGCCTTCGCCTGCTCGATGATCGTCTCCATGACCGGCGAGAAGCGGGAGATGGCTCCCGCGCGCAGGTAGTCGCCGTAGGAGAAGCCGCCCGCGAGGACGACCGCGTCGACCTGGTGCAGGTCCTTGTCGCGGTGCCAGAGCGAGACCGGCTCGGCGCCCGCGAGGCGGACGGCACGGAGCGAGTCACGGTCGTCGAGCGTTCCGGGGAACGTGACGACTCCGATGCGAGTGGTCACCGTCAGTCCTCGACCTTCACGGTGAAGTCTTCGATGACGGTGTTGGCGAGGAACGTTTCGGCCATCTCGTGGATGCGGTCGAGGGCGGCCTGGTCGACAGGGCCCTCCACCTCGAGCTCGAAGCGCTTCCCCTGGCGGACGTCGGCGATCCCCTTGAAGCCCAGGCGCGGCAGTGCACGCTGCACCGCCTGGCCCTGGGGGTCGAGGATCTCCGGCTTGAGCATGACGTCGACTACGACGCGTGCCACGGGCACTCCCGATGGATGGTTGGTGCGGCGGTTCCTTCAGCGTACCCGCCCGAAATTTCTACGCGGGTAGATATCCACAGGGCCGCCCGGGTGGCACGTTTCGCCCGCACCAACACTTCACAAAATCGCCCGGAAAACCTCCCGTACAGGATTGCGGTGGGACACGCCAGCAGAATTAACTGGGCTTCACAATGCATTGGGAATCGCGGTACAAAGGAATCCTCAGGGATTCAGCGACAAACCAGCATTGTTCCGAAACATCCATACAGTCGGCATCACCGCACGTCACAGCGGCGTGAGTACGGCGGGTGCCGCACGAAGGGACCGATATCCGTGGCGCAGCGCGTAGTAGTCACGATCTCCGACGACCTCGATGGCGGAGAAGCGGCGGAAACGGTTGTCTTCGGCCTTGACGGTAAGTCCTACGAGATCGACCTCAATCTTGCCAACGCAAAGGAACTGCGCGAGGGCCTCGCCCCTTACGTGGCGGCCGGCCGCCGCCAGGCGCGCTCCGGCAAGACCTTCAAGCACACCGCCCTGGCACCCGACCCGGCCGTGGTCCGCGCCTGGGCCCGGTCCAACCAGCTCGACGTACCGCCGCGCGGCCGGATCCCGAAGAAGGTGTACGAGGCCTACACCGAGGCCCACTGAGCCCGCCGGCGACCGCCGGGGGCCCACCGGGGCCACGTCCCGACCCCGCCGCCGCGGTGCCGCCCGGCACCGCGGCACCGCGGGGCCACCGCCCCGACCACCGCGATTTGCCAAACCCCCCTCGCGATCGGCTAGTGTGTGGATCACGCCGAAGGGGCCGAGACCGCAGGTCAGAAGCCCACAAGGTCGTGCGGGTGTAGTTCAGTAGCAGAACATCCCCCTTCCAGGGGGAAGGCGCAGTGTGCGATTCCTGTCACCCGCTCTGCATCTCTTTACCAACCACTTCGGTGGATCGGGTAGAGTGGTGCTCGCACCGCCCGGCGGCTCCAGTTTTTTCAAGCTGGTGGTCGGAGGCATGCGGACGTGGCTCAGTTGGTAGAGCATCACCTTGCCAAGGTGAGGGTCGCGAGTTCGAATCTCGTCGTCCGCTCAGGAAGAAGGCCCGGTCATCGACCGGGCCTTCTGCGTTTTCCCGTACGGGATTCCCCGCCGCGCGGCGCGCGTTTCCGCCGACCCTGACAAATGTCAGGAAGGCCGGTGACATCACGCACTGCCCGCCGCACCGGGGCGCCGGAAACCTGGAGGCATGACCTCCACCACGTCCGAACGCCCCGGCACCGACCACGTCATCACCGCCGACGCCCTGCGCCGCACCTACGCGGGCGGCTTCGACGCCGTCCGCGGCGTCTCCTTCTCCGTCGCCCGCGGCGAGGTCTTCGCCCTGCTCGGCACCAACGGGGCCGGCAAGACCTCCACCGTCGAACTCCTCGAAGGCCTGGCCCGGCCCGGCGGCGGCACCGTCCGCGTCCTCGGCCTCGACCCGTACGCCCACCGCGCGGAGGTCCGCCCGCGCACCGGCGTCATGCTCCAGGAGGGCGGCTTCCCCGCCGACCTCACCGTCGCCGAGACCGTACGCATGTGGGCCGGCTGCACCACCGGCGCCCGCGGGCCGACCGGCGCCGGCCGGCGCACGGAGGTCGTCGAACGGGTCGGACTCGCCCACCGGGCCGCCGTCCGCGTGAAGCAGCTTTCCGGAGGCGAACGGCGAAGGCTCGACCTCGCGCTCGCCCTGCTCGGCCGCCCCGAGGTGCTCTTCCTCGACGAACCCACCTCCGGCATGGACCCCGAGGGCCGCCGCGACACGTGGGACCTCGTCCGGGAACTGCGCGACGACGGCACCACCGTGCTGCTCACCACCCACTACCTCGAGGAGGCCGAACAGCTCGCGGACCGGCTCGCGATCCTGCACGCCGGCGAGCTCGTCCTCGCCGGCACCCCGGGCGAGGTGACCGCCTCCCGGCCGGCCCGGATCCGGTTCCGGCTGCCCGCGGACGTGCCCGCGGCGCGGCTGCCGCTCGCGCTGCGGGCGGCGGCCGACGGCCCGCGGGTGGAGATCCGCACCACCACGCTGCAGGAGACCCTCGGCGAACTCCTGCGCTGGGCGGCCGACTCCGGCACGGCGCTGGACCGGCTCGACGCCCGCTCCCCGTCCCTGGAAGAGGCGTTCCTGGAGATCGCCGACCGCACCCCGGAAGGTGTCCGATGAGCCACCCCACCACCACCGAAGGCCGCCGGCCCCGCCGGACGGCCCCCGGCGGGGCGCGCCTGGCCGCGCTCGGCCGGGCCGAGCTCACGCTGCTCGGCCGCAACCGCAACAGCCTCACCCTCGCCCTGCTCATGCCCGCCGCGATGCTGTTCCTGCTGCGTTCGACGGTCACCGGCATGGACGCCGCGGACCTGCCGATGGGCGCCGGGGCGGCCACCCTCGTCGGCGGCACCGGCCTGATCCTGGTGCTGGTCCTCTACATGGGCCTGACCGCCACCTACACCGCACGCCGCGAGGAACTGGTCCTCAAGCAGCTGCGCACCGGCGAGCCCACGGACACCGAGATCCTGGTCGGCGCGGCCCTGCCCGCCGCCGTCATCGCCCTCGCCCAGTGCGCGGTCCTCTCCGTCGGGGGCACGGCCCTGCTCGACGTACCCGCGCCGCGGCGGCCGGACCTGCTGCTCCTCGGGATCCTGGCCGTCGCCGCGCTGTCGGCCGGGCTGGCCGCGCTGACCTCGGCCGTCACCCGGACCGTGGAGACCGCCGGACTCAGCACCCTGCCGCTGTTCCTGGCCGCCGTGCTCGGCTCCGGGATGCTGATGCCGCGCGAGGTGCTGCCGGACGCGGTCGGGGACGTCTGCGACCTGCTGCCGTTCACCGGGGCCATGGAGTTCGTCCGCGCGGGCTGGCTCGGCACCGCCGGGGCCGGGAACCTGGTGCAGGCCGCGGTCCTCACGCTCGCCTGGGCGATCATCACGGGGGACGCGGTGCGGCGCTGGTTCCGCTGGGAGCCGCGGCGCTGAGGGGATCGGGGAAGGGGCGGCCGGCATGTCCAGGCTGACGGGGTGGTGGCAGGGACGCGGCAGCGCGTCGAAGGTGGAGCTCTACACACGGGGCTCGTACGTGTTCTTCGCCGTGACGGAGGTGTTGACCGTCGCGGGCGCGGCGGTCGGGACGCGTTCCTCCGGCCCGGCCGTGCTCCTGCTGGAGCTGCTGATCTGCGGCCACGCGGTGCTGATGGGCGTGGTGTCGAGCCGCGCCCTGGCATGGGTGGGCGGGCGGCGCGAGCGGCCGGTGCGCGGGGCGACGGCCCTCGCCGCGCTGACCGCCGCGACCGCGCTCGGCGCCCTGGGCCTGGCGGCCGCGGGGCTGGCCGGGGACGACCGGGCGCTGCCCACGCTGGTGCTCGGCCCGGTGGGTTTCGGCGTCCTCGGGCTGGTGCTGTGCCTGCGCCGCGTCCGGGACACGGTGTACGCCACCCTCGGGGCCGCCGCCGGGACGGTGGTCGCGGTGCTGGCCTTCGGACGGTCGGGCTGGGAGGCCCTCGGGTACGGCGTCGCGGCGCTGGCCGTGGCCGGGTTCTTCGCCATCACCTCGGGGTTCTCCGCCTGGCTGCTGCGGATCGTCTGGGAACTGGACCGCTCGCGGGAGCTGCGCGCCCGGCTGGCGGTCGCCGAGGAGCGGCTGCGCTTCGGGCGCGACCTGCACGACGTACTGGGCCGCAACCTCGCGGTGATCGCGCTCAAGAGCGAGCTCGCCGTCCAGCTGGCCCGGCGCGAACGCCCGGAGGCCGTGGACCAGATGGTGGAGGTGCAGCGGATCGCGCGCGAGTCGCAGCGGGAGGTGCGGGAAGTGGTACGCGGCTACCGGGGCGTGGACCTGGCGGTGGAACTGGAGGGCGCCCGCGGGGTGCTGGCGGCCGCCGGGATCGACTGCCGGGTGGACGGCTCGGCCGGCGGCGCACTGCCGGCCGCGGTGCAGTCCGCGCTGGGCTGGGTGGTGCGGGAGGCGACGACGAACGTGCTGCGTCACGGGGACGCGCGCGAGTGCCTGATCCACCTCGCCGGCGGTGCCGGAGCGGCGCCCGCGGTGCTGGAGATCGAGAACGACGGGGCGCCGCAGGCGCCTTCGGGCGCACCCGGGTCGGGCCTCGCGGGGCTGCGGGAGCGACTGGCGGTGCTGGGCGGCACGCTGGAGGCCGGGCCGGTGGCGGGCGGCCGGTTCCGGCTGACGGCGACCGTGCCGGCGGGGGCGGGGGCGGCGACGGTGGCGGCGACTGGAGAAGGGACCTGGGCGTGAGGCGCGGTACGGGTACGGGCGTGAGCGGGGGAGCGGCATGAGCGGGGGCACGGGCGGGGCGGCCGTACGGGTCCTGCTGGCCGACGACGAACACCTGATCCGGGGCGCGCTGGCGGCGTTGCTGGGCCTGGAGGACGACCTGCTGGTGGTCGCGGAGGCCGCCTCGGGGCCGGAGGCGCTGGCGATGGCCCGGGCCCACCGGCCGGACGTGGCCGTGCTCGACCTCCAGATGCCGGGGGCGGACGGTGTGAGCGTCGCCACATCCCTGCGGGCCGAACTCCCGGACTGCCGAACCATGATCGTGACCAGTCACGGGCGGCCCGGCTACCTGAAGCGGGCCCTGGCGGCCGGGGTGCGGGGCTTCGTCCCGAAGACCGTCTCGGCGCAGCGCCTCGCCGAGATCATCAGGACCGTGCACGCCGGAGGGCGGTACGTGGACCCGGAGTTGGCGGCCGACGCGATCAGCACGGGCGACTCGCCGCTGACCGCCCGCGAGGCCGAGCTGCTCGAACTCGCGGCGGACGGCGCGCCGGTCGCGGAGATCGCCGAGCGGGCCGCGCTGTCGCCCGGGACCGTGCGCAACTACCTGTCGTCGGCGGCCGCGAAGCTGGGTGCGGAGAACCGGCACGCGGCCGTGCGTCTCGCCCGCCTCAAAGGTTGGGTATAGTAGGTCTCGCGCTACGGCGCATGCGGACGTGGCTCAGTTGGTAGAGCATCACCTTGCCAAGGTGAGGGTCGCGAGTTCGAATCTCGTCGTCCGCTCAGAGGGAAGGCCCCGGTCATCACGACCGGGGCCTTCTTCGTGTTCGGGGTACCCGTCGGACGTGCGTCGGCCCCGCCCCCGCGAAGGTGCGGGGGCGGGGCCGGGCGCGGTCCGGGTGGCCGGGCGGTCGGGCGGTCGGGCGATCCGCCGTCCGGGTCGTCCGGGTCAGAAGTTCCAGGGGCTGCCGGTGAGCAGCTCGTACGCCTCGACGTACTTGGCGCGGGTGGCGTCGACCACGTGCTGCGGCAGGGCCGGCGGCGGCTCCTCGCTCGTGCGGTCCCAGCCGGACTCGCCGGTCAGCCAGTCACGGACGAACTGCTTGTCGTACGAGGGCTGCGCGCGGCCCGGCTGCCACTGGTCGGCCGGCCAGAAGCGGGAGGAGTCCGGAGTGAGGACCTCGTCGGCGGCGACCAGGGTCCCGCTGTCGGCGGCGAAGCCGAACTCGAACTTGGTGTCCGCCAGGATGATCCCGCGCTCGCGCGCGATGTCCCGGGCCCGGCCGTAGACGGCGAGCGTGGTCTGGCGCAGCAGGGCGGCGGTCTCGGCGCCGACCTGGCGGGCCACCTCCTCGTACGAGACGTTCTCGTCGTGCTCGCCGACCGCGGCCTTGGTGGCCGGGGTGAAGATCGGGGCGGGCAGCTCGGAGCCGTCCACGAGGCCCTCGGGCAGGGCGAGTCCGCAGACCGTGCGGGTCTGCCGGTACTCGGCCAGGCCCGAGCCGGTGAGGTAGCCGCGGGCCACGCACTCGACCGGGACCATGTTCAGCGACTGGCAGACCAGGGTGCGGCCGGCCCAGTCGGCGGGGGCGCCCTCGGGCAGCTCGGTGGAGATGACGTGGTTCGGAACGATGTCCGCGAGCTGCTCGAACCACCACAGGGAGAGCTGGGTGAGGACCCGCCCCTTGTCCGGGATCTCGGTCGGGAGCACCCAGTCGTACGCGGACATGCGGTCGCTGGCCACCATCACCAGGTCGCCCGCCTCGTTGCGGTAGAGCTCGCGGACCTTGCCGGTGTGGAGGTGGACCAGGCCCGGGACCTGAACCGGCTCGGGCTTTTCGACGAATCCGGACACGGTGTCTCCCTGTGGTTCTGTATGAGGGCACACCGATTCTCGCGCACGGAGGGGCGTGCTCCGTTCCCGGGGTCGGCCCGCGTCCCGCGTCGCGCGCCTCAGTCGCGCTTGCAGATCCGGTCGAGGAGGTTGGCCGTGGCCCGCTGGATCCGCTCGTCGACGTGGCCGGGCCGGTCGAGGGCGGGCGACCACGCGAAGGTGCCGGAGGCGAAGACCAGGGCGCCGCTCGGCGCCCGGTACAGGGAGGTCTCCTGGTGCCGCAGGGCCCCGTCGCCGTCCTGGTAGGGGGAGTGGGCGAGGAGGATGCGGCCCTCGTGCTCGGGGAGTTGGGTGCGCGGGAAGTACCGGTCGGCCTCGCCGGCGACCAGGCCGGCGAGTTCGTCGCCCTCGTCGGCGCCGGTGGCGTCCCACAGCCAGTGCGAGGCGTTGCGGACCACCAGCGGGGCCGGCTCCGGGACCCGGCCGGCGTACTGGATGCCCAGCAGCTGCTGTTCGGGCCGGTCCACCTCGCGCCAGAGCGCGGGTCTGCCCGGGCCCCGGCGTTTTCGGCACGTCAGCAGCCGGTCCGGGACGCCGGACGGGGACGGGGAGAGCTCCACCTGCCAGTACATGGTGTTCGCCGAGAGGAAGACCAGGGACGTGCCGTGCGCGCGGGCCGCCTCGGCGGTGCGCCGCATCGGGACGGACCAGTACTCGTCGTGGCCGGGGAAGACCAGGCCCCGGTAGCGGGTGGGGTCCACGCGGCCGGCGTGCAGGTCGCGCGTGTCGGCGTAGGCGAGGTCGTAGCCGTACCGCTCGGCCCAGCGGATGAAGTCGTAGGCGTGGCCGACGTGCAGGGGCAGGCCGGCGCCCGCGTACGGACGGTCGAAGGAGACGGTGATGGCGGCGTCCTGCTCGCCGAGGAGCCGGCCCTGCTCGTCCCAGGCGTGGTAGAGGCTGGCGCCGGTGTGGCCGTCCTCGGGGTACAGGTTGTACGCCTGCCACGTGATGTCGGGGAGCAGCAGGAGCAGGTCGGCCGGGTGGTCGTCGCGGACCGTGAAGGGGATGTGGGAGCGGTAGCCGTCGGCGGTGGTCAGCACGGCGACGTACGCGCCGAGGTTCCAGTACGAGGGGACCTGGAGGCGCCACGAGAGCCACCAGTGGTGGCAGGAGACGGTGCGGTCGGCGGTGAGCGGGGCGGGCTGGACGATGCCGGACAGCCTCGGGCTGGTGGTGATCTTCGCGGCGCCGTCGCCTCCGTAGTGGCCGATCCGGTAGACGTCGACGGAGAACTGCTGGGGCGGGTCGACGGTGATGTGGAAGTCGATGGCCTCGCCCGGGGCGACCGCTCCCGTGGAGGCGAAGCCCTTGATCTGGCGGTGCACGTCGTCGGCGCTGCGCGGGCCGCCGGCGCCCGCGCGGGGGGCCGGGACCTGGCCGGGGGCCGCCGCGGGGTCGACGTACCAGGGGACGACCTGGCCGGTGTCGTCGAAGTAGACCTCGCTGCCGCGGAACCAGGGGAGCGGGCCCTGCCCGAAGGGGTCCGTGACCGCGTGCGCGAGGGCGCCCGACTCCCACCGCCGGATCGGGGGCGGCGTCCCGGGGCCCGCCGGGCCGTCGGCCCGCGCGGACCCGCCGCCGTCCCGGATCCGGTCCTCGGTCTGGTCCGCCTCGCCCATGCGCTGCTCCCCTCCCTCGCCCCCCGGACGCGCGCGGGGTCGGTCCCGCGCGCCGTGTGCGTGTGTGCCGTCCGCCGGTCTGCCGCGGGTGGTCCGCGACTGGTCCCAGCACATCACATTACGCACGCACTCCGTCACCGTTTGTCGCGGATTGACGTGAGCGGAACATACCGGTCCGGTCGGACCGGGGGAAAGGGGGCGTTTTCAGACCAGGCGCACGGGCTTCTCGGGGCGGACCCCGAGCTCGGCGAGCCAGGAGCGCAGCGGGTCCGGATCGCCGTCCTCGACGAGGGACAGCACCCGCGGGGTCAGGTCGGTGCGGCGGGCCCCTCCGAGGAGGAGGGCGGGGCCGTCGAGCCAGTCGAGGCCGGGGGCGGCCCCGGCGGTGTCGACGGCCGCGCAGCACACCATGGCGGTGACGTGGTCGGCCAGCAGGTCCCGACCGGAGCGGGGCGGCTGGAGCGGGAAGAGGGGCAGCGCGTCGGAGCCGCCGCGGCGGCCGGGGCTGGTGGCCGGCCGCTCGTCGCGGGCGGCGTCGGCGCTGAGCCGGGCGGCCAGGTCCTCGGCCTGGCCGGCGGCGAGGGAGAGGAACACCCGCTCCAGGGTGGGGCCGTGCAGGGCGTCGGGCGCCGGTGCGGCGGGCGCGGGGGCGGTCGGGTCCGCGGGGGTGGGGGCGTCCTGCGTGGCGCGGGCGTCGGGCCCGTTCGGTACGTGGGGAACGTCCGGCGCGTCCGGCTCGGCCGGGGCCGGGGCGGGGGCGGGCGGTGCGAGGGCGGGTTCGTACCCGGCCGGGAGGGCGAGGGCGTCCAGGGCGCGGTGCAGGCGGGCGGCCTCGGTACGCCACTTGCGGTCGACGACCTCCTCCGGGTACGCCGTCCAGTCCACCGGCGACCAGTCGGGGCCGGGCTCGGCCGGTCCGCCGTGGAAGAGCCGCGCGGCCAGCAGCGAGGCGGCCTCGTCCACCACGCCGGGCTCCTCCAGCAGGTCGCAGGCCGGCCGCTCGCCCAGCCGGGAGGCGAAGCCCTCGGCGAGCCGGTCGCGCCGGGACAGTTCGGTGAGGGCGGAGACCACGCCCGCGTCCAACCGGGAGGGCCAGCGGCCCATCCGCCAGGCGGGCAGCGCCACCCGGGTCAGCAGCCGGTCCCAGCCCGCGTAGGCGAGGCCCACCTGCTCCTGGGCGACGATGCGCAGCCCGTAGTCCACGGTCTGGGCGCGCTCGGAGGCGGCCGCGGCCACCCCGCGCTCCATCTCGGTGGCGTCCGCGCGGCACAGCCCGAGCAGCAGCCGGCCGAGCCGGGCAACCCATCCGAGGCCGGGCCGCCGGCCCACGTCCACGGCCGCGTCGAGCCCGCGGATGAACCGCCGGGCCCCGGCTATGTCCGGGTCGGCCGAGGGGCCGGTGCCCGCCACGACGGGCGCGAGGACGGCGCGCAGCTCCGCCACCCGCATCCACCACAGGAAGGGCGAGCCGATCACCAGGACCGGCGCGGCGGCGAAGCCCGCCTCCTGCGTGCGCGGGGCGGGGTCGCCGGCCGCGCCGCGCCGCTGCGTGGCGTGCGTACGGTCCTCCAGCCAGCTGTCGCAGTCGGGGGTCAGCGCTATCGCCGAGGGGGGCGGGACCTCCAGCCGCTCGGCCAGGTCGCGCACGAGGCGGTACAGGTCGGGCGCGGCCGCCTCGGAGACCGGGACGGTCGGCGTCGTCGCGGGGCCGGCGCACAGCACCACGGCCGCGAACACCCCGGCGAGCAGCAGCACCAGCCCCGCCACGGCGCCCACGACGAGCGTCACGGCGGACCAGGTGTCCCCGGCCAGTCTGCCGGTCTGGCGGGCGGCCACCAGCACCACCGCGACGGCGGCGGGCAGCAGCGCGACGGCCAGCGCCCGGCTGCGCAGGCGCAGCACGGCGGCGGCCCGGGCCCGCGCGGTCAGCGCGCCCACTTCGATACCCATTGCGGTTCCGGACACGGCCGGACGTCACCCCCTCTGCCCTGCGGCTTCTGCCCTGCGGCGGCTTTGCTCACTCCCCCAGCGTGGCACCCGCCACCGACATCGCAATGCCGGTGGGCCAAGTGCCGGAATCCTTGCGCGGCACCCTAGTTGGGGCTCGGGTGTCCGTCAGCCGGATAGGCGATTGCTCACCCGATGGAATGGCTTTGGGTAAAGCTGGGTGCGTTCGACGGCGGCCGGATGCAGTCGAACCGGCGGTCGAACACCAAGGGCCCGGGCGCGCCGTGCGCGCTCCGGGCCCTGCGTGTCCCCGCGGCGGGGTCAGCGGCCTTCGGCCGCCTTCAGCGCGATGTCCGTGCGGTGCTGGGAGCCGTCGAGGCGGATCCGGCCGACGGCCTTATACGCCCGATCACGGGCCTGCGCCAGGTCGGAACCGGTCGCAGTCACGGACAGCACGCGGCCGCCCGCGCTGAGGACCTGTCCGCCCTCGGAGCGGGTGCCGGCGTGGAGGACGTACGCGTGCGGGGCGTCCTCGGCGGCGACCTCCGGCAGGCCCTCGATCGGGTCGCCCGTGCGGGGCGTGTCCGGGTAGTTGTGGGAGGCGATGACGACCGTGACGGCCGCGTCGGAGCGCCAGTTGAGCGGCGCCTCGGCGTCGAGCGTGCCCCGGGCCGCGTTCATCAGGACGCCCGCCAGCGGCGTCTTCAGCCGGGCCAGCACGACCTGGGTCTCGGGGTCGCCGAAGCGGGCGTTGAACTCGATGACCCGCACGCCGCGGCTGGTGATCGCCAGACCGGCGTAGAGCAGGCCGGAGAACGGCGTGCCGCGGCGGCGCAGCTCGTCGACGGTCGGCTGGAGGACGGTCTCCATGACCTCGTCGACCAGCTTCGGGTCGGCCCAGGGCAGCGGCGAGTACGCGCCCATGCCGCCGGTGTTCGGGCCCTCGTCGCCGTCGAGGGCGCGCTTGAAGTCCTGGGCGGGCTGGAGCGGCAGGACGGTGGTGCCGTCGGTGATCGCGAACAGCGAGACCTCGGGGCCGTCGAGGTACTCCTCGATGACGACCCGCTCGCAGGCCAGCGCGTGCGCGCGGGCGGCGGCCAGGTCGGAGGTGACGACCACGCCCTTGCCGGCGGCCAGGCCGTCGTCCTTGACGACGTAGGGGGCGCCGAAGGCGTCGAGGGCCTCGTCGACCTCCTCGGGGGTGGTGCAGACGTAGCTGCGGGCCGTCGGCACGCCGGCGCCGGCCATGACGTCCTTGGCGAAGGCCTTCGAGCCCTCCAGCTGGGCGGCCTCGGCGGACGGGCCGAAGACCGCGACGCCCGCCGCGCGCACGGCGTCGGCGACCCCGGCGACCAGCGGCGCCTCGGGGCCGACCACGACCAGGTCGACGCCGAGCTCCGCGGCGAGGCGGGCCACGTCGGCACCGTCGAGCGCGTCGACGGGGTGCAGCTCCGCCACTTCCGCGATTCCGGCGTTGCCGGGGGCGCAGTGCAGCGCGGTGACGTCGGGATCGAGGGACAGAGAGCGGCACAGGGCGTGTTCGCGGGCGCCGCCGCCGATGACGAGGACCTTCACGGGAGGCAGCCTAGCCCGCCCGGCCCCGCGATCTTTGTGCGGGCACCCAAGGCCGGGCCGCTACTCGTTCGTGTATTCCTCCACCACCGTGGCGCCGAGCTCGCGCACGATCAGCTCGTGGCCCGTGAGCGCGCTCTCCACCAGGTCCGGGTCGTCCTCCTCCGGTACGTCGTCCTCGGGTGCGACCGGGACGGGGGCGGCCGGCTGCGGGTGCGCGGCGCCCTGCGGGCCGGGCGGGGCCTGCGGGACCTGGGGCGCGGCCGGGGCGGCCGGCTGCTGGGCGGGGGCCGCGGCGGTCGGCGGCGCGTACGCGCGCTGCGGGGCCGGGGCGCCGTACGACGGTCCGGCGGGGGCGGCCGGGACGCCGCCGACGACGGCGTCGATCTTCCAGTTGACCTGGAACTGCTCGGCCAGGACCGCCTTGAGGACGTCCTCGCTGCCGCTGCTGGAGAAGTTGTCCCGGGCTCCGGGGTTGGGGAAGCCGAGCTGGAGGGTGCTGCCGTCGAAGCCGACGACCTGCGCGTTCTGGCTCAGCAGGATCCACGTGAAGCGGCGGCGGTTCTTGACGGCCTCCAGGACGCCCGGCCACATGGCCTGCACCTGGCCGGCGCCCTGGACCATGGCGGCGGACGGCGCGGCGGCCGCGGGCTGCGCGGCGGCGGCCGGGGCGGCCTGCGCCGGCGTGGGCGGGGCGGGCTGCACGGGGGCGCCCGTACCGGGCTGGGCGGCGCTGGGCCAGGCCCCGCGCGCGGGCGCGCCGGAGCCCGGCTGGGCCGCGCCGGGCCAGGCGCCGGGAGCGGGCTGGGCCGGGGCGCTCTGCGCGGTCGGCCAGGCGCCGGCGGGGGCCTGGGCCGCGGCGGCCTCTGGGGCGGGGGGCTGCGCGACCGGGCCGGACCCGGGCTGGGCGGCACCGGGCCAGGCGCCCGGCGCGGCCTGGGCGGCGGCGGGCTCGGGCGCCGGGGCGGCGGGTACGGGCTCGGGCGCGACGGGAGCTGCGGCCGCGGGGACCTGGGTCGCGGGGGCGGGCGTCGCGGGGGCGGGCGTCGCGGGGGCGCCGCGCACTGCCGCACGGGCCGCGGCCGCCCCGCCGCCGGGCGGGAGCGGGGCCATGACGTGGGCCTCGGGCCCGGGCACGTACGCCATCGCGGGCGCGGCACCGGGAGCCGCGAACGCCGCGGCGGCGGCGCCGCCGCGCTCGAGGCGGTCGAGGCGGGCCTGCACGGAGCGCTCGTCGTCGTAGGCGGCGGGCAGCAGCACGCGCGCGCAGATCAGCTCCAGCTGCAGGCGGGGCGAGGTGGCGCCGCGCATCTCGGTCAGCCCGGCGTTGACGAGGTCCGCCGCCCTGCTGAGCTCGGCGGCGCCGAACACCGACGCCTGGGCCTGCATGCGCTCCACGACGTCGGCGGGGGCGTCGATGAGCCCCTTCTCGCCCGCGTCCGGCACGGCGGCCAGGATCACCAGGTCGCGCAGCCGCTCCAGCAGGTCGGCGACGAAGCGGCGGGGGTCGTTCCCGCCCTCGATCACCCGGTCGACCACCTCGAAGGCGGCCGCGCCGTCGCCGGCGGCGAACGCGTCCACCACGGCGTCGAGCAGGGAGCCGTCCGTGTAGCCGAGGAGGGAGGTGGCCATGGCGTACGTCACACCGTCCTCGGCCGCGCCCGCGAGGAGCTGGTCCATGACGGACATGGAGTCACGCACGGATCCGGCGCCGGCGCGCACCACGAGCGGCAGCACGCCGTCCTCGACGGGGATGCCCTCGCGGCCGCAGACCTCGCCCAGGTACTCGCGCAAGGTGCCGGGCGGCACGAGCCGGAACGGGTAGTGGTGGGTGCGGGACCGGATGGTCCCGATGACCTTCTCCGGCTCCGTCGTGGCGAAGATGAACTTGAGGTGCTCCGGCGGCTCCTCGACGACCTTCAGCAGCGCGTTGAAGCCGGCCGACGTGACCATGTGGGCCTCGTCGATGATGTAGATCTTGTAGCGGCTGGCGGCGGGGCCGAAGAAGGCCTTCTCGCGCAGGTCACGGGCGTCGTCCACGCCACCGTGGGAGGCCGCGTCGATCTCGATCACGTCGATCGAGCCCGGTCCGTTGCGCGCCAGGTCGCGGCAGGACTGGCACTCCCCGCAGGGGGTGGGGGTGGGACCTTGCTCACAGTTCAGGCAGCGGGCCAGGATGCGCGCACTGGTCGTCTTTCCGCAGCCGCGCGGACCGCTGAACAGGTACGCGTGGTTCACCCGGTTGTTCCGCAGGGCCTGCATCAGGGGTGCAGTGACATGCTCCTGCCCGATGACCTCGGCGAACGACTCGGGGCGATAGCGGCGGTACAGCGCAAGGGACGACACGTTTACGAGGTTATCCGGGCCCGCCGACAACCGGCTCCCGCCGACGCCCCTCGACGCCCGTACGCCCCCCGGCACACGAGCGCCGGCCCCGCGTCGTGGGCCGCCCGGGAACGCAAGCGCCCCCCACGCACCCGCCAGAGCCCACTTACCCTTGCTGCCTTCCGGCCCTGGGGGAGTTGGGTGAGATAGCGCCACGTGAGGGGCTGGCCCCAGAGTAGCGGATGAAACGCCCGGGGATCGAGCCTCCCGACCTCCGGAGCGATCACGTTCGCGAGCACCCCTCAACGTCTTGTATTGTTTGCGGCGGAGGATTCGCCTAGAGGCCTAGGGCGCACGCTTGGAAAGCGTGTTGGGGGCAACCCCTCACGAGTTCGAATCTCGTATCCTCCGCAGTCGCCTGACAAGGCGAAACGAAGGGCCCGACCGTTCAACGGTCGGGCCCTTCGTCGTACCGCGGGCCGTCCGCTCATCGGCCTGCAGCCGGGCGTCCGCCCCGTGGCGGCGCACCACCGCTCGCGGCACACCAGCCAGGTCTTCCACGGCACCCCGCGCCCTGGCGCAGATCTTCCGCGAAGCCGACCCGCGGGGGCTCACACAGCCGCCCGCAGGTCAGCCCTCGTCCTCCCACGGGTTGAGCAAGAGCGCGCCAGTCCGGGCCAGGTGCTTGACGTTCCGGCTCACCAGAGTCCAGCCGTTCGCCAGGGCGCTGGCGGCGATCAGCGCATCAGGCGGATCAATGCTGGTTCCGGCGCTCTTCAGCTTCCGATGAAGCGAGAGGTAGGCGAGGGCCTCCCGTTCTCCGATGGCCGCGATCCGGTCGCTGTAGTCATCGCGGATGCTTTCGAGCGCCCGCTCGAAAGCGGCACGCCGTACGAGGTCCGGTGTCTCCGCGATGCCCGCCTCGATCTCCGCGATCGTGATGACACTCAGGTAGGGGCCGGTGGACGGGACCGAACGGGCCCAGGCCACAACCGCCGGAGCCGGCTTCGGCCGGGTGGTGATCTCGGAGACCAGGTTGGTGTCGAGCAGGTAGATCACTCGCCACTCGCCGCGTCGTCGTAGGAACGCTGCCCGAACTCCAGGCCCTCGAACGGGACCGCCTCAAGCCGATCAAGAAATCCGTCACTGCCGAAGGTGGCCCAGCGGTGAAGCATCTCCGGAAGAGCGTCGATGTCCGTGTCGGCGAGTTCGGCGTCGAAGTGCCCGAGCTGCCGCTCGGGCAAGGACTCCCGGATCTCCCGAATCGTCCGCAGCGGATGCGGATCTTCAGGCCGACGGGGCGGCAGCGGAAGGTTCGGGGCAGCACTCATGATCGGCTCCTCCACGAAGCAATCCGCGGGCCCATACCTGAGGACAAGCGTAGGCTGGCCGGCCGTCCCACAAAGGTGGATCCCGTCGGACCCAGGCTGCCCGGTCTCAGTTCTGGTCTCATTCGCCCCCGTCCCGTCCGGACAGGGGCCACGCTCGTAGCTCCGCCGCAGGTCAGGATGGGTGCGGCTTCCGCTGGACGGGCGTACGAACGTTTGGAAAGCGTGTTGGGGGCAACCCCTCACGAGTTCGAATCTCGTATCCTCCGCCTCTGCCCACCAGGGCAAACGAAGGTCCCGACCGCAAGCGGTCGGGACCTTCGTCGTTCCGTGGCCTCAGTTCCAGTCTCATTCACTTGCCTCACAACCGGACATTTCCACGCATCGCGGACTCGATGACCTATCCCTCGTACTCCCAAGGGTTCAGCAGGTGTGCGCCTGATCGCGCCGACGGCACGCCCTGGCTCACTTGCGGTCTCGCTCATCCCCCACATTCTTCATGTCTCGGGTGACATGTCGATGGCGTCGGGAATCTGCCCGGCAGTGGCTCACCCCCGGGTGAACCCGTCCGTACGGCACCTACGGACCGAGGGGATGCGCAATCCTTGGTCCCGGTGCGGGCCGGATCCGGCCCTCGTGTACGTTCCCGGCCGGGCGAGGTGCTGTCATGACGTCCCGATCCACACTGACCGCCTGGCTCGCCGGTCTCGACGGCGCGCGGCTGGCACGCGTCATCGCGGCGCGGAAGGACGCTGTGGCCGCTCCGGAGCCCCGCTCGATGGAGGAAGTGGCGGAACGCCTTCAACGGCCGGGGTCGGTGGCGCTCGCTCTGCCGCGGCTCCCGCTGCCGTGCCTGCAGGTGGCCGAAACACTGGCCGCCCTGGGGGTGGTGTCGCGCGGCGCCCTGGCGAAGACCCTGGGAGCGACGGCGCCCGCTGCCGCCCGGGAACTCGACGTCGTACTGGAGACCCTGGCCGATCACGCGCTGGTCTGGCCGGACGGTGACGGGGATCTCCACATGGCCGCCCCGTTGCGGCACGCCTGGGACGCCCCCCTGGGGCTGGACGCTCCGCTGGAGAAGCTGCTGGAAGGCGTCACCTCCGAGGAACTGCGCGGCATGCTCGTGGCGCTGGGTATCAAACCGGTCGGCACCAGGCAGCAGCGCGCGGCCGCCGTCCTGGAACACCACGGCGATCCGGAGCGCGTGGCCTCCGTGATCGCGAAGGCTCCTTCTGCCGCCCGGGAGCTGCTTCAGCGACGAGCGGAGTCGGTGTCGCCGCAGACGGAGTTCATCGTGTTCGGGGCTCCCGAGGCCGATTCCCGGCCGGGCGCGCGATGGGCCCTGGACCGGGGCTTCCTCGTCCGTGATCACCACGGCTACGGGAGGGACCGCATGCCCGCCGAGGTGGCGGTGGCGTTGCGCGGGCCCGACTGGCATGCCCCGTTCCAACCCGTACCGCCCACCGCGGAGCTGGTGTCCGTCACCGCTGTGGAGGTGACGCGGGAGGCAGCAGCGGCAGCCACGACCTTCGCGGCCGACGCCTCCTCGGTCCTGTCGGTCTGCTCGGCGGCTCCACCGTCCCGGCTGAAGTCCGGTGGGGTCGGCGCGCGCGAACTGGGCCGAATCGGCAAGACCGCACATGCCGTTGACGCCGTGGTGCGCATCGCTCTGGAGACCGCGCACTCGGTCGGGCTCCTGGCCACGGACGGCACCCGCGTCGCACCCACCAAGGAGTACGACGCCTGGGCGGCGCAGGAACCCGCGGCCCGGTTCGCCGTGCTTCTCCAGGCATGGTGGCTGCTGCCGCGCACCCCGTCCGAGACCCGCGGCGAGGACGACAAGGTGCTCCCCGCCCTCGCCGGAACACCTCGCTGCGACGGCTGCCTGCAGGCGCGCGGTGGGCTCCTCGCCGCGGCGGCACGGCTCCCGGAGGGACGGGGCACGCGGGTCGCCACGGATCTGGGCCCCCTCGTGGCATGGCACCGTCCGCTCGCCCACCCGTCATTCCAGGACGAGACACCGTTCGCCACCACGATCCGCGAGGCCGAGCTGCTGGGCGTCATCGCCCGGGGCTCCCTCTCTCCCCTCGGCGCGGCTCTGCTGGCCGGCGACGCTGAGGAACTGGCCGCCGAGTGCCGACGGCTGCTGCCCGAGGCCACCGGCACGGCCCTGCTCGGCGGCGACCTCACGGCCGTCGTCAGCGGCACGCCCGCGGCATCCCTCGTCGAGCTCCTGGATGCGACCGCGGCCCGTGAGACCAGTGGGGCGGCCTCGGTGTGGCGGTTCAGCGCCGACAGCATCCGCCGGGCCCTGGACGCCGGCCGCACTCCGGACGAGATCTCGGCCGAGCTGGCCGCCATCGCGGCGGGGCCCCTGCCACAGCCGCTGTCCTACCTCATCGCCGATGCGGCACGCCGTCACGGCCGGGTACGCGTCGCCCCCGCCGCCTGCGTCATCCACGGCGGCGAGCCGGCGCTCCTGGCCGAGCTCGCCGCCCACCGAGGACTCACCTCACTCGGGCTGCGGCAGCTCGCGCCGACGGTGCTCGTCAGCGCCGCCGCGCCCGACCGGACCCTGGCCGCGCTACGGAGCGAGGGCTACGCGCCCGTCGCCGAGGCCGCCGACGGAACCGTACGCATCGAGAAGGTCCCGCCCCAGCGGGCCGCCGCTGTTCCCATTCCACGGAAGGCCTCTGCGAAGACCGGCAGGGAACGTGCGGCGCACCGGGCGGCAGAGGTGTCGGCGGTCGTCGACGCACACGCTTTGGCAGCCCGCCTGCTGAACGTCCCGCCAACCGCCCCCGAGCCCGATCCCTTCGGCACCGGAGTCCCCTTCGGAACGGATACCGAGGAGATCGTCTCCGGGTACGCCGAGCAGCTGACCTACGCCGACGTGCGCCAGCTCGGCCACGCCATCGACGCCGGCACCGCCATCACGGTCGAGTACGTCGCAGCCTCGGGCAGCCGCACCGTCCGTACCCTGAGCCGCCTCGAACTCGACCCGCCCTACCTCGAAGGGTGGTGCCACCTGCGGGACGCCGAACGAGTCTTCACGCTGTCCCGCATCCACGGCGTCATGCCCTCGTAGTTCAGTCCGCGCACCGGGTCAGCGCTGCAGCCCGAGAATCAGCCGGACCGAGTCCTCCACACGGTGCAGTTCACCCGGCGCGAGCAGCCCCAGCTTCCCCCGCAACCGCGACTTCGCGACCGTGTGGAGGTCAGCACACTCCACGTACGACTCGTCGTACCTCGTCAGTCCGGCGTCAGGACCGATCGGAACAAGAGTGACCTGCGGACCGGACGTGCCGGTGATCAGCGCGACCGTCAGCGAGGCGAGCGGCTCCGCGATCCGGTTGACGGTGAGGACGACGACGTGGTGCGGCCCGACCGGTTGCGGCACGCCCGACTGGTTCGGCGAATCCCGGTAAGGGCGTTCACACCTGGAGTATGGTCTCTTGTATGGCGACGAAAAAAGTCACGGTGACGATCCCTGAAGATCTCCTCGCCGAGATCCGCGCCGAGGCGGCCGAGCGGGGGCTTTCGGCGTACGTGGCCGAAGCGCTGCGATTCAAGCGCGATCGGGACCGGCTGCTGGAGCTGGTCGACTGGCTGCAGGAGGAACACGGGCCGGTCACCGAGGACGAGCGCGCGGCAGCCCTCGCGGGACTGGGTGATCTCGACGCCGAGCACGCGCGCCGCCGCACCGCCGAAGGGCACGATGCCGGAGAGGCCGCGTGAAGAAGCGCGCCGGTGAGCGCGAGCGGCGGCCACCGCGCGTCTTCGTACTCGACTGCGAGGCCCTGTCCCTGGCCGTGCGCGGCGATCGGAAGATGATCGCCTGGCTCGAACTCGCGGCCGGGGGTGAGGCCGAGGTGGTGACCTCACCCATGACGCTGGTCGAGGCGTACGACGGCAGAACCACCGAGCAGCGCTGGGACTGGGTGCTGTCCCGGCTCAAGGTCGCCGACATCGGCAAGGACGAAGCCCGCCAGGCCCGCCGACTGCTGGCCGACGCCACGCTGCACGGCCACGAGTACGCGATCGACGCCGTGCTCGCCGTCATTGCCCGACAGCAGAAGGGACAGGTCACCGTCTTCACCTCGGACACCGACGATCTGGAAAAGCTCCTCCCGGACACCGTCGTCGTCAAGAAGGTCTGACACGGCCCCCCTCGTCCCTGCTCGGGGCTCATGCCGCCAAGGCGTGGGTGAGGCGGGGGCGGGTGCGGGGAGCCAGGGCCAGGGTGGCGGCGGCGCAGGCGGTGCCGGCGGCCAGGGCGCCCCACCACAGGACCGCGGGGCCCAGGCCGGTGTACACGGTGACGCCGAGGGTGAGGGCGCCGAAGCGGGCCACGCCCCACGTCCAGCTGAACGCCCCCTGGTAGCGGCCGCGGGCGTGCGCCGGCGCCAGGTTCGCGATCACCGCGGCACCGATGCCCGCCACGACCACCTCGCCCACCGACCAGACCACCACCGACGCGGTGTACCCCGCGACGCCGTCGGCCACCCCGGTCAGCGCCACGCCGACCGCGACGAGCACGCTGCCCGCGCAGTGCACCGGCAGCTGCGGCAGCCGGGCCAGCCGGGCGGTGGCGAACGGCTGCAGGACGACGACCAGGACCGCGTTGACGGCCGCCAGGGCCCCGTAGACCGCCGGGGACAGACCGCTGTCGTGGACGGCCAGCGGCAGCGCGACCTCGGTGAGGGAGTAGACGAAGAGCTGCACGCCGAGCAGCGGCAGCAGCGCGAGGGCCAGCCGGTCGCGCAGCACGATGCCGTAGCCGACGCCGGCCCCCTCGGTCCCGCCCGGGGCGGGGGCCGCGGCGCGCGGCGGCTCCGGCAGGCGGGTCGCGACGACCGCCGCGTACAGCAGCATGCTCGCGGCGTCGACGGCGAACAGGAGCCAGTAGCCCCGGGCGGCCAGGAACCCGCCGAGCACCCCGGCCACGGCCGTGCCGATGTTCACGCCCCAGCCGAGCAGTGCGTACGCCTGCTGCCGGTGCGCCGGCTCGACGGTGTCGGCCATGAGCGCGAACGCGGCCGGCGCGACGAGCGCGCCGCAGGCGCTGACCAGCAGCGCGGCCGCGGCCATCGCCGGCACCCCGGGTGCGAGGAACAGGGCGCCCTGCGCGGCCGCCGCGCCGACCAGCCCGAGCAGCATGGTCGGGCGGCGCCCGAGGCGGTCGGCGAGCACGCCGCCGAGGGCGGGCCCGAGCAGGTTGCCGGCGCCCAGCGCCCCGAGCACGTACGAGGTGCTGGTCCCGGTCACCCCGCGGGCGGCCAGGAAGAAGACGAGGAACGGGGTGACGAGGTACCCGACGCGGTTGACGATCGTGCCGGAGAAGACCGTCCAGACGGTGGGCGGCAGGCCCCGGAAGGAGGCGGGGAGCAGCGCGGAGGCAGCGGACTTGGTGGGCATGGGAGGAGCCTGCGGGGCGACCCCGGCGGCCCGGAATTGATTAAGCTCTGGCCGAATCCAACAGGGTTGGGAGGGCGGCACGGCTCATGGACACCGGACTCAGCTTCTCCGCGGCGGACCTGGCGCAGACCCGGTTCGCGGTCTCTCCCATGTGGGAGGTGGTGACCGGCTACCGCCTGCTGCGCGACACCGCCGCGTCCCCCCTGCACGGCCGCTGGGTCGCCCAGGTGCGCCCCCGGCTGGCCGCCGCCGGACTCGACCGCGGCTGGCTGGCGGAGCTGGTGCCGGCCCACGGCTACCTCGTCGACTTCCTCAACCCCTCCCCGGCCACGCCCTTCCCCACCCTGGGGGCGGAGCTCGACGCGGTGCGCGCGAGCACGCCCGAACAGGTCCGGCGGGACCTCGACACGCTGGCACGCAGCACCGGACGGGACACCGGCACCCAACGCACCACCGGCACCGGCTCCGGCACGAGCCCCCGCCTGCGGCTGCTGGCCGAGGACCCGGCCGCGGCGCTGGAGAAGGTCGCGGCCGAGGTGGAGACGTACTGGGAGCTGGCGCTCGCCCCGTACTGGGCCCGGATCCGCAAGCTGCTGGAGGCCGACGTCTTCCACCGGGCCCGGCAGGTGGCCGAGCACGGTTCCGCACACGTGCTCAACGAGCTGCACGAGACGGTGCGCTGGGACGACGGCACGCTGAGCCTGCTGCGCCGGGCGTGCGCGCTGACCCGCGACGAGGCCGGCGCCGGGCTGCTGCTCGTGCCGTCGGTCTTCGCCTGGCCGCGGGTGCTGACCCGGACCAGCGCGGGGGAGCCGCCCCAGCTGGCCTATCCGGCGCGCGGGACCGGGAACCTGTGGGAACCGCGCCCGACCGGTGCCGCCGAAGCGATGGCGGCGGTCCTCGGCCGTTCCCGGACCCTGCTCCTGACCGAGCTGGACACCCCGGCCTCGACCACCGAACTCGCCCGCGTCTCGGGCCTGTCGACGGCCGGCGTCTCGCAGCACCTGACGGCGTTGCGCGACGCCGGCCTGGTCACCGCCCACCGCAGCGGCCGCTCGGTGCTGTACGCCCGCACGGCGGTCGCCGACGCGCTCCTGACCCCGACCGCGGGCTGACCCCGGCCGCGGGCCCGCCCGTGCGGCCCCGCTACGCGTCCGACATGTTCGGCATCTCGCCCTCGGTGGTCGTCATGTCGATCACCGAGAAGTTCGCGCCCTGCGGGTCGGTCAGGGCCGCGAAGCGCCCGAAGGGGCTGCCCATCGGGCCGAACTGGAGCGTCGCCCCGCGGTCCGTGGCCCGCTTGACCGCCGCGTCGCAGTCGTCCACCGCGAAGTAGACGCACACGTACGACGGGACCTGCGGCGGGAAGTCGTCGCCCATCTGCATCCGCCCCAGCACCGGCATCTCGCCGCCGAGGTCGAACACCTTGTAGTCCATCCCCGGGTCGTCGATCTTCTTCGCGTGGTACGGGAAGACGGCGCGCAGGAAGTCGTCGGTCCTGGCGGGCTCGCGGCTGAAGAACTCGGCCCAGGCGAAGGAGCCCGGCTCGCCCGTCTTCTCGAAGCCCTTGTGGTCACCGCTCTGCCACGCGCCGAAGACCGCCCCGCCCGGCTCCGTGGCGAGCATCATCGAGCCGAACGAACCGACCTGCATCGGCTCCATCAGGAGCGTGCCGCCGGCCGCCTTGACCTTCTCCGCGGTCGCGTTCACGTCGCGCGAGGAGAGGTAGAGGCACCACGCCGAGTGGCCCTCGGAGCCGGGCATGGGCGGGACGATCGCCGCGACGGCCTTGCCGTCCGAATAGGCCTGCGTGTAGTTGCCGTACTCGCTCGCGCTCTCGCCGAACGTCCAGCCGAGGACGTCCCCGTAGAAGCTCTTGGCACCCTCCAGGTCGGCGAACATGGCGTCCGCCCAGCACGGCGCGCCTTCCGGGAAATCAGTCATTGATCTGGCTCCGTCTCGTTCGATCGCGATCACCGAATGCGGCAATTCGTCCCGGTCCATCACGCTAGCCATCCGGAGTCGCGCCCGCGCGGCGGAACGCGGAAGCGCCGACCATGGAGACATGGACATCCAGATCCACCTGGCCCAGCAGCCCGAGGCCGACGCCCTGCTCGGCCGCAGCCCGCTGGCCGCCCTGACCGGCATGCTGCTGGACCAGCAGGTGCCGATGGAGTGGGCGTTCTCGGGCCCGTACACCATCGCCACCCGGATGGGCGCGGACGACCTCGACGCGCACGCGATCGCCGCGTACGACCCGGAGTCCTTCGCCGCGCTCCTGTCGGAGAAGCCCGCCGTGCACCGCTACCCCGGCTCGATGGCGCAGCGGATCCAGCAGTTGTGCCAGTTCCTGGTGGAGCACTACGACGGCGACGCCGCCGCCCTCTGGGAGAGCGCCGGCAGCGGCACCGAGCTGCTGGCCCGGCTCAGGGAGCTGCCCGGCTTCGGCGAACAGAAGGCGAAGATCTTCCTCGCCCTGCTCGGCAAGCAGTACGGGGTGCGGCCGAGCGGGTGGCGGGAGGCC
The DNA here is from genome assembly GCF_044753805.1 of Streptomyces sp. NPDC093225. Classification (NCBI taxonomy): domain Bacteria; kingdom Bacillati; phylum Actinomycetota; class Actinomycetes; order Kitasatosporales; family Streptomycetaceae; genus Streptomyces; species Streptomyces sp. NPDC093225. Next base: position 88,061 of record NZ_JBIVNX010000003.1, read on the forward strand.
GCGGGGTCGTACGGCGAGGACGGATGCTACCGCTCGGCGGCCGACATCACCGGCCCCGAGTCACTGGCCCAGGTACGGCTCCACAAGCAGGAGATGAAGGCGGCGGCCAAGGCCGCGAAGGCCGGTACGGCCGCCGCCGCGCGGGCGGCGAAGTCCGGCGCGGCCGTCACGGCCGGGCAGACCTCCGCGCCCCGCACCGGCCGGGCCGCCACCGGGTACGGAGCCGCCAAGACCGCCCAGCCGGCCGAGACGGCGCGGCCCGCCCGGGCGGCGGCCGAGGCCGGGGCCCCGGGCGACGCGGCGGGCCGGCCGCCGGTCAAGACGACGGCGAAGACGGCGAAGGCGGCCACCGCGGCCCGGGACGACGGCGCGACGAGCGCCGCCGCCCGGACCTCCGCGCCCCGCACCGGGCGGGCCGCCACCGGGTACGGGGCCGCCAAGGCCGCCCAGCCGGCCAGGCCCGCCCCGGCCGCCGCCAAGACCACCAAGCGCACCTCCTGACCACGGAAGGGCTGCGAGACTCGCGACCATGAAGACCGAACTCACCGACACCACCTCCAGCAAGGTCAACGCCGCGCTGCTCGAGGCGCGCCGTGCCATCGGGAGCCCGACCCTGGGCATGGTCCTCACCCTCCTCATCGTCACGGACGAGGAGAACGCGTACGACGCGGTTCGGGCGGCCTCCGAGGCCTCCCACGAACACCCCTGCCGGATCATCGCCGTCATCAAGCGCACGGCCCGGGCCCACCACCTGCAGCGCCAGACCCGGCTCGACGCCGAGCTGCGCGTCGGCTCGGACGCCGGGAGCGGCGAGATCGTGCTGCTGCGGCTGCACGGCGAGCTCACCCGGCACACCGGCTCCGTCGTCCTGCCGCTGCTGCTGCCGGACGCCCCCGTGGTGGCCTGGTGGCCCGCGGACGCCCCCGCCGACGTGGGCCGCGACCCCCTGGGCGTGCTGGCCCAGCGGCGGATCACCGACGCGTACGCCAACCCCGACCAGCTCGGCGCGCTGGAGGACCGGGCCACCTCGTACGCGCCCGGCGACACCGACCTGGCCTGGACCCGGCTCACGCTGTGGCGCTCGCTCCTGGCGGCCGCGCTGGACCAGCAGCGGCAGCCGGTGACCGGGGCCGCGGTGGAGAGCGAGGCGGAGAACCCGAGCGCCGAGCTGCTGGCCCGCTGGCTGTCGGCGCGGCTGAAGGTGCCGGTGGAGCGGGTGGTCACGGAGGGGCCGGTGATCACGCGGGTACGGCTGCGGACCGAGGCCGGCGAGATCTCGGTGGACCGGCCCCAGGGCGCCCTGGCCGTCCTCGGGGTACCGGGCCAGCCCGACCGCAAGGTCGCCCTGAAGATCCGTTCCACGGCGGAGCTGATCTCGGAGGAGCTGCGGCACCTGGACGCCGACCAGGTCTACGGGGCCGCGCTGCGCCGGAACCTCACCGAGCCCGAGTAGGGGGCGTCCGGCGGATCAGGGCCGGGCACCCCCCTTGGCCCCGGCCCCGTCACCGCCGCCGGCGGGCCGTCCCGAAGATCGAGCGGGAGATCTCCCGGCCCAACTGCGTCCCGACCGACCGGGCCAGCGACGTGAAGAGGCCGCTGCCCACCACCTGCTCGACCACCGACGGCGGCTCCTCGGGCGCGCGCCGCCCGGCCGGCCCCGCCCGTTTCCCGGCGCGCGCCGCCTCTTTCCCGGCGCGCGCCGCCTGCTTCTCCGCCTCCGCGGCCTGCGCCGCCGCCAGGGCGGCCGCCTCGGCCGCCGCCTGCTCGGCGCTGATCTTCTCGTACGCCGACTCGCGGTCCACGGCCTCGGCGTACCGCGCGTACAGCGGCGAAGCCTTGACCGCCCGGTCCAGGTCCGCGGGGTCGACGGGCCCCATCAGGGACCGCGGCGCGCCCAGCCGGGTGGCCGCCACCGGTGTCGGGGCGCCCTTCTCGCTCAGCACCGTGACCACGGCCTCGCCGGTGCCGAGCCCGGTGAGCACCTCCTCCAGGTCGTACGCGGAGACGGGGAAGGTCCGCACGGTCGCCTTGAGCGCCTTGGCGTCGTCGGGGGTGAAGGCGCGCAGCGCGTGCTGCACCCGGTTGCCGAGCTGCGCGAGGACGTCCCCGGGGACGTCCTTCGGGGTCTGGGTGACGAAGAAGATCCCGACGCCCTTGGAGCGGATCAGCCGCACCGTCTGGGTGATCGCCTGCAGGAACGCCTTGGACGCGCCGTCGAAGAGCAGGTGCGCCTCGTCGAAGAAGAAGACCAGCTTCGGCCGGTCGACGTCGCCGACCTCCGGCAGGTCGTGGAACAGGTCCGCCAGCAGCCACATCAGGAAGGTGGAGAACAGCTGCGGCCGGTCCTGCACGGCCGGCAGCTCCAGTACGGAGACCAGGCCCCGCCCGTCGGGCGCGGTCCGCAGCAGCTCGCCGGTGTCGAACTCGGGCTCCCCGAAGAACTCGGCCGCCCCCTGCTGCTCGAAGGCGGTCAGGGCCCGCAGGATGACGCCGGCGGTCACCGTCGAGAGGCCGCCGATGCCCTTGAGCTCCGCCTTCCCCCGGTCGGAGACGAGGAAGGCGACCACGGCCCGCAGGTCCTTGAGGTCGACCAGCTCCAGGCCCTTGGCGTCGGCGTAGTGGAAGATCAGCCCGAGGGACTGCTCCTGCGTCCGGTTCAGCTGGAGGACCTTCGACAGCAGCACCGGGCCGAAGCTGGTCACGCTCGCCCTGACCGGGATGCCGGACCCGAGGCCGCCCAGCGCGTAGAACTCGGCGGGGCACCCCGCCGGCCGCCACTCCTGGCCCACCTCGGCGGCCCGGGCCGTGATCCGGTCGTTCGGGGCGCCCGGCGCCGAAACGCCCGAGACGTCGCCCTTGATGTCGGCGAGGAAGACCGGTACGCCCTGGGCGGACAGCTGCTCGGCGATCAGCTGGAGGGTCTTGGTCTTGCCGGTGCCGGTCGCGCCCGCGACCAGACCGTGCCGGTTGAGCATCGCGAGCGGGATGCGGATCCGGTGCTCCGGGAGGCAGGCACCGCCCCAGAGCAGGGCGCCCAGGTCGAGCGCGGGCCCGTCGAACGCGTAACCGGCGGCGATCTCCGCGGCCGGGCCCGCACCGCCCGAGGGGGTGCTTTCCAGGGTGCTGTCCGACATAGATCACTCCCTAATTGGCGGCATTTGCCACTTTCGCACCGCCGTCCCGAGGCTGCGCCCGTGGGCACCGGCCCGGTAGGCTTTCCGTGTGATCTTCAAGCGCATCGGAAACGGGCGGCCGTACCCCGACCACGGCCGGGAAAGCACCCGGCAGTGGGCGGACGTCGCGCCGCGCCCGGTCCGCCTCGACCAGCTCGTCACCACCAAGGGCCAGCTGGACCTCGAGACGCTCCTCGCCGAGGACTCGACGTTCTACGGCGACCTCTTCGCGCACGTCGTGAAGTGGCAGGGCGATCTCTACCTGGAGGACGGGCTGCACCGCGCGGTGCGCGCGGCCCTCCAGCAGCGCCAGGTGCTGCACGCCCGCGTGCTCGAACTGGGCTGAGCCCCGCCGCCCGAAAGGCGCGGGTTGCGCCTTTCGGGTCTCCCGTGGGCTATTCATAGATCATTTAGTAGGCATCGTCACCAGGTCGCACTACGCTGCGCCCATGAGCATGCTCACTCCCCCTGGCATGGGCGGAAAGTACCGCGTCACGGGTACCGCTTACCCCCGCATGCGCCGCCCCCGGCGCCGCCGGATCGTGCTCGCAATCCTCGGTTCGATCCTGGCCCTCGGCCTGCTCGGATACGGGACCCTGCAGCTCATCGACGTGTTCCGGGGCGACGACAAGAAGACCGCCGCGGGCCACGGCAAGGACTGCACCGGCACGACCCGGGCCCGTACGGCGGCCGCCTCCGCGGCACCGGCCGTCGCGCTGCCCGAACCGGCCCAGATCACGGTCAACGTCTACAACGCCACCCCGCGCAGCGGTCTGGCCAAGGCGGTCGGCGACGAGCTCCGCAAACGCGGCTTCAAGGTCGGCAAGGTCGGCAACGCCCCCGCCACCTTCGACAAGAAGGTGGCCGGCACCGGGATACTGCTCGGCTCGCCCAAGACCGACAAGGCCGCCTACTCCGTGCTCGGCGCCCAGCTGACGGGTGCCACGCAGCAGACCGACACCCGCGCGACCGCGGACGTCGACCTGATCCTGGGCACGGCCTTCAAGGAGCTCAGCAAGAAGGAGGACGCGGACAAGGTGCTGGCCGCACTGGCCCACCCCGCTCCCGCGCCCTCCTCCAGGTGCTGAGGCGCTACTCGGCCGCGCCGTACATGCGGTCGCCGGCGTCGCCCAGGCCCGGCACGATGTAGCCGTGCTCGTTGAGGCGCTCGTCGATCGACGCCGTCACGACCGTCACCGGCTGGCCGGCCAGGTCGCGCTCCATGACCTCGATGCCCTCCGGAGCGGCCAGCAGCACGACGGCCGTGACGTCGTCCGCCCCGCGCTTGATCAGCTCCTGGATCGCCGCGACGAGCGTGCCGCCGGTGGCCAGCATCGGGTCCACCACGTACACCTGGCGGCCGGAGAGGTCCTCGGGCATCCGGGTCGCGTACGTGGAGGCCTCCAGGGTCTCCTCGTTGCGGACCATGCCCATGAAGCCGACCTCGGCGGTCGGCAGCAGCCGCACCATGCCGTCGAGCATGCCCAGGCCCGCCCGCAGGATCGGGACGACCAGCGGACGCGGGTACGACATCTTCACGCCCGTGGTCGGGGCGACCGGGGTCTCGATGTCGGCCTGCTCGGTGCGCACGTCCCGCGTGGCCTCGTACGCGAGGAGGGTGACCAGTTCGTCGGCGAGCCGCCGGAAGGTCGGGGAGTCGGTGCGCTTGTCGCGCAGCGTGGTGAGTTTGTGCGCCACCAGCGGGTGGTCGACGACGTGGATCCGCATGGACCCAACAGTAACCGGGCCGGGCCCTGCCGAGTGCTGTCCGGCACTGGCGTCAAAGTGCCTGTCCGGGGGAAGGTGGGAGCGGGGGGTCTCCGTCGCGACGCGACGGAGGACGACGCAACCAGCCCGGGGTGGTGCCGATGCACGACCAGAAGCAGAGGGAAACGACGGACCGGACGGACGCGGGTCCCGAGGAGACGGCGGCGCAGCGCAGACAGCGGCGCGCCCAGTTCCTCCGCGAGCTCCACGAGGCCCGCGAGCTGCGCGACCGCGTCCAGCCGCGGCGGGCCCGCGCGGCCCGGATGCGCCAGCAGATGCGGATGCGTACGTTCCGCTGGTTCTAGGCCCCGACCTGCGCGTCCAGGACCCGGCGACGGCGACCGCCCCCGGCACGGGGGACCGCACGGCGCGCCCGTGCCGCGCGCCGGGCCGGCCGGATCCGCCCCGCGATCCGCCGGGGATCCGCCCCTCCGTTCCGCCGCGCCGATCCGCCCGACCGATCCCCCCGATGCGGGCCGCGGAAAGGATTTCGCACGGTGTTCGGAGCCGCTCGCCGGGGCCCCGGACCTCGCCCCACCTGCCCTGACCCGGCCGAAGGGCGGCGCGGCGCCACGCGACGCAAGCGCGGAAGACCTCTCGCAACGCCGCCGTTTCTGCCACGATGCCGATTGGGCGGGGCACGGAACGGCATGACGACCGTTCCACCTCGCCCGACCTCCGGCCGGGGGGACCCCCAACCGGCACGCCTATGACCAGTGGGAGAGTCACGGTGTACTTCGCCGCACTGCTCGCGCGCACCGAAGACGGGTGGGAAGCGAGCGACACGGATCTCGACGACGTCGAGACGCTGTCCGATCTGACTGAACTGGCCCGTGAAGCCTCGGCCGACGACGAGGAGACCGTCCTCGTCTTCATCGAGCAGGAGGACTCCTGGTTCGCCCTCGTCCGCCTCGACGGCGAGGACGACCCCCGCATCTACGTGTCGGACGCGGCTGCCGCGGCCCGGAGTTCGTACGGGGAGATCCTGCTGACCGACGAACTGCTCGGCCGCGACCCGGGTTCCGACGACGACCTCGACGACTTCACCGACCTCGACGGCACGGAGGACGGCGAGCCCGCGGCCGCCGCCGGGCCGGACGAGGACGGGGACGACGACGCGGAGACCTCCGAGGAGGCCGTCCCGCCCGGGCCGATCGGGGACCTGCACATCCTCGCCGACCTCGGCATGTCCCAGAAGGAGCTGCTCTCCCTGGCCGAGGACGCCCTCGCCGAGATCGCGGACGCGCTGGGCGCCTCCGAGGTACTGGAGACCGTCCGCTAGTGAGCACCGAGGAACGGCCCGGTCCGCCGCGGGCCGGAACGGCGCCCGCCGATCCGGTCCGCGACCCCTGGCACGGCGCGATGCGCCGGGCGATGGCCGAGGCCGTGGCGGCGGCGCGGGCCGGCGACGTGCCGGTCGGCGCCGTCCTCCTCGCGCCCGACGGCTCCGTCCTGGCGACGGGGCACAACGAGCGCGAGGCGACGGCCGACCCGACCGCGCACGCCGAGGTCCTGGCGCTCCGGCGGGGGGCCGCGGAGCTCGGCGAGTGGCGGCTGCCCGGATGCACCCTCGTGGTGACCCTGGAGCCGTGCGTGATGTGCGCCGGGGCGATTGTCCAGTCACGGGTGGCGCGCGTGGTCTACGGGGCGGTGGACGAGAAGGCGGGCGCGGCCGGCTCGCTGTGGGACCTCGTCCGCGACCGGCGGCTCAACCACCGGCCCGAGGTGATCGCCGGAGTGCTCGGGGACGAGTGCTCGGCCCAGCTGACGGCCTTCTTCCGCGACCGCTGACGGCCCTCCGAGGGCCGCCGCGGAAGGCCGCCCGGAGGTCCACGGGAGCGCCGTGAGGAGGGCAACTCGGGGCGGATTTGCAAACCACTCCCCACCGTGGGCTAGGATCTCTCTCGGTGGTGTGTCCGAGTGGCCGAAGGAGCTCGCCTCGAAAGCGAGTATGGGGCAACCCATCGGGGGTTCAAATCCCTCCACCACCGCTCTGGAAACGAGAGCCCCGGTTCGGACGAATCGGGGCTCTCGTGCGTTTCCGTTGCCGGGGCGCCCGCGTTGACACGGCATGACCAAGACCCAGCGCCTGCTCGCCGCCGTCGCCCTCGCCGGTGCGGCCGCCGGCCTCGCCGCCCCCGCCGCCTCCGCCGCGCCGCTGCCCCTCCTGCCGGACCTGCCGACCGCGGCCGCGACCCCCGACATGCCGGCGGCCGCGCAGCCCTCGGTCCAGGAGATCGGCGGGCACCTGAACGAGCTGAACCAGCTCAACCAGGCGATGCAGGTCATGGACGGGGCCGCGCAGGTACTGGCGCCCGCCGAACCGGTCCTTGGGCTGCTGGGCGCCGTCGGATAGGCGCCGCACCTCCCCCGACACCCCCGCACCCCTCCCGCACCCTCCACGCGCCCTCCACGGCCTCCGCACGCGGCCCCGCACGCCGCGCGGCGGTCGACCAGGGCGCCGTACGCACGACGAGGCCCCGACCGCAGGGGTCGGGGCCTCGTCGTCGCGCGAAGGGCGGGGGAAGCGGCATCGGGGGGACGAGCCGCTTCCCCCGACAAGGACGGAACCTGCAAGTCCGGGCCGCAGTCAGGGGGGAAGCGTGCGGCCCGGACCCCGCAGTGAGGCCCTGTCCCACACCCACCGGTTTCCTGCCAGAACCGGTGGGCTCATCAACCATCCTGCTCCCGTCACCCCCGCGGGTGCAGCGTCGAAGGACCCGGATCCCCGGGTCATTGGTCCCTAAAGGTCTGGTCAGGGCATACGCCGGACCCGATAGACTCACGCGACTTCGCAGGGCGCGGCAGGGGAGGCCGATTCGACCGTGGACACGAAGAAGGTCATTTCGGGGGCCCTGCTCATTTTTGTCCTGTACACGATTATCACGCAGCCGACCAAGGCCGCGGACATCGTCCAGATCGGGTTCCAGGGGATCTCGGACGCCGCCCGCGGAATCGGTGAGTTCATGACAGAACTGGTGCGCTGACCCCGTACGCCGAAGCGGTTCGCCGGACATCCGGCCCCCCATCCGACGGGTGGGGGGCCGGATGCGTTCCGGCACCCCGGTCCGAACGCCCACACTGTCCAACTTGCCCTCAACACGGCGATATACGGTGCTTGCACACAGTGCGCATCTCTTGTGATGCTATGACCGCTTTTGATCGTTGAGTGGACAATGAAGGGGTGGCGTGACCGTGTCGGCCAGTACTGCGCCTCAGGTGCCGCCCCAGCAGGAGCCCCAGGTGCCACCCCAGCAGGACGAGCCCCCGCCTCCGGAGCGCACGCAGAGCCGGGGGGCGGACACCCGGGCCCTCACCCAGGTGCTCTTCGGCGAGCTGAAGCGGCTCACCCCCGGCACCTCCGAGCACCACCGGGTGCGCGGCGCCCTGATCGAGGCGAACCTCCCCCTCGTCCGGTACGCGGCGGCCCGCTTCCGCAGCCGCAACGAGCCCATGGAGGACGTGGTCCAGGTCGGCACGATCGGGCTGATCAACGCGATCGACCGGTTCGACCCGGACCGCGGGGTGCAGTTCCCGACCTTCGCGATGCCGACCGTGGTGGGCGAGATCAAGCGGTACTTCCGCGACAACGTCCGCACCGTCCACGTACCGCGCCGGCTGCACGAGCTGTGGGTCCAGGTCAACGCGGCCACCGAGGACCTCACCACGGCCCACGGACGCACCCCGACCACCCCCGAGATCGCCGAGCGGCTGCGGATCAGCGAGGAGGAGGTGCTGTCCTGCATCGAGGCCGGCCGCTCGTACCACGCGACCTCGCTGGAGGCCGCCCAGGAGGGCGACGGGCTGCCCGGACTGCTCGACCGCCTCGGGTACGAGGACCCCGCCCTGGTCGGCGTGGAGCACCGCGACCTCGTCCGGCACCTGCTCGTCCAACTGCCGGAGCGCGAGCAGCGCATCCTGCTGCTGCGCTACTACAACAACCTGACCCAGAGCCAGATCAGCGCCGAGCTGGGCGTATCGCAGATGCACGTGTCCCGGCTGCTCGCCCGGAGCTTCGCTCGACTGAGATCCGCAAACCGTATCGAGGCGTAACTCGAACGGGTGGAGATCCACTCACGCGTTTCCCGACAGAACCGGGCCATACCCCCTTGTTGCTGGGCAGATATGTCGACTTGGCGCTACAGCGCGTTGCCGACATGTGACATTCTGCGTGAACGGCGTTTGCCGCGGCCCCGCCTCCGGTATTCAGGTGGAGGCTGCGTTCCTCGACGGGCGCGCCGACCGCGACCGTCCGCGACCTCAAGGGGGTGGCATGTCCGCAGAACAGGGCAGCTCCAAGGTGCTTACGCTTGTGAAGAGCGAGGCTCCTGCAGTGCTCGACCGCTCGGAAGCCATCGACACCCGCACCCTCTCCCGCTCCCTGTTCACGAGGCTGGCCGCCCTCGACGCGGACAGCCCCGAGAAGGCGTACGTCCGGGACACCCTGATCGAGCTGAACCTGCCGCTCGTCCGGTACGCGGCGGCCCGCTTCCGCAGCCGCAACGAGCCGATGGAGGACATCGTCCAGGTCGGCACGATCGGGCTGATCAAGGCCATCGACCGGTTCGACTGCGAACGGGGCGTCGAGTTCCCGACGTTCGCGATGCCGACCGTCGTGGGCGAGATCAAGCGGTTCTTCCGCGACACCTCGTGGTCGGTCCGCGTCCCGCGCCGCCTGCAGGAGCTGCGGCTGGCACTGACCAAGGCCAGCGACGAGCTGGCCCAGAAGCTGGACCGCTCGCCGACGGTCACCGAACTGGCCGCGGTGCTCGGGGTGTCGGAGGAGGAGGTCGTCGACGGCCTCGCCGTGGGCAACGCGTACACCGCCTCCTCGCTCGACTCGCCCTCGCCCGAGGACGACGGCGGCGAGGGCTCCCTGGCCGACCGCCTGGGGTACGAGGACGCGGCCCTGGAGGGCGTCGAGTACCGCGAGTCCCTGAAGCCGCTCCTGGCCAAACTCCCGCCCCGCGAGCGCCAGATCATCATGTTGCGCTTCTTCGCCAACATGACCCAGTCCCAGATCGGCGAGGAGGTCGGCATCTCGCAGATGCACGTCTCCCGCCTCCTGACCCGCACCCTGGCCCAACTCCGCCAGGGCCTCATCTCGGACTGACCACCCCACCCGGCGCCCCGCCCCACCCGGCGGGGCCCCGTCCCCCCACCGACGTTCAGCACGCGGGGAGGGGCGGGGAGGCACCCCGGAACCCCGGCAAGCCTCCCGCGGGGTTCACAATTGACGGCACGTCAGTAAAACTGGCGGGATGCCGAACCCCGGACGCCACGGCCTCCGCACCGCCGCCCTCGCCCTCCCGACGGCCCTCCTGTGCACCGTCCTCGCCGGCTGCGGATCCGACGCCCGACCGGGCTACGTGGCCGTGGCCGGCGCCACGGAGCGGGTGACCCCGGCAGCACCGGAGGGCGGCGTGGAGTACCAGCCGCTCCCGGGTCGGAACACCGCCACGGCGGCCGTCTCGGCCACCACCTCCCCCGCCCCCACGTCGGCCGGCACCACGGGCTCCGCCGACGGCACCGCGGGCGCCACGACGACCGGCACGACGACCGGCGGCACCGCCGGCGGCACCGCCGGCGGCACGTCGACGTCAGGCGGCACCGGCGACTCGGGCGCGGGCGGCACCGGCACGTCCGGAACCTCGGGCAGCACCGGCACCAGCACCGGCGGGAGCAGCACGGGCGGCTCGACGGGCTCGGGCGGCTCCGGAACGTCGGGAGGGCCGGGCGGCACGGGCGGCTCGACCGCATCCGGCGGCACCACCGGAAGCTCGGGCGGATCCGGCGGCACCGCCGGCGACACCGGAGGAGCCGGCGGCACAACCGGGTCGAGCACCACAGGCGGCACGGGCGGCACAGGCAGCATGGGCGGTACCGGCACCACAGGCGGCATCGGGGGCACGGGCGGCACTGGCGACCCAGGCGGAACCACCCCCGCCCACCTCACCCTCGGGACGCCCCACCGCTCCGACACCGACGACCGCTGGTGCGAACACGTGACCATCGGTTTCCGCAACACCGGCGGCAGGCCGGCCCGCTCCGGCACGGTCACCTTCGCCACCCACGTCATCGGCGCGCTCGGCATCGACTGGGCGACCATCACCTCGGCGCAGCCGCTGCCCGCACCGATCTCCGCGGGAACCCTGAAGCGGCACACCTACCTGGTGTGCGTGGAGGCCTGGCGGGTCCCCCTGGGCATGCACATCGAGACCCAGGAGGTCACCGCGACCTGGAAGTGAGCGGGCGCGGAGCCCGCCGCGAAGGGGATCCGCGGGTCAGGAGAGCGCGAGCCAGGCCACCCCGGCGAGCACCGCGACGACGGCGATCACGCCGAGGATCAGGCCCACCCGCGGGCCGGACTGGGTCGCGGCCGCGACGGGGCGCTGCGGCTCCTCGTCGACGAACGCGCGGAACATCTGCGTGCTGCCCGACGGGTCGTAGTTGCTGTCGGGGCCCTGAGCGTTGTGTGACATGGGCAAGGACCCTAGCGAACCGCCCCGCCCGCCCCCAAGCCCCGCCCCGGTCAACCTTTCCCATCCCTTTACCGGATCCCCACCCCATTTCATTTGCCTGTAGCAACCAATCGCTTCTATGGTTGCCGCAAGCAACAAGATGGGGGGACTCGCCATGGCCACCAAGCTCCGCTACGAGGAGCTCGCCCGGCAGCTGTCGGCCGTCGGCGCGGTCAAGCGCGGCCTCGCCCGCACCCTCCCCCACGACTGCCCGCCCGGCTCCGCCGCCGTCCTGACCGTGCTCGACCGGCACGGCGAGATGCGGATGAGCCGCCTGTCCGACGTCCTCGGTGTCGACTTGTCGGTGACCAGCCGCCACGTGGCCCACGCGGCCTCCCACGGGTGGCTCGACCGGCTGCCCGACCCCGGCGACGGACGCTGCCGGATCCTCCGCCTCACCCCGGTCGGCCGGGAGCTGCTGACCGACCTCTCGGCGCGCGCCTCGGCCGCGCTCGAGAAGGCCCTGGCCGACTGGTCCGACGCCGAGGTCGACGTACTGAACACCCTGCTGGCCCGCCTGCGGTCGAGCTTCTGAACCCCCGAACGCCCGAACACCCGGAACGGAGAACAACACATGGCGACGACCACGCCCCCGGACGTGCAGGGAGGCCGGTCCGACACCACCGCCCCCGCGATGACCCACGCGCAGATCATGAAGGCGCTGTCCGGGCTCATGCTCGGCATGTTCGTGGCGATCCTGTCCTCGACGATCGTCTCCAACGCCCTCCCGGAGATCATCAGCGACCTCGGCGGCACCCAGTCCTCGTACACCTGGGTGGTCACCGCGGCCCTCCTGTCGATGACGGCCGCCACCCCCCTGTGGGGCAAGCTCTCCGACCTCTTCAGCAAGAAGCTGCTGGTCCAGATATCCCTGGTGATCTACGTCCTGGGCTCGGTCGTCGCCGGGCTGTCGCAGAACACCGGCATGCTCATCGCCTGCCGCGTGGTGCAGGGCATCGGCGTCGGCGGCCTGTCCGCCCTGGCCCAGATCGTGATGGCCGCGATGATCTCCCCGCGGGAGCGCGGCCGCTACAGCGGCTACCTGGGTGCCGTGTTCGCGGTGGCGACGGTCGGCGGCCCGCTGCTGGGCGGCGTCATCACCGACACCGACTGGCTGGGCTGGCGCTGGTGCTTCTACGTCGGCGTGCCCTTCGCCGTGATCGCCCTCGTCGTGCTCCAGAAGACGCTCCAGCTGCCCGTCGTGCGGCGCGAGGCGAAGGTCGACTGGGCCGGCGCGTTCTTCATCTCCGCCGCCGTCTCGCTGCTGCTGATCTGGGTGACCCAGGCGGGCGGCTCGTTCGACTGGCTGTCCTGGCAGACCGCCGCCATGACCGGCGGCGCGGTCGCGCTCGGCGCCGTCTTCCTGCTGGTGGAGTCCCGCGCCAGCGAGCCGATCATCCCGCTGCGACTGTTCCGCAACCCGACCATCTCCCTGGCCTCGGCCGCCTCGCTCTTCGTGGGCGTCGCGATGTTCGCGGGCACGGTGTTCTTCAGCCAGTTCTTCCAGCTGGCCCGCGGTGAGTCGCCGACCATGTCCGGCGTCCTGACCATCCCCATGATCGGCGGCCTGTTCGTCTCCTCCACCGTCTCCGGCCAGGTCATCACCAAGACCGGTCGCTGGAAGGCGTGGCTGATCTCCGGCGGCGTGCTGCTGACGGCCGGCATGGGCCTGCTGAGCACCATGCGGTACGACACCCCGTACGGCCGGATCGCCGTCTACATGGCCCTGATGGGGCTCGGCCTCGGCATGATGATGCAGAACCTCGTGCTGGCCACCCAGAACCAGGTGGCGCCCGAGGACCTCGGCGCGGCCAGCTCGGTCGTCACGTTCTTCCGCTCGCTCGGCGGCGCCGTGGGCGTCTCCGCGCTGGGCGCCGTGATGGCCAACCGGGTCACGCACTACGTCAAGGACGGCCTGACCGAGCTCGGCCCCAAGGCCGCGGCCCTCGGCCACGGCGGCACGGGCGGCGGCGGGATCCCCGACCTGGACAAGCTGCCCGCGCCGTTCCGGACGATCATCGAGAGCGCGTACGGGCACGGCGTCGCCGACGTCTTCATGTACGCGGCCCCCGCCGCCCTGGTCGGCCTGCTGCTCTGCGTGTTCATCAAGGAGGTGCCGCTGAAGTCCAAGCCGGCGGCCCACGCCCCGGCCGACGGGTCCGAGGCCGCGTGATCCTCCCCTCCCGTTCCCGGTGTCAGGGCACCGTGGGCGCCGCGTGCGCCTCGATGCCCGCCACCAGAACGTCGAGGGCGAAGTGGAAGTCCCCCTCGGGGGCCTGACGGGCCGTGCCGCAGCCGTGCAGGAACCGGGAGACCGCCAGGTGCGCCCCGGTCCGCGCGGGTGCGGCCAGGCCGGTGGCCGCCAGCACCCGCATGAGGGCGGTGTCGAAGGCCCGTGCGTGCGGACCGATGTTGGGGTACTCGGCCGACAGCGCCGGCAGCCACGGGTGGGCGGCCAGCAGCCGGCGGTGGCCGCAGGCCAGCGCCCGCAGCCGGTCGGACCAGTGGCCGGCGTTCTCCGGGGGCAGCGGGAGCTCGCCGAGGGCCGCGTCCAGGGCGAGTTCCAACAGGTCGTCCTTGGTGTCGACGTACCAGTAGAGGGACATGGCGGTGACGCCCAGCCGGCCGGCCAGGCGCCGCATCGAAAAGCCGGCCACGCCCTCCGTGTCGAGCAGCCGGACGGCGGCCGTCGTGATCCGCTCGCGGTCCAGTCCGGCGGGCAGCTCGCTGCGCCGCCTGGTCGGGGCGGCTGGCTTGGACGCCAGCCAGACGCTGGTGCGGTCGGCCGCGGTCCCCATGAGGCACCCTCCGTATCCGGCAGGCAGGGCCCGGAATGCCCGGTCCGCCCGTCTTGATGCTAGAGGGTGCCCCATGCGTAGACGTGCCTTTCGGGTCAGGCCTTCGGGGCCGTCAGGTCGTAGAAGGTCGACCCGTCGATCGTGACCTGCGTGAAGTGGGCCGTCACCCAGGAGGAGATGGCGCTGCTGGTGCCGCCGCCGGGGCCGCCGCCCTGGTTGGCGCCGCCCTGACCGCCCGGCCCCGGCACGCCGCCCTGACTGCTCTGAGCGCCCTGCCCGGGCTGGTTGCCCCGGTCGGCCCGGCCGTCGCGGGACTCGCCCCCGAGCCCGTCCGAGGCGATGAAGTAATGGATCCTGCCCCGGGCGACGTACTCCTTGAACTGGGCGAGGGTCGGCGAGGGGTCGCTGCCGTTGAAGCCGCCGACGGCCATCACCGGCTTCTCGGTGGCCAGCTGGTAACTGGCGGCGTTCTGGGAGCCGATGGCGGCGGCGACCCAGGTGTACGTGGCCGCTTCCTTGGTCAGTGCCGCTTCGACCGCCGCGCTGACGCGGGTGCCGCCGAGGAGCCCGCCCATCCCACCGCCGCGGCCGCCGCCCCACGCGCGCTCGCCGGTTCCGGTGCCCGTGCCCGGCATGCCGGGCGGGAAGCCCTGGTTGCCGCCCTGACCCGGGTTGGGCAGGCCGCCCGTACCACCGGGAGCCTGGCCCTGGCCCGGACCGCCCGGGAAGGCCCCGCCCGGGAACGCCCCGCCCGGGAACGCCCCGCGCTGGTCGCCGCCGGTGCCCGCGCCGGGGGGCACGCCCGTCCGGCCGCCACCGCCGGGGAAGCCCCGGCCGCCGGCCACCGCGGGGCCCGCCGTCGGGATCGACCCGGTGTGCCCGCTGGAGACGGTCGTCAGGCAATACGCCAGCGGCCCGGCCAGCGCCACGGCCAGTCCGAGCCCGGCCGCGGCCAGCGCGGTGCGGCGCAGCAGCAGGCCGGCCGCGGCGAGCACGCCGCCCACGAGCACCGTCCAGCGCAGCCACGGCAGGTAGTCCGCGGCGCGGCCGAGGAGTACGTACGACCACACGGCGGTCAGCAGCAGCGTCCCGGCCAGCGCCGCCCGTGCCGGCAGCGCCCCGCGCTCCTCCCACAGCACGCGCGCGCCCATCCCGACGAGGGCCGCGATGTACGGGGCGAGGGCCACCGTGTAGTACTCGTGGAAGATGCCCTGCATGAAGCTGAACACCAGCGCGGTGATCAGCAGGCACCCGCCCCAGGCGAGGAAGGCCGCCCGGGCCATGGACTCGAGCCGGTCGGTGGCGCGGCCCGCGCGCCAGGTGAGCACGAGCCCGGCCACCAGCAGCACCAGCGCCGCCGGCAGCAGCCAGGCGACCTGGCCGCCGACGCCGTCGGAGAAGAGCCGGTCGATGCCGGTCTCGCCCCACATCCCGCCGCCCGCGCCGCCCGGGCCGCGGCCGCCGACGCTGCCGGTCTCGTTGCCGTTGATCCGGCCCAGGCCGTTGTAGCCGAAGGTCAGCTCCAGGAAGGAGTTGTTCTGCGAGCCGCCGATGTACGGGCGGGACGAGGCGGGCCACAGCTCGACGACCGCCACCCACCAGCCGCCGGAGACCACCAGGGCCAGGCCGGCGAGGGCGAGCTGGCCGAGCCGGCGGCGCAGCCGTGTCGGAGCGCAGACCGCGTACAGGACGGCCAGCGGCGGCAGGATCACGAAGGCCTGCAGCGTCTTGGTGAGGAAGGCCAGGCCCACTGCCGCGCCCGCCGCCACCAGCCAGCGGGTGTGCGCGCCCTCCAGCGCCCGCAGCACGCAGTACACGGCCACCGTCAGCAGCAGGGTGAGCAGTGCGTCCGGGTTGTTGAAGCGGAACATCAGCGCGGCCACCGGGGTGAGCGCGAAGACGGCTCCCGCGATCAGGCCGGCCACGGCGCCGAACTGCCGCCGGACGCTCGCGTGGAGCACGGCCGCGGTGCCGACGCCCATCAGCGCCTCGGGAGCCAGGATCTGCCAGGAGCCCAGGCCGAAGAGCCGCACGGACAGGGCCATCGGCCACAGCGCGGCCGGGGGCTTGTCGACGGTGATGGAGTTCGCCGCGTCGGAGGAACCGAAGAAGAAGGCCTTCCAGCTCTCGCTGCCGGCCTGGACGGCCGCGGAGTAGAAGGAGTTGGCGTACCCGGAGGAGCTGAGGTCCCACAGGTAGAGGGCCGCGGTGGCCAGCAGCAGCACGGCCAGCGCGGGGCGCTCCCAGCGGGCGGCGGCGGAGCCGGCCCGTACGGCGGCCGGTCGGGCCGGCACCGCCCCCAAGGGGCTGTCGGGTGTCGCGGTGGTGGCGGTCATCGGGTGACGTCCTCGAGGTCGGTGGTGGTGCGCCGTTCCGGGAAGACCCAGGCGCGGAAGAGCAGGAAGCGCAGGACGGTGGCGGCGAGATTGGCGGTGATCAGCACGGCCAGCTCGGTGCCGTGGGACGGAGTGGCCGTGGCCGCGTTCAGGGCGGCCAGCGAGCCGCTGGTGAGGGCCAGGCCGATGCCGAAGACCACGAGCCCCTGGGCCTGGTGGCGCACGGCCCGTTCGCGGCCGCGCACCCCGAAGGTGAGGCGGCGGTTGGCCGCCGTGTTGGCGACGGCGGAGAGCAGCAGCGCCGCGGCGTTGGCGGCCTGCGGACCGGTCCCGGCCCGGAAGGCGGAGTACAGCAGGAGGTAGAGCAGGGTGCTGAGGGCGCCGACCACGCAGAAGCCGACGAGCTGGCGGGCGAGCCCCCGCGGTACGCCCGCCAGCCCGCGGTCGCGCGGGTCGTCGCCGAACGGGCGGGCGAGCCGGTCCAGCGGCAGCGCGCCGACCGCCAGCGCCCGGCCCACCCGCCAGACGCCCTTGAGGTCGTCGGTGGCCGTCCGGACGATGTGGACGGTGGAGTCGGGGTCGTCGACCCAGTCCACCGGCACCTCGTGGATGCGCAGTCCGGCACGCTCGGCGAGGACGAGCATCTCGGTGTCGAAGAACCAGCCGGTGTCCTCGACCAGCGGCAGCAGCCGTTCGGCCACCTCGCGCCGGATCGCCTTGAAACCGCACTGGGCGTCGCTGAAGCGGGCCGCGAGGGACGAGCGCAGGATCAGGTTGTAGGCCCGGGAGATGAACTCCCTCTTGGGCCCGCGGACCACGCGCGAGCTGCGGGCCAGCCGGGTACCGATGGCGAGGTCGGAGTGGCCGGAGATGAGCGGGGCCACCAGGGGCAGCAGGGCGTTCAGATCGGTGGACAGGTCCACGTCCATGTAGGCCAGGACGGGCGCCTCGGACCGGGACCAGACGGTCCGCAGCGCCCGGCCGCGGCCCTTCTGCTCCAGCCGGTGGACGCGGACGCCGGGGACGGTGTCCGCCAGCTCGCCGGCGATGTCCGGGGTGCGGTCGGTGCTGGCGTTGTCCGCGATCGTGATGCGGAACGGGTACGGGAACGTGCGGGCGAGGTGGTCGTGGAGCCGGCGGACGCAGGGCGCCAGGTCCTGCTCCTCGTTGTAGACCGGGACGACCACGTCGAGGACGGGGGCCGGGGCCTGGCTCCGGGCCGGCAGGTGCCGACGGGCCGGGAGGGTGCCGGGGGAGAGGCGGTCGGTCGCGGCCGCCGATTCGGTTCGCATGGTCCGAACTTCCCGGGCGGGGCTGTCACGGCCGTGTGCCGAGCCTGTGGCGGGGCTGTGAGTCCCGCCCCGCCCCTACGCCGTGGCCCCGGCCGCGTCGGCGGTGCCTACGCCGTGGCCCCGGCCGCGTACGCCGTGCCGTGCCGCTCGTACGGGTCGGCCGCGGGCAGGGTGACCTCGAAGCAGGTGCGCCCGGGCTCGCTGTGCACGCCGACCCGGCCGCCGTGCGCCGAGACCACGGCCTGCACGATGGCCAGGCCCAGTCCGGTCGACCCGGCCTGGCGCGAGCGCGAGGCGTCGCCGCGCGCGAACCGCTCGAAGACGTGGGGGAGCAGGGCGGCCGGGATCCCGGGGCCGTCGTCCTCGATCCGGATGCGCACCGCGGACGTTTCACGTGAAACACCGTTCGCGCCCTGCGTGTCGCCGGACGTTTCACGTGAAACACGGGCCGTGACCGTGGTGTTGGGCGGCGTGTGGTGGCGCGCGTTGCCGAGCAGGTTGACCAGCACCTGCTGGATGCGTGGTGCGTCGGCGACGACGAGCGCGGGCTCGTCGGGCAGCTCCAGCCGCCACCGGTGTCCGGGGCCGGCCGCGCGGGCGTCGCTGACCGCGTCCACCACCAGCGGGACCAGGTCGGTGCTCTCGCGCTCCAGCGGCCGGCCCGCATCGAGGCGGGCGAGCAGGAGGAGGTCCTCGACCAGCCCGGTCATGCGGGTGGCCTCGGACTCGATCCGGCCCAGGGCGTGCCGGGTGTCCGGGCCGATGTCCTCGTGGCCGCGCCGGGTGAGCTCGGCGTACCCGCGGATGGAGGCGAGTGGGGTGCGCAGCTCGTGCGAGGCGTCGGCGACGAACTGCCGTACCCGCGTCTCGCTCTCCTGGCGGGCGGCGAGGGCCGAACCGACGTGCCCCAGCATGCGGTTGAGGGCCGCACCGACCTGGCCCACCTCGGTGCGCGGATCGGCCTCCGCCTGCGGGACGCGCTCGTGCAGGGCCACCTCACCGCTGTGCAGGGGGAGTTCGGAGACCCGGGTCGCGGTGGCGGCCACCCGGCGCAGCGGACGCAGGGCGACGCCGACCAGGGCCTGCCCCGCCAGGCCGGCGGCGATCAGGCCGGCGGCGGTGACGCAGACCTCCACCACGATCAGCGTGTTGACGGTGGACTGCACCTCCGACAGCGGGAAGCCCAGTACGAAGCTCCCGTCGCGCGCGGTCAGCACGCGGTAGTCGCCCAGGCCCGGCAGGCTCACGGTGGTGGCGCGGCCGCTCGGCGGGGCCCCGCCGCTGCCGCTCGGCAGGAGTCCGCCGTCGAACTCGGCGGCTCCGCGCAGGTCTGCGGCCCCGCGCAGCGCCTCGGTCTGCGCGGCGGTGAGCGCGGTGTTGTCTCCGGGAGTGGGACCGCGGGACACGCTCCGGCCCCCGTCGGTGACCCGGCCGTTCGCATCCAGCCGGACGCCCACCGCGCCCAGCGGGCTGCCGGGCGCGGAGACGAACCGCAGCGGGGCGCGGCCAAACTCGCGGTCGTGCATCGACATGCCCACGGCGGTGCCCAGCTGCTCGTCGAGCTGGCCGTTGAGGTACTGGCGCAGGGCGAGCGCGGTGACCGTGCCGATGACGGCGCCCACGACGGCGATCAGCGCGACGGCCGAGACCACCAGTCGGGTGCGCAGCGACCAGGGCCGGCGCGGCACTACTCCCCCGGCTTGATCAGGTAGCCGGCCCCGCGCCGGGTGTGGATCATGGGCGTGCGCCCGGTCTCCAGCTTGCGCCGCAGGTAGGAGATGTACAGCTCGACGACGTTGGCCTGGCCGCCGAAGTCGTAGGACCACACCCGGTCCAGGATCTGCGCCTTGCTGAGCACCCGGCGCGGGTTGCGCATCAGGTAGCGCAGCAGCTCGAACTCGGTCGCGGTGAGGTGGATCTCGTCGCCGCCCCGGGTGACCTCGTGGCTGTCCTCGTCGAGCGTGAGGTCGCCGACCACCAGCACGGACTCGCTGCGGGCGGCCGCGGCGGCGCCGGACCGACGGACCAGTCCGCGCAGCCGGGCGACCACCTCCTCCAGGCTGAAGGGCTTGGTGACGTAGTCGTCGCCGCCGGCGGTGAGCCCGGCGATCCGGTCCTCGACGGCGTCCTTGGCGGTCAGGAAGAGCACGGGGACGTGCGGCAGGTCGCGGCGCAGCCGGCCCAGCACGGTGAGCCCGTCCATGTCGGGCAGCATGATGTCGAGGACCACCACGTCGGGCTTGAACGTGCGGGCCTCCCTGAGCGCGCCCGCGCCGTCCGCGGCGGTGCGCACGTCGCAGCCCTCGTAGCGCAGGGCCATCGAGAGCAGCTCGGACAGCGCCGCCTCGTCGTCCACGACGAGCACCCGGCAGGGGCCGCCGTCGGGGCGGACGAGCTTGCCGTCCCGGGTCGCGGAGGCGGACGGGGAGCGGTGCGTGGAGTGGGTCGTCGCCGTCATGCCGTCAGGCTGGTCGGGGCCGCTGAGAGCCCTCTTGCCCTTGTCTGTGAATCTCCTGAGAAAACGGGCCGGGCCTTGCGCGGACGGACCGGTTCCAAGGTCAAATCTTGGATCCCTTCGCCCTCGGGTGTGGACACCGGGCGCGCCGCCCGCCGATCGTGTTCGACATGAGCATCCAGCCTCTTCCGGCCTTCGAACCGCCCTATCTGATGACCGTGTTCACGTCCGTGCGCACCGAGAACCCCGACGGCTACGGGGAGACGTCGGTCCGTATGAACGAGCTGGTCAAGGACATCCCCGGCTACCTCGGCCACGAGAACGCGCACACCCCCGGCGGCCTCAGCATCACGGTCGCGTACTTCCGCGACGAGGAGTCGCTGCGGGTCTGGCGCACCAACATGGAGCACCAGGAGGCCCAGAAGAGGGGCCGCACCGACTGGTACGAGAGCTACACGCTCCACGTCGGCCGGGTCGAGCGGAGCCACGGCTTTGTGCGCGGAGCCTGAGGGGCCCGAGGGGGCTCCCGGCACGGCGGTGGCAGCGGGCACGGACCCGGTCGCGACCGCCGCCACCGCCGCGGCCGTGCGGCGCCTGTGCGACCGGCTCGGGATCCCGGGGCCGATCGACGTGCACACCCACTTCATGCCCGAGCGCGTGCTCGCCAAGGTCTGGGACTACTTCGACGCGGTCGGCCCGCTGACCGGTGTCGAGTGGCCCATCGCCTACCGCCACGAGGAGGCCGAACGCGTCGCGCTGCTGCGGCGGTTCGGAGTACGGGCCTTCACCTCGATGGTCTACCCGCACAAGCCGGCCATGGCCGCCTGGCTGAACTCCTGGGCCGCGGACTTCGCCGCCCGCACCCCCGACTGCCTGCACACCGCGACCTTCTTCCCGGAGGAGGGGGCCGACCGGTACGTCCGCCGGGCCCTGGAGGCCGGCGCCCGCGTCTTCAAGGCCCACGTCCAGGTCGGCGGGTACGACCCGAACGACCCGCTGCTGGACCCGGTGTGGGGGCTGCTCGCCGAAGCGGGCACGCCGATCGTGGTCCACTGCGGCTCGGGGCCCGCCCCCGGCAAGCACACCGGCCCGGAGCCGGTCGCCCGCCTGCTCGCCCGGCATCCGCGGCTGCCCCTGGTCGTCGCGCACATGGGCCTGCCCGAGTACGAGGAGTTCCTCGCGCTCGCCGAGACGCACCCGGCGGTGCGCCTGGACACCACGATGGCCTTCACCGACTTCGCCGACCGGCTGGGCGGCGACTTCCCGCCCGGGGCACTGGCCCGGCTGGCGGACCTCGGCGACCGCGTCCTGCTCGGTACCGACTTCCCGAACATCCCGTACCCGTACGAGCACCAGCTCGCGGCCCTGGAACGACTCGGCCTCGGCGACCCCTGGCTGCGCGCGGTCTGCCACGACAACGCGGCCCGGCTCTTCGGGCTCGACTGACTTCAGAACAACCCCGGCTGCTCCTGCCCCGCCGCCGGGTCCGGACCGACGGGGGCAATCGGCACGGAGGTGCCCGCGGTCTCCCCGGGAGCGGTGAGCACCCATCCGCACAGCAGCCGGGTGTCCACCACCAGCCCGTCCGCGAGGTGCAGGTCGGGCCCGGCGGCCGCCACCAGCCGCCCGGCCACCGTCCCGCCGTCCACCAGCTCCGCCACCACCCCCGTCGGGCGCGGGAGCCCGGCGAGCCCGAAGACCTCCGCGTGGTCGGCCACCACGCAGGGCAGGGGTTCCAGCGTCTCGGTCCACCCGGGCACCCCGAGGGCCCGGGCGTGCAGCCCGGCGAGCTCCGCCCGCCGCTCCGCGACCGGCGGCAGGACGGCCCGTACCGCCCGCTTGCGCGCGTACGGGATCCGGTCCGGCACCCCGAGGGCGGCGCGCAGCACCTCCTCGGTGCGCCGGGCCGCCATGAGCGGACCGCGCCCGAGCCAGCTGTGGGCGACCGCGCCCTGTTCCAGCAGCCGGGCCGGGCCGCGCTCCTCGGCGGTGATCCCGACCTTGGTCAGGCCGGGCCCGAACCAGGCCAGGTAGACCCGGTACGGGCGGGGGTCGGCCGCGTTGGTGTCGGCGGCCACCGAGAAGGAGCGGTCCAGCCGGGCGCACTCGGGGCACTGGTCCCGGCCCGCGCGGGCCGGCACCTCCCGCCCGCCCGGGCAGGGCGTCCACCGCCCGGCCCGGCGGACTCCCACGCAGCGGCGGGCGCCGCGGGCCGCGAAGGCGAGCGGCCGGCCGTACGCCAGCGGGCTCTCGCGGGTCCGTCGCGTCCCGTCGGTCTGCTCGGACCCGACCGCGTACCAGGTCAGGGCGGGCCCGGCGGGCCGCCAGCGGAGTCCGGTGCAGCACCACACGGCCGAACTGTCTCCTACGATCGAGGGATGGATCGGAAAGCCGAACTCGGAGCCTTCCTGCGGTCCCGGCGGGCCCGGCTGAGCCCCGAGGAGGCCGGACTGCCCAGGTTCGGCGGCCGCCGGCGCGTACCCGGCCTGCGCCGCGAGGAGCTCGCCCGGCTGGCGGGGGTGAGCACCGACTACTACGTGCGCCTGGAGCAGGGCCGCGCCGACAACGTATCGGACGAGGTGGTGGCCGCCGTGTCGGCCGCGCTCCGGCTCGACGGGCCCGAGCGCGCCCATCTGCACCGCCTCGTGCGCGGCGCACCCGCCCGGCCCGCCGGCTCCGGCGGACCGGCCGCCCCGCAGACGGTGCGGCCCGGGCTGCGGCGCCTGCTGGAGTCGATGCCCGGCACCCCGGCCTGCGTCCTGGGGCGGCGTACCGACATCCTCGCGTGGAACCCGCTCTACGCGGCGCTGTTCACGGACCTCGACGCGCTGCCCGCGGAGCGGCGCAACAAGCTCTGGCTGCTGTTCACGCACCCGCAGTGGCGGGACCGGTTCGCCGACCCGGAGGCCAAGGCCGCCTGCCTGACCTCGTTCTTCCGCCTGGAGCGCGGCCGGCACCCGGACGACCCCGGGTACGACGACCTGGTCGCCGAGCTGTCGGCGCAGAGCCCGCGGTTCCGGGCCCTGTGGGCCGAGCACGAGGTGTGCGACAGCACGCACGGCAGCTGGACGCTGCGCCACCCGGCGGTCGGCGAGGTCACGCTCGCGTACGAGACCCTGCGGCTGCCGGACGACCCGGACCAACTGCTGATCACGTACACGACCGAGCCGGCCTCCCCGTCGGAGTCCGCCCTCAGGGCGCTGGCGGGACCGCTGCCGGTCGACGCGTAGAGCGGGACACCGGGGACGGTCCCCTCACGGCTGGAGCGGCCGCTCGAAGAACGTCTCCAGCGAGACCGTGGCCTGCGTGCCGCTGACGCCCTCGATCGCGTACAGCCGCCGCAGCACGTCCTGGAGCTGTTCGGTGGTGCGCGTGCGCACCTTGACCAGCACCGAGGCCGCTCCCGCGATGACGTGCGCCTCCTGGATCTCGGGGATGGCCGCGAAGGCCTCCGCCGAATCCCCCATCCACGCGGAGGACTCGACCATCACGAAGGCGAGCACCCCCTGGCCGAGCGCCGCCGGGTCCACGTCCACCGTCGTACGGCGGATCACCCCGCGGTCGCGCAGCTTGCGGACCCGCTCGTGCGCGGCGCCCGCCGACAGGCCGACCGCCTTGCCGAGGGCCGCGTAGGCCTGGGTCGCGTCGCGCTGGAGCAGCGCGATCAGTTCCCGGTCGATCTCGTCCACGGCACTCCGTCCCCTCTGTCTCTCCTCCGGCGATCCCTTGCCAAGACCGTATCCCATCCTGCAATCTCCCTACTGAACCGAACGAGATTCAGAACTCCTCACAGGAGCAGGATGATGTCTGGTATTGCCGACCTTTCCCTGTACGAGATCCTGGACGACCGCTTCCGCACCGGACGGTGCGCCAACGGGGACATGCGGCTGGAGCGGCTGCACGACGACTGCCGCTGGGCCGAGGGGCCGCTGTACCTGCCCGCCTGGCGGCAGCTGATCTGGAGCGACATCCCGAACGACCGGATCCTGCGCTGGGACGAGGCCACCGGCACGATCGGCACCTTCCGCTCCCCGGCCGGCCACAGCAACGGCAACACCCTCGACCGCGAGGGCCGGCTGATCACCTGCGAGCAGGGCGGGCGGCGCGTCACCCGCACCGAACCCGACGGCTCCCGCACGGTCGTCGCGGACCGCTTCGAGGGCCGCCGCCTCAACAGCCCCAACGACGCGGTGGTGCGCTCGGACGGGTCCGTCTGGTTCTCGGACCCCGACTTCGGCATCACGAGCGACTACGAGGGCCACCGGGCGCCGGCGGAGATCGACGGGTGCCACGTCTACCGGGCAGACCCGGCCACCGGCGAAGTCCGTCTGGTGGCCGACGGGTTCGCCGGACCGAACGGGCTGGTGTTCTCCCCGGACGAGTCCCGCCTCTACGTGTCGGACACCCGGCTGAACCAGATCCGGGTCTTCGAGGTCCGCCCCGGCGGCACGCTCTCCGACGGCAAGGTCTTCGCCGAGGCCCCCGCCGACGGCCGGGCCCGCTTCGACAACATCCGCTTCGACGACGAGGGGCGCCTGTGGGTGGCCGCGATGGAGGACGGCGTCCACTGCTACGACCCCGACGGCACCCTGATCGGCCGCCTCCGCGTCCCCGAGCCGGTCTCGAACATCGCCTTCGGCGGCCCCAGGAACAACCGCCTCTTCATCACGGCGACGACGAGCCTCTACTCGCTCGTCCTCTCGGTCACCGGCCTCCCCCGCGTCCACCGCCCCGCCGCCTGACCACCACCCGATCGGAGGAGTGCACCGGGCCGCACGACGAAGAAGGCCCCGGACTTTCGTCCGGGGCCTTCTGGCTGTGCACTCGGCAGGATTCGAACCTGCAACCTTCTGATCCGTAGTCAGATGCTCTATCCGTTAAGCTACGAGTGCTTGGGCTTCCCGGGGTTTTTCGCCCCGTTGGCCTTGCGAGAACAACAATACATGGACCTCGCCGGGACGCGAAATCCGTTAACCAAACCGCCCCTGACCTGCGAAAACGTCGCAGATTGGGTGGTTGGCGCCCGCGCGGCGCGGGGCGCACGGGGGCGTTCAAGGCGCGAAGACGGCACGGGCAGGGCGCCCGGGCGGGCGGCTCCGGAGAGTGAGCGCCCGGAGGGTGGGCGACAGGGCACCGCGGTGACGCGTGCGGCCCGGCAGGTTTCCGTACGTCGGCCCGCGGGCCGGTCGTCGAGGGGGCGCGCGATCCGGTCGCAGGACCTCGCCCGCCCTCACAGGCACCGCGCGAACGACTGAGGCCCCGGTCCTGTGGGGACCGGGGCCTCAGTGCAGTGCGGAGGCGGAGGGATTTGAACCCTCGATGGGCTTTAAGACCCAAACCGCATTAGCAGTGCGGCGCCATAGACCGGACTAGGCGACGCCTCCAGCTCACCCTCGCGTACGGGGGTGCGTGCAGATGATGACACAGCTCACTGCCTGGTCACCAATCCACCCCCACGGTACAAGGAGCGGGCCGTGCAGGGCAAAGCCTTAGCGGGCGGGGGCCGGAGGAGCTCGAGCGTCCCTCCGGCGGGCGGACCCGGCGCGCCCACCGGAGTGGGTGGAGCCCGCCGCGCGCAACGTCGGTCGCGCCGGCTCGTTGGGGAGACGTACGACCGCCTGCCTCCGGGAGACGCCATGCTGCGCCGCCTCGCCCTCGCCGCCGTCAGCTCCGCCCTCGTCGCCGCACCCCTGGCGGCCCCGGCCCTCGCCGCACCGGCGCTCGCCGCGGCGCCCGGGCTCGCCGCCGGACCGCTGCCGCCGCTGCCCTCGCTCGGACTGCTGGACCCCGACCCCGAGCCCGAGCCCGCGGACGAACCCGACCGGCTCACGGTGACGGTGGCGGAGACGGGGAGCTCGTACCAGGGCTCGTACACGCTGGAGTGCCGTCCGGCGGGCGGGACCCACCCGCAGGCGGCACGCGCGTGCGACCGGCTCGACCGGCTCGCGGCCGACGGCAAGGACCCGTTCGCGCCGGTCTCCAAGCGCCAGATGTGCACGATGGTCGACGGCGGCCGGGCCACCGCCGACGTCTCCGGCACCTGGCGCGGCCGGCACGTCGACGCCCACTTCAACCGGAAGAACGGCTGCGAGATCAGCCGGTGGGTAGATTTGGAACCTGTGCTTCCGAGCGCAGCGCCCCGTTCCCGCGCCTGACCAGGCACGGCGTCCCCACCGGCCCCCGATCCGGTGAGAGCTCCCCCTCATCCACCGCCGCCGGCCGGGGTGAAGCCCTTAGACTCCTCCCGAGCCATGCCAGTAGTCAGGGAGGAAGCGTCCACGTGAGCAGCAGGCCATCCCGAGGCGCTGCTCGCCTCGCAGCCATACTCGACGCCCTTCCGGACGCGCTGCTGCTCGTCAACGCGAACGGCACCGTCGTCAACGCCAACTCCATCGCGCTCGGCGTCTTCGAGTCCCCCGGCACCGGGCTGGTCGGCCGCGGTCTGCTGTCCCTGCTGCCGGAGTTCGACCCCCAGCTCATCCCCGGCTCCATGCGCCGCCCCGGCGACGCGGAGCCGAGCCGTACCGAACCCAAGCGGATGACCGCGCGCCGTACGGACGGAACCGAGTTCCCGGTCGGCGTCACCAGCGCCAGCCTGGAGGACGGCCGCGACGCGTACGCCGACCAGCACCGCTACACCGGCGACGAACTGCTCATGCTGGTCGTACGGGACCTTTCGGGCACCGTGGACACCGAGGCGGAGCTGGCCCGTTCGCAGCGCCAGACCGAGATGATCCTGCGCGCGGCGGCCGAGGGCGTCGTCGGCACGGACACCGACGGCCGCGTCGTCCTGGTCAACCCGGCGGCCGCCCAGATCCTCGGCTACCGGGCCACCGAGCTCGGCAACCGCGAACTGCACTCACTGGCCGTCCACTCGCGCGCCGACGGCTCGCCGTTCCCGTACGAGGAGTCCCCGCTCGCCGACACCCTGCGCTCCGGGCGCAAGCACCGGGTGCGCGGACAGGTGCTGTGGAACAAGGCCGGGCTGCCCGTGCCCGTCGACCTGACGACCTCGCCGGTCCGGGACGGCGACCAGCTCGTCGGCGCCGTGATGACCTTCACCGACCGCCGCCCGTACGACGCCCTCGCCGCGCGGCACGCCCAACTGCTGGCCGTCCTCGGGGACTCGCTGCGCGGCCCGCTGGAGGAGCTGCGCGAGGAGCTCGGCACCCTGGCGGCGGACGACGCGGGACAGCTGTGGCCGGAGGCCAACCAGCTGCTGCACCACCTGGCGGCCGGCTACTCCCGGATGACCAAGCTCGTCGACAACGTGCTGGGCTACCAGCGGCTCGACGCCGGCACCGAAAGGCTCGCCAAGGAGAAGGTGCTGCTCGACGGGGTCGTCTCGGCCGGTGTCGACGGCGCGGTCGAGCTGATCGGTCCCGGCCGGGCCCAGTTCGCGGTGCACGCCCCGACGATCGAGGCCGAGGTCGACCCGGCGCGGCTGGCGACGGCCCTCGCCCACCTCATCGCCGACGTGGCCGGCGTGGACGCCACCGGCAAGGCCCCGGTGGCCGCCGGCGGCTACCTGGACTCCACCGTGGTCGTGGCCGCCGCCCAGCGCGGTGACGTCGTACGGATCGAGGTGCGCGGCCCGTACGAGGGCGGCGACCCGGTCCACGAGCCGATCGTGCGGGGCATCGTCACCGCGCACGGGGGCGTGCTGCAGACCGTCGAGGTGCCGGGGGCGCCGGGCGGCGCGTACGTGCTGGAGGTGCCGCTGGGCGCCGGGGCCGGCATGGTGACCCTGCCCGAGCCCGACCCGGAGCCCGAGCCCGAGCCGGAGCCCGGTCCCGAGCCGGACCCCGAGCCCGCCGGGGACTCCGCGGCCGGTTCCGCTTCCGGGTCCGGACCGCAGGCCGCGGCGGGTGACGCGGCCCCGCGCGGGCGTCGGGCCCGACGTGGTGTGGACGCCTTCCTGGAGGACGAGGCCGCGGCCCCCGAGCCGAACTGGGGCGCCCTCGCGCTGCCGTCCGGGCGCCGGCGCGCCCCCGCCGCCGAACCCGCCGTACCCGGCGGGCCGGTGGCTGTCGGGATGCCGGACGGACCGGCCGCGCCGCGGGTGCCCGCGGTGCCGGCGGTGCCCGCCGCCCAGTCCGGGCCCGCGGAGTTGGCGCAGTCCCCGGTGAATCCGGCCGGACTCGCGACCGGGCGCCGGCGCGGACGGCCGGGCGACGAGCCCGAGGCCCCGCAGCTGCTGGCGCTGCCGACCGCGGGACCGGTTCCTGTTCCTGTTCCGGTTCCTGTTCCGGTTCCTGTTCCTGTTCCTGTTCCGGTTCCGCCGGCGGGAGGCGGCCGACGACGGGCCCTCGCACTGTCCCCCGCCGAGGGGCAGCCCGAGCCCGAGGACGCTCCGCGCGGGCGTCGGCGGGCGCTGCCCGCGCCGGGCGCCGATGCCGGGCCGGGCGGCGTGACCGGGCCCGTGCCGCTGCCGGGTGCTCCGGTGCCCTTGCCCGGCGGACCCGTAGCCATGCCCGGCGGACCCGTGGCCATGCCCGGTGGGGCCGTGCCGCCGTCGGGTGGGCCGATCGCCATGTCCGGTGCGCCCGTGCCTCCGGCCGGCGGACCGGTGCCCGTGCCCGGTGCGCCGGTGCCGGTACCCCCGGTTCCGCCGATGCCCACGGTGCCGCCCGTCGTGGGAGGTCCCGTACCGGCCGCCGGTGGTGCGGGTTTCGCGCTGCCCGGGGCTCCCGTGCCGCCGGGCGGCCCCGTCCCGGCCCCGGGTGACACCGGCGGCGCCGGGGTCCCCGTACCGTCCGGGCCGACCGGCGCGGGGCCCGGCGGTGTCGACGCCCCGCAGGCCCCCGCCGGCCTCGCCCCCGCGCGGCCGCGGGGCGCGGCCGACCACGACGCCCCCGGTGCGCAGGGCCCGGACGGCGCCGGTGCCGGTACGCCCGCCGCGGGCACCGCGGTCGGGAACGCCGACCCGGGTGCGCCCGGTGCCGAACCCGCCGGCCTGATGGCGATGCCCGTGCCCGTGCCCGCCGCCGCCGGATCCGGATCCGGCCGGCGCGGCCGCCGCGCCCTCGGCACTCCGGACCCGGAGACCCACGGCACCGCCCTCGCCGAGGACGAGCACACGCCGCCGCAGCCGCATCCGCTGCCCGCCTCCGGCGGCCGCCGGCGCGCGTTGCCGGCCACCCCGGCCTGGCCCGTGCCGGGCGCCCGTACCGCTCCCGAGGACGCGGACCCGGCCGGCCCCGTACCCCTGCCAGCCGCCCGCCAGCCGCAGGACAACCCGGCCGGGCCGATCAGCGTCCGGACCCTGGGCCAGGGCGTGGCGCTGACCTCCGCCCAGCAGGAGGCCCTCGCGCAGCAGCCGGGCACCCCGCAGGCCGGGGAGCCCGCGTCCGGCGCGGCGGAGAGCGGCTCCGGCCGCCGGCGCCGGCTGGCCGAACAGCCCGAAGCCGGCCGCGCCTTCGCCATAGGAGCACCCGCGGACGACGCCGCCGAGGGCCCCGAGCCGCTCGACGGCCCCGGCGGAGCGGTCGAGATCGTCAACCGGCCCGTCCCGCAGCCGGTCGACGACGAGCTGCCGCCCGAGCCCCTGGACAACCCGCGCCGGCTGCTCGTGTGGCCCGCGCCCGACGTGCAGACCCAGCAGGCGCTGAGCGAGCGCGGCTACCGGCCGGTGATCGTGCACTCCCGCGAGGAGGTGGACGCGCAGATCGCCGCCTTCCCGGCCGCGCTGTTCGTCGACCCGCTGACCGGGCCGATCACCCGGACCGCCCTGCAGTCTCTGCGCCAGGCCGCGGTGGCCGCCGAGGTGCCGGTCCTGGTGACCGCCGGCCTCGGGACGGCCACGCGCGAGGCGGCGTACGGCGCGGACCCGGCCGTGCTGCTCAAGGCGCTCGCGCCCCGCGACAGCGAGCAGCACCCGCCGCGGGTCCTCCTCATCGAGGAGCACGAGGCCATCGCCGGCGCCCTGACCGCCGCCCTGGAGCGGCGCGGGATGCAGGTGGCGCGGGCGGGCGGCGACTCGGACGCGGTGCAGCTGGCCACGCAGATGCGGCCGAACCTGGTGGTCATGGACCTCGTGCAGGTGCGCCGCCGGCGCGCCGGCATCGTGGACTGGCTGCGCGCGAACGGGCAGCTCAACCGCACCCCGCTGGTCGTCTACACCTCCACCGGCATCGACAAGGCCGAGGAGGAGCTGGCGCGGCTCGCCTCGGGCGAGACCGTCCTGTTCCTCGCGGAACGCTCGACGACCACCGAGGTGCAGGGCCGCATCGTGGACCTGCTGGCGAAGATCGGCACCAATTAGCCACTCTGGCTGCCATGCGCAGAACAGAGGAGCGGGACACGACGGACCGGCGCCCGGCGGGTACGGGCCCGGAGCAGGAGCGGCCCACCACCGTGCCCGCCGACGACGGCGAGGTGACGCTGCTGATCGCGCGGCAGGTGGAGCCGGGCTGGGAAGCGCCGTTCGAGGAGTGGGCGCGCGGGATCCTGGAGACCGCCGCCCGCTTCGACGGACACCTGGGCTACGGGCTGTTCCGGCCCGCCGCCGAGGGCTCGCCCTGGTTCCTCGTGCACCGGTTCGCCGACCACGCGGCGTTCGAGCGCTGGCAGGTCTCGCCGGAGCGGGCACAGTGGTTCGCGAACTGCCGGGGCCACCACCACACGGAGATAGCCCGGCGCGAACTGACCGGCATGGAGACCTGGTTCGCCAAGCCGGGCACCACCCGGCCCGCGCCGCCGCGCTGGAAGATGGCGATCAGCTCCGGGCTGGCCATCTTCCCCATCTCGCTGGCCGGCAACGCGCTGCTCGGCCCGGTCCTGGTGGACCTGCACGTCGTGCTGCGCACGGCGGTGTTCGCCGCCGTGTTCAGCACCCTCATGACCTACGTGGCGATGCCGGCGGTGAGCCGGCTGCTGCGGACCTGGCTCACGCCGGGGCCGTGAAGCCGGGACCGTAGGGCCAAGGGCTGCGGCCGGGGCCGGGGCCGTGGAGCCGGCCCGCGCCGGGGCCGTGGAGCCGGCCCCGGCGCGGCCCACCGGCTCAGGCCAGCTTCGTGACCTCCAGCTCGCCGTCCGCGTACTGCCTGCGGATCACCTTCTTGTCGAACTTGCCGACGCTGGTCTTGGGCACGGCGGGGACCAGGGCCCAGCGCTCGGGCAGCTGCCACTTGGCCACCGACAGCCCGAGGAACTCGCGCAGCGCCGCGTAGTCCGCCGTCGCGCCCTCCTTGAGGACGACGGTGGCCAGCGGCCGCTCGCCCCACTTGTCGTCGGGGACGGCCACCACGGCCGCCTCGGCGACCTCGGGGTGGGCCATCAGGGCGTTCTCCAGCTCGACGCTGGAGATCCACTCGCCGCCCGACTTGATGACGTCCTTGGCCCGGTCGGTCAGCGTCAGGAAGCCGTCGGCGCTGATCACGCCCACGTCGCCGGTCTTCAGCCAGCCGTCCGCACTGAACTTGTCCTCGGGGCGCAGCGGCTCGCCGTCGGCGCCGCCGTAGTAGGCGCCCGCGATCCAGGTGCCGCGCACCTCCAGCTCGCCCGCGGACTCGCCGTCCCAGGGCAGTTCGTCGCCGCCGGGACCTATCAGCCGCCCCTCGACGCCGGCCGGGAAGCGGCCCTGCGTGATCCGGTACGGCCACTCCTCCTCGCCGCTGAGACCGTGCGGCGGGTGGGCCATCGTGCCGAGCGGGGAGGTCTCCGTCATGCCCCAGGCGTGGCAGACCCGGACGCCGAGCTTGTCGTACGCCTCCATGAGGGAGGGGGGACAGGCCGAGCCGCCGATGGTCACGTTCTTCATGCAGGAGATGTCACGGGGGCGGGCGGCGAGCTCGGCGAGCAGGCCCTGCCAGATGGTGGGGACGGCCGCGGCGTGCGTCGGGCGCTCGGCCACGATCATCTCGGCGAGCGGGCCGGGCTGCAGGAAGCGGTCGGGCATCAGCATGTTGATGCCGGTCATGAAGGTGGCGTGCGGCAGGCCCCAGGCGTTCACGTGGAACTGCGGAACCACGACGAGGGTGGTGTCCGCGTCGGTCAGGCCCATCGACTCGGTCATGTTGACCTGCATCGAGTGCAGGTAGATCGAGCGGTGGGAGTAGACGACGCCCTTGGGGTCGCCGGTGGTGCCGGAGGTGTAGCACATGGCCGCGGCCTGGCGTTCGTCCAGCTCGGGCCAGGCGTAGCCGGTGGCACGGCCGGCCAGCAGCTCCTCGTAGTCGTGGACCCGTACGTCCAGCCCGTCGAGGGCGGAGCGGTCACCGGGGCCCGAGACGACCACGTGCTCGACCGTCGGCAGGTGCGGCAGCAGGGGGGCGAGCAGCGGCAGCAGGGAGCCGTTGGCGATGACGACCCGGTCGGCGGCGTGGTTGACGATGAAGACCAGCTGCTCGACGGGCAGGCGCAGGTTGAGCGTGTGCAGGATCGAGCCCATGCTCGGGATCGCGAAGTACGCCTCCACGTGCTCCGCGTTGTTCCACATGAGCGTGGCGACGCGGTCGTCGGGGCGGACGCCGAGCTCGTCGCGCAGCGCGTGGGCGAGCTGTGCGGCCCGGTCGCCGACCTCGGCGAAGGTCCTGCGGTGCGGCTCCGCCTCACCTGTCCAGGTGGTGACGGTCGACGTGGCGTGGACCTTGCGGCCATGCTCCAGGATGCGCGAGACGAGCAGAGGGACATCCTGCATGGTGCTGTACACCGGAAACCTCCCGAGGGTTGGTGTCGTCCGGCGATTCTCGCTACGTACCACGCGGTATGTCACTACCCGGGAGTACAAAGGGCGGCCGGAAACGGTGCACACATCGGGGGAAAGGCGCCTGACCTGCACGGATTCGAGCCAGGTGCTACCCACGGTAGCTCCGCGGCCGCATGTTTCACGTGAAACGTGCGCGCACCACAGGGGCGGGTCAGCGGACGGGTACGAGTTCCGGGTCCTCGCGCAGCTTGCCCAGCGCCCGCGAGACCGCGCTCTTGACCGTGCCGACGGAGACCCCGAGCAGCTCGGCGGTCTGCGCCTCGCTGAGGTCTTCGTAGTAGCGCAGCACGACCATCGCCCGCTGCCGGTCCGGCAGTCGGGTCACCGCCCGCCACATCGCGTCGCGCAGGGCCTGCGCCTCGGCGGGGTCGGCGGCGGGGAAGGCCTCGGGCTCGGGCAGCTCGTCGCAGGCGAACTCGTCGACCTTCCGCTTGCGCCACTGCGAGGTGCGGGTGTTGACCAGCGCCCGGCGGACGTAGCCGTCGAGGGCGCGGTGGTCCTCGATGCGGTCCCAGGCCAGGTACGTCTTGGCGAGCGCGGTCTGCAGCAGGTCCTCGGCGTCACAGGGGTTCGCGGTGAGCGAGCGCGCGGTCCGCATGAGGACCGAGCCCCTGGTCCGTACGTATGACGAGAACGACGGGTACGAGGCATTCGAGGCGGTCGGGCAGACGAGGGTGGTCATGGCTACACGCTAGGAGCGGGGGGTGCCCCGGGGGATCGGCCCGAAGTGCCGAAGCGGGGTCCGTCTCAGGTTGTAGGAAGGGGGTTTCCCCCACCTCCTGAAGTCGGAGGAGGTGGGGGAAACCCTCTGCCTTCGGCTAGTCGTCCGCGGCGAGGACCAGGCCGGACGTGGGCACGCCGGTACCCGCGGTGACCAGGGTCCGGGCCGCTCCGGGGACCTGGTTCACGGCGGTGCCGCGCAGCTGGCGGACCGCTTCGGCGATGCCGTTCATGCCGTGCAGGTACGCCTCCCCGAGCTGGCCGCCGTGGGTGTTGAGGGGGAGGGCGTCCGCGGCCACGTACGCCGCCGCCTCGCCCGGACCGCAGAAGCCGAACGCCTCCAGCTGCATCAGCACGAATGGCGTGAAGTGGTCGTAGAGGATCGCCACGTCGATGTCGGCCGGGCCCGACCCGCTGGTCCGCCACAGCTGGCGCGCGACCACGTCCATCTCGGGCAGGCCGGCCAGGCCGTCGCGGTAGAAGCTCGTCATCCCCTCCTGCATGCGGCCCGCGCCCTGCGCCGCCGCGCTGATCACGGCGGGGGGCCGGCGCAGGTCCCGGGCCCGCTCGACCGAGGTGACCACCAGCGCCTGGCCGCCGTCGGTCTCCTGGCAGCAGTCCAGCAGCCGCAGCGGTTCCACGATCCAGCGCGAGGCGGCGTGGTCGGCGAGGGTGATGGGCTTGCCGTGGAACCAGGCCGCCGGATTGGTGGCCGCGTACCGCCGGCCGGTGACGGCGACGTGGCCGAAGGCCTCGGGGGTGAGCCCGTACGTGTGGAGGTAGCGCTGCGCGGCCATGGCCACCCACGAGGCCGGGGTGAGCAGCCCCCACGGCAGGGACCAGCCGAGCGCCGCCCCCTCCGCGGAGGCCTCGCGGTGCTGGACGCCGGACCCGAAGCGGCGCCCGGAGCGCTCGTTGAAGGCGCGGTAGCAGACCACCACCTCGGCGACGCCGGTCGCGACGGCGAGGGCGGCCTGCTGGACGGTGGCGCAGGCCGCGCCGCCGCCGTAGTGGATGCGGGAGAAGAAGGACAGCTCTCCCATGCCGGCCGCCTGGGCGACGGTGATCTCGGGGCTGGTGTCCATGGTGAACGTGACCATGCCGTCGACGTCGGCGGCGGTCAGCCCGGCGTCGTCGAGGGCCGCGCGGACGGCCTCGACGGCCAGTTTCAGCTCGGAGCGGCCCGAGTCCTTGGAGAACTCGGTGGCGCCGATGCCGGCGATGGCGGCCCGGCCGCCGAGGGAGTCGCGGGTGCGCGCGCTCATGCCGGCACCTCCGCGGTGACGGTGCCGTCCACCGGGTCGTACGCGGCCGGGAGCTCCGCGGTGACGGTGCCGGTCACGTGGTGGCCGAGGCCGTTGGCACCCACGACGCGGATCTCGACCTCCGCCTCCCGGACGGCGGTGACGGTCCCGGTCAGGGTCATCGTGTCGCCCGGGTAGTTGGGGGCGCCGAGCCTGATCGCGACCTTGCGCAGGACGGCGCGGGGGCCGAGGTGGTCGGTGACGTAGCGGCCGACCAGGCCGTTGGTGGTCAGGATGTTCATGAAGACGTCCGGGGAGCCCTTCTCCCGGGCCAGCTCCGCGTCGTGGTGCACGTCCTGGTAGTCGCGGGAGGCGATCGCGCCCGCCACGATCAGCGTGCGGGTCACCGGGATCTCCAGCGGCGGCAGGGTGTCGCCGACGTTCATGCGTGTTCCTCCTCGTGGTCCCCGTCGGTCGCCAGCAGCCCGCCCAGTTCGGCCAGGAGCTCGGGACCGCAGCCCAGGTGGGCGTCCAGCTGTCGGCCCCACAGGAAGTGCCGGTGCACGGGGTGGTCGAGGTCGGCGCCCGTGCCGCCGTGCAGGTGTTGGCCGGTGTGCACCACCCGTTTGCCCGCCTCGGAGGCCCACCAGGCGGCGGTGAGGGCGTGCTCGGCGGCCGGCAGGCCCTCGTCCGTGCGCCAGGCCGCCTCGTACGCGGTGACCCGGATCGCCTCCGTGTCCATGTACGCGTCCGCGGCCTTCAGCTGGACGCCCTGGTTCATGGAGAGCGGGCGGCCGAACTGCTCGCGGGCGCAGGTGTACTCCACCGCCCGCGCCAGCGACCCGGCGCAGACCCCCGCCTGCAGTCCCGCGAACGCGGTCCGGGCGAGGGCGAGCACGTCCGCGTACGCCGCCGGACCCGCCGCGTCGGACCCCACGCGCTCGGCCGGGGTGTCGTCCAGCAGCAGGCGCCCGGCCGCCCAGGGCGCGGTCGTCTCCACCGGAGCCACCTCCGCGTCGGCCGTCCGTACGAGCCAGAGCGCACGGTCCGCGTCGGGCACCAGGACGTGGGTGGCGTCGCGCAGCCAGGGCACGGCGGGCAGCACGCCCGTGAGCCGGCCGCCCGGGCTGCGCACGGCGCCCCCGCGGGCCGGGAACGCGCCGGTCGCCACGGCCGTACCGGCCCGCAGGGCGGGCAGCAGCCGGGCGCGCTGGTCGGCGCTGCCGTGCCGGGCCAGGGCGAGGATCCCGTACACGGCGGTGGCGGCGAGCGGCACCTGGGCGGTGGTGCGGCCCTGCTCCTCGAGCAGCAGGACGAGACCGAGCAGCCCGACCTCCTCTACGGCGCCGGGCAGTCCGGCGGCGCACAGGGCCTTCCACAGCTCGGCGTCGGTGCCGGTGCCGGCGGCCGCCAGCCGGTCGTGGGTGGCGAGGTCGCCGAAGATCTGCGCGGCGAGCCCGGCGGCGGCGCCCTGTTCCTCGGTGGGGGTGAAGTCCATCAGCCCTCGCTCCCTCGGAAGACGGGCAGTTCGAGCTCCTCGTCGACGCGCAGGAACTCCAGCCGGACGGGCATCCCGATGCGCACCTTGTCGTACGGGACCCCGGTGATGTTGGTGATCATCCGGACGCCTTCGGCGAGTTCGACGAGGGCGACGGCGTACGGCGGGTCGAAGGCCGGGAACGGCGGATGGTGCATCACCACGTACGAGAACACCGTGCCGGCGCCCTCGGCCTCGACCGTGTCCCAGTCGGGTGAGCCGCAGGCGTTGCAGCCGGGGAGCCAGGGGAAGCGGAGCGTGTCGCAGCCGGTGCAGCGCTGGATCAGCAGCCGGTGCTCGCGCACCCCGTCCCAGAAACCCTGGTTGTCACGGTTGACGACGGGGCGGGGGCGGCGGGGCGCGGGCTCCGCGGGCCGGGGCGGCGCCGGTCGGGCGGCGGGGGCGTACTTGAGGATCCGGAAGCGGTGGGTGCCGGCCAGCCGCCCGCCCGCGCGGACGTCCATGCGGGTGGTCACGAAGTGGCCGGTGCCGAGCCTGGTGGTCTTGCGCGGCGAGACGGACTCGATGACGGCGTCGAAGGTGACCTCGTCCCCCGGGCGCAGCGGGTGCAGGTACTCCTGCTCGCTGTCGGTGGCCACCACGGAACGGAAGCCGGCGCCGTCCAGCAGGTCGAACAACTCCTCGTAGGCGGCGGAGCGGTCGCCGTGGCCCGACAGCCCGCCCATCGTCCAGGCCTGGAGCATGGTGGGCGGGGCAATCGCGGCGGGGCCGGTGTAGGCGGGGTTCGCGTCGCCCATCGCCTCGCACCAGTGGCGGATCATGGTGGGGTTCACGGGGTCCTTGCCCCGACCCGCGGTGGCGGCCGGGCGGCCCTCGAACTCCCTGAGCAGGGGGTACAGGTCCTGCTCCGGGTCTTCCCGGGGCTGCTCCAACACTGCCCGGAGCTGCTCCCGGTCCTCCCGGGGCTGCTCCCGGTCCCTCCCCGCGTGCCCCTCCTGGCCCCTCACCTCGCCGGCGCTCACCGCTTCCTCCCTTTCATGCCGAGCCGCATCATGGCGACGATCTCGCGCTGGACCTCGCTCACCCCGCCGCCGAAGGTGTTGATCTGGGCGGCCCGGTTCATCCGCTCCAACTCGCCGTCGCCGACCGCCCCGGGCGACCCGGCCCGGATCAGCGCGGCCTCCCCGACGACCTCCTGGCACATCCGGTACACCTCGACGGTGGACTCCGTGCCCAGGAACTTCACCCCGCTCGCGTCACCCGGCGCGAGGGTGCCGGCCCCGACGTCCTGCACCAGGCGCCAGTTGAGCAGCCGGACCGCGGCCAGCCGCGCGTGCGCCTCCGCCAGCCGGGCCCGCACCCAGGGCCGGTCGGCGGGGCGCTCACCGGTGACCGCGTCGCAGGTGCGGGCGTGCGCGAGGGCGGCGGCGTAGAAGTCCTCGGCCTGCATGCCGATGGCGGCGAGGGCGACCCGCTCGTGGTTGAGCTGGTTGGTGATCAGGCCCCAGCCCTGGTTCTCGGCACCGACGAGGTTCCCGGCCGGCACGCGGATGCCGTCGTAGTACGTCGCCGTGGTGGTGAGGCCGCCGACGGTCCCGATCGGCGTCCAGGAGAACCCGGGGGCGTCGGTCGGGACGAGGACGATGGATATGCCCTTGTGCTTGGGGGCGTCGGGGTCGGTGCGGCAGGCCAGCCAGATCCAGTCCGCGTTCTGGGCGTTCGAGGTGAAGACCTTCTGCCCGTCGATCAGCCACGCGTCGCCCTCCCGGACCGCGCGCGTGCGCAGGGCGGCGAGGTCGGTGCCGGCCCCGGGCTCGCTGTAGCCGATGGCGAAGACGAGCTCGCCGCGCAGGATGCGGGGGAGGAAGGAGGCCTTCTGCTCCTCGGTGCCGTACTTCATGAGGGTCGGGCCGACGGTGTTGAGCGTGACCATGGAGACCGGTGCGCCGGCGCGGTAGGCCTCGTCGAAGAACACGAACTGCTCGTCGGGACCGCGACCCTGGCCGCCGTACTCCACGGGCCAGCCGAGGCCGAGCAGGCCGTCGGCGCCGATGCGGCGCAGGAGCGCGCGCTGGCGCTCCGGGGCGTCCGGGTCGTCGGGCGGCGGCGGGCCGTCCGGCATCAGGGCGCGGAAGTACGCGCGCAGTTCGGCGCGCAGGGTCAGCTGCTGCTCGGTCGGGGCGAGGTGCACGGCGGGCGGCCTCCCGGACGTACCTACGGCGTACCAGTCAGTTTCTGACTGTCCGTCAGATACGGTGGGGCTGTCAAGGAGTAGGGGGCCGCAGGACCGGGACGTGCCTGCGGGACCGGACCCCAGCCAGTCCGGTCCCGCAGGTGCTCAGGGGTCGTGGCGTCAGAGCCACCGGGGTGGAAGTCGATCGCCACGTTGCCGTTCGACCGCTGAACGGCGGTGTACGCAGACCCGTTCACCCGGGCCGTGCGGTTCCGGCGGAAGCGCACGTGCGGGGCTCTGAACGGCAGTCGGAACCGAGGAGCCCCGGCGCTCCGCTAGGCGGTCAGGTCGTACGCGTGCGCGGGCCACGACCCGCCCGGGGTCAGGAACGACGGTCCCGACGCGGCCCGGCGCGGGGCGGGCGACGAACCGTGCGCCTCGGCACGGATCCGCTGCTTGAGGGTGGGGGGCAGCGCGCCGGAACCGGACCGCCGCCACTGCCGCGGCACCCGGACCGCACCGCCCGGCACGGCCGTACTGGCGGTCGCCGCCGACGTACGGGCCGTCGCCGCCGACGTACGGGCGACCGGCGCGGCCGTACGGGCGACCGGAGCCGCGGCCTCGGACGCCCCGGCCGCGGCACCCCGGCGGCGGAAGGCGCCGAA
Organism: Streptomyces sp. NPDC093225; assembly: GCF_044753805.1. Lineage (NCBI taxonomy): Bacteria > Bacillati > Actinomycetota > Actinomycetes > Kitasatosporales > Streptomycetaceae > Streptomyces > Streptomyces sp. NPDC093225. The sequence continues at coordinate 127,412 of NZ_JBIVNX010000003.1, forward strand.
GAACGCGGCGAGGGCGGCGAACAGGGCGGTCCAGAATGACGGAAGGGCGCGGCTGCTGGTCATGACGGGCTCCTCGAGTCCTCAAGTCGGACGGGCGGATCTGCATACATTCGTCATGATGTGTCCGCAAGCCGAAAGCCGACCCCCGCCGCCCCGATCTTCCGACAAACACCACCCGCCCGGACCAGTGCGAGAGGCGACCGCCCCGGCGCCGAGGCGCCTTCCGGGCCCCGCACCGGGACCCACCGGGGTCGCGCGCCGGGCCCCACCGGGGTCGCGTACCGCGTCCCGCGCTACTCCGCCGCGGGCCGGGGCTCCCACCCCTGCGCCCGCAGCACGGCGGCCACGTCCGGCGCCCGGTAGCGGTCCCCCTTGAGGACCTTGCCGTCGGCGCGCAGCGTCGGCCGCCCGTCGGGCCCGAGCTTGGACATGTTGGCCCGGTGGACCTCGGCGAGCACCGCCTCCAGGTCGATGCCGTGGACGAGGGCGGTGCCGAAGGCCACGTACACGACGTCCGCCAGCTCGTGCGCGAACTCCACGAGCCCGCCCTCCGCGGCGGCCTCCGCCAGTTCCCCGACCTCCTCCTCGATCAGGTCCTGCCGGTGCCGGGCCAGCTTCGCGGAGACCTCCGCCGGCCGGTCCCGCGCTTCGAGGCCGCAGGCCTCGTGGAACTCTCGGACGAGGTCGGACACGGACATCACTGCGAACTCCCGGGGGTCGGCGTACGAAAGGGGACACCCCGATCGCCGGGCGCCCCTCAGACGGGCGCGCCCCACGTTAGGTCAGAAGCCTTTTCCACGACTCGACTTGCCGCCGCGCTTCGGCCACCCGACGGCCCGGGGAGTGCCACAGTTGAGCGGTTGATCCCCGCCGGGAGGACGGACCATGCGGACACGACACGACGCCGGGGAGGCGCCCCGGGACCAGGGCGAGCCCCCCTCGTCCCGCCAGATCATCTGGAGCACGCTGCGCGTGATCGGCTCGATCACCGCGCTCGGGGCCGCGTACTTCCTGATGCCGCTGGACCACTTCGCCGCGTCCTCCTGCGTGATCGTCCTCTTCGTCGGCCTGGCGGTGTTCGTCGCCCTGGTCGCCCTCCAGCTGCGCTCGATCCTCCGCGCTTCCCACCCGGGGCTGCGGGCCGCCGAGGCGCTGTCCATCAGCACCCCGTTCTTCCTGCTGCTGTTCGCGGCCACCTACGTCACGCTGGCCGCCCAGTCGTCGGCGAGTTTCGGGGGACACCTCTCCCACACCGACAGCCTGTACTTCACCGTCACCGTGTTCTCCACGGTCGGATTCGGCGACATCACGGCGAAGTCCGACGCGGCGCGGCTCGTGGTCACGGTGCAGATGCTCGCCGACCTGATCGTCCTCGGCCTGGCCCTGAAGATCTTCGTGGGCGCCGTCCGACGGAGCCGGGAGCGCAGGAGCACCGGAGCCGGGGACCCGGCCGGGGAGACGGCCACCGACCCGCGGTGAACGCAGAAGGGGCGCCCACACGTTGGGCACCCCTTCTGATCAGGCACTTCGATGACCTGTGGCGGTGGGTGTGGGATTTGAACCCACGGTGACTCGCGCCACGACGGTTTTCAAGAGCGCCCCGGTCGGAGCGCCCCATCATGCCTGACCTGCGACGGAGTCCGTTCCAAGCCTGGGAAGCCGATGCCTGGCCCACAGATGGCCCATGGCACCTCTAGATGGGGAACGCGATGCCACACAGTTCATCCAGTCACACCCAAGCGCAAACTGCATCAGATCAGCCCTCGGTGGGGGGTACGTAGAGACCAGCCGCAGCCCCCAGTTGCCGCACATCAACAGTGGGCTGCAAGGGCGATGGCTTCCAGCCTGTAGCTTCCTGGATGAATCCGCCCTTATTGGCACGCCGACTATTCCAACTAAGGTCCAGAACAGGCAAACGGAGCCAGTTCAGAGGTTCGCCCGTTTCAGCGTTCACCGGATGCGTATAGTAGGACAAGAAATGGTTCGATTCCACCCGATCAGGCGACACACCTTCCAGCACGCCAGGAAAATTAATCAAATCACGAGCATGAGGGGCACCCTCGAAAACTCCGATAATCTCAGGCCGGGTGACATACCACGCGATATGAACCTCGCCTGGGCGAAACAAATCGGGCCATCGCTTATGGGAAGAGTCCGCGCAGCCCATAACCCACATCTTCCAAAGTGCCTGAGCGTTGACCTCCTCAGGGAGGTAATCGTCCGTGATCGTCGACCCGTCAGGTTCCGCGTAGAAGACCAGTTCCTCCGTGAATTCATAACCGTTCTGGCGGTAGCTGAAGTTCCATTTCGTGCCAGCCGAATACGGCTGCACGCTTTTACTTCTAGCCATCAAGAGCTCTGGTGGCAACTTAGGCGCACTCGGCCCTTGATTCTCGTGACGCCCAGCTTGTGGCCTATCCTGGTCGCCGGAAGGCGTCGATTCAATGGACTTCGCCGAAGACGGCCTTAGAGTAGCGATGTCAGTCCAGCGCGCACGCCACGACGCGAGTGACTCATCCCTGTAATCGGGCGGCTGGCAAGGGCTCCCATACTCATCCCAGGACATTAGGGTTCGCACGAGCCAAATTAACTTATCGAGCCCTACATATTTCCCGTTAAATGCCGCACTTTGCGTAGAGGGCGGCAGTGACGCCTGTGCGCCGTAGATCTCACTAGCGCGCCTTTCAATCGCAGCATAGGACTTGTTGCCCCGCTCCGCCCGAAGCCGCTTCAGACCTGACGCCTGAGCAGCCAGGCCTTCTCGATACGACCGCGCTTCACTCGCAGCCACCCCCTCCTCCATGCCCCAAGCCCTCCCGAATGCCCTCGACACGGCTGGGAGCCTACGGCCACGACGACAGAACGACACCGAAAACCACCGAACACCACCGAACGCATGGACTTGTGCGGTAGCGTTCGGCAGCCCTGCCGAGGCTTGCGGTCGCGATCAGGAACCGCCCAGGTCGTTCAGTCGGCTCGGCCCACCACCGTCAAGACCTCACAGTGGCGACATGACGACACATCAGACTCAGTCAGCCAACACGCCCGGCGCAGAGGACTCGAACCATGGGCCGGCTTTCCTTCCCCTGCACACAGCTGTCGTACTGCTGGTGGCAGTCGTCCTCGGCTTCATTGTTGGCGGCCTTACGGTGGCCACCGACGCATCGCCCGCGGCATGCGTCCTTGCCGGACTCGTAGCCGCAGGCTCGAGCATCCCTGGCCTTCGCTCACTGATCGGTTGATCGCCACGCTCCCTGCACTGCTCACCGCGGCCGGAGCTGCAGATGGCGTGGTCCAAACATCTCTCGCAGGAGCGGTGGGGGCGCGCCGCCGAAGGCGTCCTGTGTATGACGCGACGATCTACCCACGGCCAGATCACGCATTCCCCTTGCACATCTGGCGCAGCGTCACGCACTCTGGTCAGTTCACTTCTCGGGCCCAGCTAGCCGGAGATCCAGCAGTCGTCGAAAGGGTGCCTTGTGAAGAGAGACTTCCCCGAGCTGTACAACCACTGCTTGGCACTCACGACAAGGATCATGAGAGAGCTCGCGGGGGACGGGTTCCCACCCCAGATCATCGAAGGTGTGGACATGAAAACCTGGCGTCGTGCGAGTCAGGAGCTATTCACCGTCCAATCCATCAAACAATGGATCGTGCCGTCCCGGTTGTGGCGCGAGATCGAGACGTTCGATGAGATGCGACAACTGCGTGCCATGATCCAGGCCCATCCAGTCTTGGCGTCCCGTGTCGACACCTTGGTCGGAACCGTCTTCAGCTCTCAGCGCCGCGAGCTCTCCGGCCTAGTCGTCTCGCTGGTGCAGGAGGTTGTGTTCACCAGCGGCACCTGGACATTCGACGCAGAAGCTTTCGACGCGGCCTACGAGCGGGTCGAGGCGGACCTTGTCGCAGAAACCGTCACCTTCACCGATTTCGTCCCCCTGCTTGGCTTCGATGGAGATCAGAGCGTTGACGGTCAGGAGGTTGCGCCAGGAGTCACGCTCCGCAAGATGACTGACTCCGAGGTCTGCCGTGCCGCGCAGCGTGCGGCGATCCCAATCGACCAGTACCTCACCACAGCGGCTCTCCAGATCTCCCGGTTCAACCAGTGGGCTCTGACCACTGAACATACCCATGCCCTTCGGACGGGCGATGACGACACCTCACCGCCGCAGGCTGCGCCGCAACTGCCGATCTTCGGTGCCAGCGCACCCATGGTGCTTGCCTCGATCCGATTGATCTGCGGCGGGTCAGCCACCACCAGTTACGGACTCCGCAGTGATTCCCTTGGGCAGGGCCTCTCAGCAGCCCTCATACCTATCGGACCCACCGATCCGTCGCGTCCCAGCGTGTTGGCCGGCCAAGAGATGCTGCATCAGGTTCGGGCAGTGTTTCAGCACATAACTCATCCGCGCGTAACAGCCGACAGGCCTCTCTGTACTGCGGCGCGCCAGGTAGTCCTTGCTGGCTCGCGAGGCTTGGTCGAAGATCGGCTGCTTAACCTGATCACTGCTGCCGAAGCACTGTTCATCACCCGTCCTCGACGCAGGGACCCAAACGGCAGGAAGGGCGTCCTTCTTGCCGCAGGCGCTGCCGATAGGCTCGCCGGTGATCGCACACTCGGCGCCCCAAGTAAGAGGAACATCAAGGCACTAATGCAGGCGGTCTACAAGTGGCGCAACGCGGAGGTCCACGGCGACCAACCCCCTGCCGGACCCCTAAGACTGCTTGGCGGAACTGAGACCCGTGACCTCACCGCCGTGGCTGCCGACCTTGACCGCATGATGCGTCGAGCGCTGCTGCTGACGTTGGAAGAAACCAGTCAGGGAACTACGCGTCCGCAGCGAACGCGTCAGCGCAGCTGAGCGCTGAGGGGTCTTGACCTTCTGGCGCCCGGCTATCCCTCTTCGCCAGCAGCGTGAGCAGGGCCGCCAGTTGGCCGTCATAGACAAGATGAGGCTCACAATCCATGGGGGCCTCGAAGCGGCCAGCGTGGCGGCGCAGGTCGTTCTCTGTGAAGAACATGGCGTTCGGGTCGTTGTACGTCTGCTGGTTGCGCCCCTCAATGCGCTCCCACAGCTCGTCGTGGGTGGCGGGCAAGTACACCAGCGACACGGCGGCGCCGGCCTGCTCGCCGAGCTCGCGCCACTCCTGGCGCTCGTCGGCGGTCCAGAAGCCGTGGTCCATGACCACGTCGCGGCCAGCGGCGAGCGCGGTGCGCAGCTCGGTCGCGAGCTCTTGCATGATCGGGCGCTCCCTGACCTTGTACTCGCCGCGGGGGAAGTCCCGGCCGTAGTGTCCGTGCGCGCGCCAGACGCGCTCGTCGGGGCAAAGGCGCAGGAAGCCGCGGGCTTCCAACTCGCGGGCGAGCGTGGTCTTGCCCGAGCCCGGCAATCCAGCCATCAGGACCAGCCTGGCCGGGCCGGGACGTCCTGCGAGGGTCCGCATGATGCGGGTGACCTCAGCCTCCTCGTGGGGTGCCAGGGTGCCGAGACGCCGGGCTGCCCGGAGAGCTTCCAGGCGGTCCTCAGCAGCGTGAACGAGGGCGTCGTCGAGGTGGGACGCGGTCATCCGATGGACTCTTCCTTGGCCCACCGCGAGCCGGGGCCACCGAGGTCGACGCCGTACTCGATCGTCGCCCCGCTCGCGTCGACGATGCGCACCGTCATGACGATTACGGCGGCGCGAGTGTCCGCGGGGATTTCGAGCAGTCCGGCGTCAGCAGGGGTCGTGATCTGGGCCCACATGGAGCTAAACCGCTGCGCGACCGGGCGGCCGGTGTGGCGAGTAATCACATCGATCGAGGTGCCGCCGCTCAGCCTCTTGCCCATCACCAGCTCCGGCAGCTCCTCGGCGAAGGCGGCCGGGATCCATGAGGTCGAGTGCGAGATGACGGCGCTGGTGTGCTCGTCGCGGTACACGCGGGACCGCCGGAGCACGGGTTCGCCAGCGTCGATGCCCAGGGCCTCGGCGACGTCGTCCGGTGCAGCGATGATGCCGGCCATGTGGGAGTCGGAGCGTTCTCCGGCACGCCAAGAGGAGCCAGTGAGTTTGCTGCGCTCCTCGCGCTCGGCGCCAGTGGACAGGGAGACCTGAGCTCGCACGACGGTGCCGTGGCCACGAGAAGACGCGACCAGGCCCTCGGCCTCCAGAGCCTTGTACGCCGCGTGCACCGTCGTCTTGGAGCCTCGCCCGTCTCGGACCAGGTCTTCAATCTTGGGCAGGCGGTCGCCGGGAACGTACTCGCCGCTGTTGATCTTCGCGGCGATGTCGTCGGCGAGGTCTCTCCACTTGGGCGGCATGTCCGGCGCTCTCCTCCGTCTTGACGCTCCCGCCAGTGAACCACAGTCCCGGGACTGAGTCACCGAACACCATTTTCCCGGGATTGCGAGCGCGTTCACCGTTGACACTCTCTCGCAATCCTGGGAATGTCATCCCAGACGGCAACGCCGAGTGAGGGCAACTCACGAAGCGTGAGGGCACAGCCATGTCTGAAGCGGCTGTGACCCCCATAACTGCACCCGGATACGGGTGTGGCCCCGGTGGGCGAACACCGAGGCCACTGAGCAAGGCCGACCGCCTGTGAGAGGAGCACGACCATGCTCGACATCGACGGTACCCCGGTGGACCGGGACCGGCTGTCCCTGCTGTACGTCATCTACAACGCCCGGCTCGTCCGGCACCTGCGCGCCCGCCTCGGGGCGAGGTGGCCGGCGGCCGAGGACATCGCCCAGGACACGTGGGTGCTGGTCGCGAGGCGGCTGACCGAGTGTCGCGTGACCGACAACTACGCCTTCGCCTGGATCACCGAGTTGGCCCGGACCGCGACTCTGGCCCACATGCGGGGTACGCGCCGGGAGCGGGTCACGGACTTCGCCGACTTCGAGGCCTCGGGCCTGCTGCCGAGCGCGCCGGCCGCCGAGGACGAGGCGCTGGCGAACACCGTCATCCTCGCGATGCTCGACGAGGAGCCGACCCCGCTCGGGGCCGCCGCGTGAGCGCCGGGCTGGAGGCGTTCCGCGCCTCGCACGGCGACCCCACGACGTGGACGGTTGAGGAGTTCGACGCCTGGCTCGCCCTCGGCGACCGGGACCGGATGCTCCTCGGCCTCCGGGACGCGAAGGACGCCGCCACGTACGCGACCATGCTGCGTGCCGCGGGCACCGTCGGGGGTGCCCGATGACGGTGACCGAGCTGCACCCCGACCCGGCCACGACCGAGACCTACTCCGAGGGCCTAGCCCGCGCAGAGAAGGTGCAGGCCGAGGCTGAGGCTCAGCGCATCAAGAACGAGTCCGACCGTCGTCGGGCGGCCCTGGCGGACGCGAAGGCCGAGGCCAAGGCTCAGGCGGACATCGAGGAGTCGCTCGCGGAGGCGGCCGACAAGCGCCGGCGCCGCGAGGAGTCCCGCCGCGAGGAGGACGCTCGCAAGGCGAAGGCTGAGCAGTCGGCCGACGAGTGGCGCCGAGCAGCGAAGCTGATCGCGATCATCTGCGTCATCGTCTCCTTGCCGCTTCAGATGCTGGCGTTCTGGGACCCGAGGATCCCGGTCCTGATCGCCGCGCCTCTGGTCCTTGAGGGTGTGGCCTGGGCCCTGCTGAAGGGCGCCGAGGCCGCGATCGACGACGACCGCCCGTCCTGGCACTACCGCCTGGGAGCCCTTCTCCAGGCGAGCATCGCGGCCGCCATCTCGTACGGCCACGGCGCCGAGCGCTACGGGCTGGTGACCGGCATCGGCGGCGCACTCTGCTCGTTCCTGGGCCCGGCGATCTGGGACCTGCACGAGAACGGCCGCATCGCCAAGCGCGAGGGCCGCAAGACCCTCGCCCAGCGCTGGACCGAGCAGCGCGCGGCCAAGGCCGAGGAGAAGCGCGTCAAGCAGATCGCCGCCGATCGGGAGACAGCCGACAAGACCGTGTGGGAGCGCGCGGTCTACCTCGCCGCAGCGCTCGGCGAGGTCGTGCCGAGCGAGAAGACCTACCGCCGGGCTTGGGACGAGATCCACGGCACCGAGCCCGGCTCGACGGCCGAAATCATCGCCGAACGACGGGCCGCCCGCCGGGCCGTACGGGTGGCCTCCAACGGGCCGCTGAAAGACGAAGAAGTGCAGGACGAATCCCAAAAGGGCACCGATAACGGACGGTCCGCCAAGGGCCTGAAGGAGCCCGGCGAGGACGGCCGGAAGAACAACGGTGGGACCCCTCCCCGCCGGGTCCCCGGCACCGTCAAGTACGGCCAGGGCGCCCGCGCCCAGATGAGCCGCGAGCAGCGCCGCACCGACGCGAGCTGACCGCCGCGCCGCACCATCCACCACCCTGCCGCACGAACTTGAAGGAGAGCTCTGCCATGGCCCGCATCATCCGCACCCTCGCCGTCTCCGGTGCCGCCGCCGCTGCGATCCTGTCCGCCGCCCCGCTCGCCGCCGCCGACACCCCCGAACAGGCCACCGCGATCGTGGAGGCCGCCGTTGACCGCGCCGCCGGTGCCCCGGTCAGCCTGCCCTCCGGCCGCACCGTGGCTGTCCGCGGTCTCGACTCCGTCTCCTACCACGCCGACGCCGCCCACCACGGTGCCGTGGTCACCCTGGCCAACAGCGCCGGGGTCGGCGCCCCGCTCGAGCAGACCTCCACCCAGCTCGGCACCACCACCCAGGTCCGCACCCAGGCCGGGACCGGGGCGGCCATCGGCACCGGCGTGGTCGTCACGCTCGTGCTCGGGATCGTCCTGTTCTTCGGGATCAAGCACAACAAGGTCTCCAAGGGCTGGGCCTTCCTGTGCGCGGCCCTGGGGATCACCCTCGGTGGCTCGGTCCTGGGCCCCCTGGTGATGAACCTCGGCGACGCTGCCGTGACCGCCGTCGGCTCCGTCCTCGGCAGCCTGTAGCTCGCTCAACCCCCGCCACGACCAGCAGTGACACGCCTCGCTCTCGTGCGAGATGCCGCACGAGGGCGAGGCGTGGCTCCCGTAGCACTTCATGCACCGGAGGAAGGCACATGGCGATCGAACTTCACCCCGAACCCCCGGCTGGCAGCGACGGCATCCCCGATGCCGAGATCCTCGATGCCGAGGAGGTCGGCCGCCGCGAGCAGATGACGGCGGCCGTGAAGACGTACGCGGCGAACGCGGGCAAGGCGTTGGCCGAGCAGAAAGGACGGGTCTTGTCCCGGGTCGCTGCCTGGTACGCCGCGAGCGACGTCACGGACGAGGACCTGGCCCGGGAGATCGAGCACAAGCGACGGGTTGGCCAGCACCAGGAACAGGCCCAGCTCGCGACCCGGATCAAGGCCCTGCGGATCCAGGTCCGTCACGCCGAGGGCGAGGACGCCACCCGGCTCGCGCTGGACCTGGCGACCGCCGAGACACAGCTCCAGGTCGTCAAGGAGCTGGACGCGGACGACCTCAAGGTGACGGGCAAGGCCCTGAGCAAGGCCCGCTGGTCGAAGAAGGCCGGCAGGGTCGCGGTCACGGTCGGCGGGGCGTACGCGTACGTCAACGCGGTGGCGACCGCGCCGGTCCTGGCGCTGGCCTCGCTCGGGGCCGCCCCGCTCGCCTGGTGGTTCCTCTCCCGCGACGAGGAAGCCCAGGCCCAGCCCGGGCCGGGTGCGCCCGCGTTCATCCCCGAGCAGGCCACGGGGGTCCCGGTGGCCGTCGGGCTGTCGGTGGCTACGCCGGTCGTCGTCGGCACCGAATCCGACGGCCGACCGGTGGCGGTTCCGGCAGAGCCGTTCGTGCCGGACACCCTCTCGTCGCTGGGCCGGGTCTCCCTGGTCAAGCCCGAGAGCGCTCGGGTGCAGGGGGAGTCGGACCTCGTGACCGCACTGGTCAAAGCCGGAATCATCACCGAGGCCCAGCGCGACCAGACGCACCTGGTCGGGGCGATCGCACCGTCCGGACCGGGGTGGACGGCCACGATCGAGCTGCCGCGCGGCATGCCGGCCTCCAACGCGGTCGGCCGCCTGGAGGAGCTCGCGTCGGCGATGCGCATCAAGAAGTCGCGGATCGAGCTGCGGCCCGACACCTCGACCGAGGGCCATGACGGCCGCCTGGTGCTGTGGGTGGCCGACGCCGACAACCCCTACGGCACCGGCAAGACCACCAGTGAGCTCGTCGCCGCCGAGCGCTGGGGCTTCTGGAAGCAGGGGATCCCGCTCGGTCCGGACGCCCGCGGCAAGCGCCACGCCCTGGACCTGATCTGGTCGTCCATCATGATCGGCGGCCTGATGGGCTACGGGAAGTCCTACCTCGCTCGGCTCATTGCGGCTGCAGGCGCGCTGGACCCGACCGTGCGGATCATCGTCATCACTGGCAAGACCGGCCCGGACTGGGCGCCGCTCAAGCACGTGGCGCACCAGTGGATCGCCGGCGCCTCGCCGGACATCATCCGCAAGGTCCTTCGGGTGATGGACACGACCATCACCGAGATGCAGGACCGGGGCAGCGACCTGGACCGCCTCTATGAGACGGACCCGGAGAAGGTCCCCGAAGGCAAGGTCACCCCGGAACTCGCCGCCGACGGAATGGGCCCGGTGCTTCTGATCGTCGACGAGCTCCAGGAGCTCCTCGACGGCGCCGCCCTGGTCCAGGTCGCCATCGAGGACGACGGCGCCGGCGAGGGCGGACGGACCAAGACCAAGAATGCCCGCGACATCCTCGTCGACTCCTTCGCGCGCTACGTGCGCGTCACCCGCTTCGTGCTCGGCATGGGCGTGTTCATCACCCAGCGGCCCAGCTCCGACAGCGTGCCCACCAAGCTGCGCGACGTGTGCGCCAAGCGCGCCGCCTTTCGAGTCAAGGGCGTCAACTCGGCGAAGATGGTCCTCGGCGAGGACCCGGTCGCCATGGGCGCCGCCCCGCACCTGCTCGGCGAGGACTCCCGGGGCGTGGTTGTCCTGGAGCTCGGCGACGAGGCCGGCCACATCACCGTCAAGGCCGACGTCATCGACCTGCCCGCCTTCAAGGACATCTGCCTGAAGGGCCGCAAGCTCCGCCAGGACGCCGGAACGCTCACCGGCGACGCTATCGACCACGGCAAGAAGGACGAAGCCGCCGACCAGGCCCGCACCCTGCTGACCGACTGCCTGACCGCACTGAGCGAGGCGGGCATCGACCGGGCCCGCACCGAGACGCTCCTCGCGCACCTCGCCGCCCGCTTCCCCGCCGCGTACAGCGAGCTGACCACCACCCAGCTCCAGACCGCGCTGCGCGAGGCCGGCGCCGGGACCACCCGCAAGCTCGGTGCCGTCGAAGGCCGCACCAACGCCAACGGCTACACCGCCGACCAGCTCCGCGACGCCCTCAAGTAGGGCAGAACGCCTGGTCGTGAGGCCGGTCGACCGCCAGCCGGTGTCCGATATTCACCAGTCTGCACCCTAGTCGCCGGGGGAGTCGGGGCGGCCTGCCGACCGCGCCCGACCTTCTGAGGACCACTCCCCGGACCAGGACAAACCAGGCACCGACCAGGGGTCGACCGCCCTGTGAACCACCCCGCAAACCCACCCAGACCGCACGGGAGGTTCGTCATGGCCACGTACTCGGTCGAGTACCTCGGCGCGATCGTCGCCGACTACCAGAACACCGTCGAGCACCACTTCATCGCGGGTGACCCCGCTGTCGGCGAGGCGGCCGCGAAGGCCTTCGCCAACCGCTGGCCGACCGACGCGATCCGCGCCGCGGTCGACGCGCTGCGCGCCGCCTACGCCCTCCAGCACGGCAAGGCCTTCGGCCCGCTGAACGACGCCCTCGGCCGCCTCGCTCGCGCCTGAGCCCGCCCACCCGCAGGGGCGCCCTCACGCCTGGACAGCCCAGGGCGCACCCCGACCCACCAGGGAGCCACCACCCTCATGCCCGAGCTGATCAACGGCACCAAGATCTGGCACCGGACGAAGGCCGACTTCAAGGACCTCGACCACTGGATGGCCAAGGGACGCACCGTCTACACGGTGCTGCAGATGGCCACGAACCTCGCCCCGTACGAGGACGACGAGGCCTACACCGACCACACCTGCACGGGGCGCCACGTCCTCTTGGGCAACTGGATGTTCGGCGGCACGGTCTCCATCGAGCGCCTGCTCTTCGAGTACGGCCCCGTCCACCAGGCCCCGCCCGCCGGCCTCCGTTTCCTGGGCGCCCCAGTCCCGCAGGTCGGCGGCCCGCTGCCCAAGGGCAAGGAGCACGGCCGCAAGCTCACCGCCAAGGAGATCGCCTACCTGGAGGCCCTGGCCAGCGAGGCCGACGCGCGCTCCGGCGCGACCAAGCGCTCCAAGCAGGCCCTCGGCAACCGCTGGTTCTGACCGCCGCCACAGAACGCAGAACGAGGGCGCTCCCCACGCCTGGAAGCCCGGGAGCGCCCTCCCCACCCGAGCCGCCCGAAGAGCAGACCGGAGGTACGACCAGATGAGCACGACCGTGACCGCCCCCGCAAGCCGCCCCCTCGACCTGGAGCTCGCGCCCGCCGCCGAGGTACTGGTCGCTGAGATCGAGCGCTACCTCTCCGCCCGTACGCGGACCACCGCCCATCCCCTGGTCACCAAGACCACCCAGGAGCTCGTCGCCGAGGCCCTGGCCGAACTTCCCGCTGGCCCCTGCCCGCACGCGGCCCCGCAGCTGCGGCCGCCGGCCCCGATCCTGCGTCGCCTGCCCAACTGGGCGCTGTCCCTCCCGTTGCTGCGCGCCTGGCACGGCGGCGGCCGCGCCATCACCGCCGCCGAGAACCTCGAACTGGTCGCCCTGGTCATCGCCACGTTCGGCTGGGCCCAGGACACCCAGCGCGGCCGGGACGGCGGCCGGTGCATCCTCGGCGCCCAGTGGGCCCTGCACCGCCTCGGCTACGGTGACGTCCACACCCTGCGCGCCGCGTCCGGCTACCTGCAGAACACCCTGGGAACCGAGGCCGGCTCCTACGAGGCGTGGAACGACCACCCGGCCCGCACCCGCGAGCAGGTCCTCGCCCTGGTCCGCGCCGCCGCGGCCACCGCACGCCGCGACGGCCGATGAACACCGTCGCCGACGATGCGACCGTGCCGATCTACCGCTACCAGCAGGCCCCGGCCGGACTCATGACGAAGCGCCAGCTAAGCGCGGCTGGCCTGCGCCCCGGCGGCACCGACCCGGTCGCCGAGATCCGTTGGCGCCGCGGCCGCCGCTTCGCCCTGCTCTACGACCCGGCCCGTGCCCAGCCCAAGCGGCCCATGACTCCGGGGCTGTGGCGGGCCCACGCCGCGATGATGCGCGCCCGCCGCACCTGCCCGGGCTGCCGCGTCCTGCGCCCGTACGTCATCCCCACCTCGCTCGGCACCTGCCCCGACTGTGCGAAGGACGACATCCGATGACCTTGCCCCGCCCCTGGACCACCGCTGCCACCATCGGCGACCTCGGAACCGCCATGGCCGGCTGGATCGACGGCCGCCTCCCCGCCCGGCCCGGCTACTTCGGCCCCGCGGTCGACGAGGAGACCATCCCGCTGGTGCCGACCCTGATCGCCCTGTGCAGGGCCGGTTACGTCACCAGCTCCTCCCAGCCCGGCGACTCCGGCCGCGCCTTCGACGGCCGCCCCTACCGCCAGCGCGCCGGCATCGAGGGCGTCATCTCCGCTACCCACCCCGCCCTCGACCGGCTCCTGTCCCTGAAGGACCGCGGCCTGATCGTCTGCGCCCACGGCCCCCGCCACGCCATCGGCCGCCTCGACGGCGAGACCGTCACCGAATGGGGCGGCCGCCCCTACACCTGGTTCGGCCGTCGTCTGAGCCCTCGCGAGCTGCGTGCCGAATGGCACGGCATCGGCGACGAGGCCATGAAGCACCTCGCCACCACCGGAGTCCAGCTCACCGTCATCGACCCGCGCTGGGGAATCGACACCGGCCTCTGGTCGGCACTCCGCACGGTGCTCACCGGCCGGTCCGACTGATTCCGACGCCGCTTACGCGCGTGTGCGCGTGATCCTGCGCAATCAGCGCAATTCCTCGCCGTTTCGCCCCGATATGCCCGTGCTGACAGACCGGGTGTAACAGATCCGAGGGGTGCCGCGTCTTCCGAAGCGAAAGAGATCGTCTGGATCACGCTGATCGATTCGGAGACAAGAGCTCTCCCACCACATCAACGACTAGCTACGGCTAGGGCGGGCCGCCCTCTCGACAAAGACTGCGGCCCGCCCTGGTCCTCCATCCCCTGTCAGAGACCGGAGGTCTCTCAAGCATGCCCTTGTCCATGTTCTGGTCCAAGGCACTGCGCGCCGCGCTGGCCGCTGCCGACCACGGATTGCCCGTCTTCCCGCTGGCGCCCAACAAGCTGCCGGCGCTCCGCAGCCCCCACCCTGGTGAGCTGTGCCGGGGCGAGTGCGGGCTGCCGGGGCACGGCGTCCATGACGCCAGCACCGACCCCGCCCGGGTGCATCAGCTCTTCAAGTCGGCGCCCCGGGCTACCGGGTACGGCGTCGCCTGCGGCACCCCGAACGTGTGGGTCGTGGGGGTGGACCTCGATCGGAAGAACGGCGTCGACGGCGTCGCCGCCCTTGAGGACCTGGCCACCCGGCACTCGTTCGCCCTGGCCGACACGATCACGGTGCTGACGCCCAGCGGCGGGCTTCACCGCTACTACTCGACCCCGGCCGGCGCCGTCGTGCCGAACTCTGCGAGTCGGATCGGGGCAGGCATCGACATCCGAGGGGCGGGCGGGTACCTCGTCGGGCCCGGCTCCTGGACCCCCAAGGGCACGTACGAGCCCGCCGGGGGTTCGGGTACCGGCATCCGCCCCGTCCCGGCGGCTCTACTCGCCCTGCTGACGGCCGAGGAAAGTCCGGCGGCCCCTCGGCTCGTACCCCGCCCCGGCAAGACCCACGAAGCCGACGCAGGCCGCGCCCTCGTGCAGTTCGTCCTGGACTCCCCCGAGGGGCAGCTCAACAACCGGTTGTTCTGGGCTGCCTGCCGCGCCTTCGAGGGACACCAGGACTCGGAGACCATCACCACCGCGCTGCTCACCGCGGCGTGCGCCAAGGGCCACCCGGAGCGCGGAGCCTCCCGCACCATCGACAGCGCCAAGGCCCGTGCCGGACGGAGCACCCGGTGAGCGCTCCAGAAGGCAAGGGGCCCTCCCAGGCCGCCCAGCTCGTCGCGCTCGCCCGTGAGCGCTACGACCTGGTGACCTCCGAGGACGGCCGTCCGTACGGCGTGCGGAAGCACGGCCCGTACATCGCCATGCCGCTCCGCGGCAAGGCCGGGCTCCGGTCGCAGATGGCCAGGCTGTTCACCGAGCTCAATGACGGTGCGGTGGCGTCCCAGTCCGCCCTCGCCGACGCCATGACCGTGCTGGAGGGCATGGCCGCGGCCGACGACCCGGTGCCGGTGATGATGCGGGTCGCCGGCGACGCCCACCAGGTCGTCGTCGACCTCGGCACCGCGGACGGCCGGTGCGCGGTCGTCACCCCGGAAGGCTGGTCGCTCCGGGACCGGTCGCCGGTGCTCTTCCGCCGGTCCGGCGCGATGGCCGTCATGCCGGAACCCGCGGCGGCACGGGCCGCCGAGGGGCTGGCGCTCCTCCGAGGCCTCGTGAACATGGACGACGAGTCCTTCCACCAGCTGGTGGCGTGGCTCGTCGCCGCCTGGATCCCGCACATCCCCCACCCGGTCCTGACCTTCAAGGGCGAGCAGGGGACCGGCAAGTCGAAGGCCGCGCAGACCATCGTCAACCTGGTCGACCCGTCCCCAGCGGCCAAGCGCTCCCAGCCCCGGGACGTGAAGGCGTGGGCGACGCAGGCCTTCAACTCCTGGGCTTTGTGCCTGGACAACATCAGCATCATTCCGCCCTGGTTGTCCGACACGCTCTGCAAGGCTGTCACCGGCGACGGCATCGTCGATCGGGCCCTCTACACCGACGACGACGTCGTGGTGCTCACCTTCCGCCGGGTCCTGGCGATGACGACCATCGACGCCGGCGCCCTCGCGGGTGACCTCGCCGAGCGGCTGCTCGTGCTGGATCTCCAGCTCATCGACGAGGATCGGCGGCGCACGGAGGAAGAGCTCGACGACGCCTTCCGGGAAGCCCGGCCGGCCATCCTGGCCGCGCTGTGCGACCTGCTGTCGGAAGTGCTGCGCGAGCTACCCAACGTCCGGCTGGAGCGGATGCCCCGCATGGCGGACTTCGCCCGGGTGCTCGCCGCGGTGGACAAGATCAAGGGCTGGGGCACCCTGGCGTCGTACACGACGACCTCCGCCGACGTCGCGGCCGACGCCCTGGAAGGGGATCCGTTCGGCAGCGCGGTGGTCTCGCTCGTCGAAACCAACGGCTCCTGGTCCGGAACCGCGGGGATGCTCCTGGAGCACTTGCCCCACCCGGACACGGTCCACCCGAAGTGGCCCAAGGACGCCACCCGCGCCGGCGGACGGCTCAAGCGGCTCGCGCCGATCCTGCGCTCGGTCGGCATCACCTTCGACGACACCAAGCGCACCCCGGACCGGCACCGGCAGCGCCTGTACACGCTCACGGCCGTCGCGGACAGCAGAGATGCCGGGATCCCAGCGTCCGCAACGCCCGCAGCGTCCGAACCCGTTCCTGACCTGCGGACTTCACCGGACGCTGGCCAAGGCTTCAGTGTCCGCCAGGGGTCCCCCCAGCGTCCGCAAGCGCTCTTCCCGGACGCTGCGGACGCCGGACCGGACGCTGCCTTCGACGCAGCGTCCGAAGGTCGCACCGCATCTGATCTGCCCGAACAGAGGTCACCGGACGCTACGGACGCTGCGGACGCTGAAAAGCAGGCCGTCTCCGGCCAGCACCGCATGTGCGCGGTCTGCAACGAGCCGCTGGACCCCGCCACGGCGCCCGGCACCACCACCCACCCCTGCTGCTGAACCAGCCCTCACACGCTTGAAGGAGACATCCATGGCCCGCCCGCAGATGCTCAAGCTGCCCGAGGTGCTCGACGAGCTCGGCATGAGCCGTGCCGCCTTCTACCGGATGCGCGCCCGGGGCAAGGGCCCGCGCCTGATCAAGCTCCCCAACGGCCAGCTCCGCTGCCGGCGCACCGACCTGGACACCTGGCTGTCCGGGTGCGAGGAAGCCGCCTGACCCTGCCGTCCCGAGGGGGCTCGTCCACGGGCGGGCCCCTCCTCATGCTGGAGAGACATGCTCACGTACGACGTAGACATCTGGTCCATCAGGCAGCGCAAGGGCAGGCCTAAGCCGTTCGAGCTGCGGTGGCGGGTTGGGGAGCGCCCACACTCCCGCAGCTTCAAGCTCAAGCCGCAGGCGGAAGGGCGTAAGTCCGAGCTGCTGGCCGCGCTGCGCAACCGGGAGCAGTTCGACGAGGCGACCGGGCTGCCCGCCTCCGAGCTCGACGCGCTGACGACGCCCACCTGGCACGAGCACTGCACCGCCTACGTCCTGATGAAGTGGCCGAAGGCGGCGGCCAAGCACCGCGCAAGCATCGCCGAAACGCTCGCCACAGTCGCGCCCGCGTTCTTCAGCTCCTCGCGGGGTGCTCCGAAGGCGCCCGTGCTCCGTACGGCTTTGTACGGTTGGGCGTTCCGGCTGGAGCACGACCAGGACGGTGTGCTGCGGCCCCGGCACGAGGTCGAGGAGCCTCCTGCGGACGTCGCCGCGACGCTGTCCTGGATCGCGGCGAACACAGTCAAGATGACCGAGGTCAGCCGGTCCGAACGGATGCGCGCGGCCCTGGACGCCCTGTCCACCAAGCTCGACGGCAAGCCGGCCGCTGACAACACGGTCAGCCGGAAGCGCATGGTGTTGAGCAACGTCCTGCGGTACGCGGTGGAGCGCGGTGTGCTCACCGCCAACCCGCTGGTCCGGGTGGACTGGACTGCCCCGGAGAAGGACGACGAGGTCGACTTCCGGTACGTCCCGAACCCCGAGCAGACCGCCGCGCTCATCGATGCTGTCCGCCAACTCGGCAGCCGCGGCGAGCACCTGGCAACGTTCTTCGGCTGCCTGTACTACGCGGCCATGCGGCCTTCGGAGATCGCGGCCCTGCGCGCGGCGGACTGCACCTTGCCCGAATCCGGCTGGGGCGAGCTGGTGCTCGCCGGCAGCCGCCCCGAGGTCGGGTCCGGGTGGACTGACGACGGACAGTCGTACGAGGAGCGCGGGCTGAAGCGCCGGGCCCGCACGGCGACACGCTCGGTGCCCATCCCGCCGGTCCTCACCGCCATGCTCCGAACGCACAAGCAGACGTACGGAGTCGCCGAGGACGGCCGGCTGTTCCGGGCCGCCCGCGGTGGCCGGGTCAGCTCGACCGAATACTGCGCGCTGTGGGACGCGGCACGGGTCAAGGCCTTGTCGGCCGAGGAGACCAAGACCCCGCTCGCCGACGTCCCGTACTCCCTCCGGCACGCGGGCGTATCCCTGTGGATCAACGCGGGGGTGGACCCGGTCGAGGTCGCCCGGCGCGCAGGCCACAGCCTCACCGTGCTGTTCCGCTTCTACGCCAAGATCCTGCGGGGGCAGCAGGCGCGGGCGAACGAGCTGATCGAGAAGGGGCTGAGCGGCGGGTAACAGGCCCGGGTCCTGGCCCACAGATGGCCCATACGCACTGGTCAACAGAGGGATACGGGCGAGCCAGGGTGAGACACGGTGAACGCAGAAGGGGCGCCCCACGCATGGGGCACCCCTTCTGATCAGGCACTTCGTTGACCTGTGGCGGTGGGTGTGGGATTTGAACCCACGGTGACTCGCGCCACGACGGTTTTCAAGACCGTTCCCTTAGGCCGCTCGGGCAACCCACCCTGCGCCGCCGTGCGGCGGAGCGGGCTACAGCCTAACGGGTTTCGGGGACGGTCGTGGGGGTCAGGAGGTCTGCGCCCTGTTGTACGCGGCCAGGGCCTCGGGGCCGAAGTACGGGCCGAACATGCGGTTCGGCAGGAAGGAGTAGCCGAAGCTGTTCACCGAGACCTGGAGGCCGGTGCCGGCGGACTCGTTGAAGGACGTGAACCAGGGACCGCCGCTGGAGCCGCCGGTCATGTTGCAGCCCAGCCCGTGGTCCTTGGAGAACAGGAAGTCCTTGCTGCTGTTGCCCGAGCAGTAGATCAGCTTGGTGCCGTCGTACGGGGACGCGGCCGGGAAGCCGAAGGAGTACATCGGCTTGTTGTAGCCGCCGTTGAACTGCAGGCCCTGCGCGCCGACGACCGAGCCGAGCTTCTGCCCGTTCAGCGGCGCGACGACCGCGAGGCCGACGTCGTAGTTGATGTCCTCGCTGGCGGCCCACTGGTCGGTGGCGAAGGTCGCGGTGGCCGACCACTGACCGTAGGGCGCGCTGCCGTTGTCGTAGGCCGGGACGAAGATCCAGTTGGTGTGCCAGGCGCCCTGGTACTTCACGCAGTGCCCGGCGGTGATCACCGTGCTGCCGTTCTGGCTGGTGACCGAGTCGCCCGAGCAGGACGCGGTGCGCCCCTGGAAGGTGAAGAAGATCCGCCCGGAGGTCTTCACGACCGCGCCGCCGCCCGTCCAGGGGCCGCCCGCCTGCGGGAAGGCCGTCGGCGAGGTGGCGGTCCGCGAGACGGCGGTCGGGGCGACGGTGACGGGCGCGGCCGCGGAGGTGCCCGCCCTGAGGCGGGTGCCGGGCGCCGCGACCAGGTCGAGCGGGGTGGCCGCGCGCATCCGCTCGGGGGTCCAGAAGCCCGCCGCGGTGGGCTGCTGCCGGAAGGACGTGGGCGTGGGCGCGGGGACGGCGCCGGCCTGGCCGGCCGAGAGGGCGCCCGCGAGCAGGGCGCCGGCGGCGAGCAGGACGGATGCGGCAGTGCGATGGCTTCTCACGCATGACTCCTTCTGCCGTGCCCGGCGCCGGTGGGGCCGGGCAGGGTGGGGGTGCAGAGCGGTGCGGATCGGCGTTGCCGTGGGCAGACTGCCACGCCCTCTACGCGATTGTCAGGTGCGCGTCATCCCGTTCTGTGGGATCCGGCCAGGGAAACGGCCGGATCCCACCTGTCGCGGGTACGGGCGGCTGCCGCCCCGCACGGTCATGCGGTGAGCAGCACGCCCGCGTACGAGACCCCCGCGACCACCGCCCAGGCCCCCAGGCCGAGCAGGGCCGCGCGGCCGCCCGTGCGCGCCAGGGTCGGCAGGTGCACCGCGCTGCCCAGGCCGAACAACGCGGCCGCGAGCAGCCCCTCCTGGGTCCGGTGCGCGCCCTCCAGTACGAACGGCGGCAGCACGCCCGTGGTGCGCAGCGCGGCGGCCACCAGGAAACCGGCCACGAACAGCGGCACCGGCGCCGGCCGGCGCCCCGAGGCGGTCCGCACCCCGTTCCGCCGTTCCCGTACCGCGAAGGCCACGGCGGCCACCAGCGGCGCCAGCAGTGCCACCCGCATCAGCTTGACCAGCACGGCGTCGCCCAGGGCGGCCGGGCCTGCGGTCTGCGCGGTGGCCACCACCTGGCCCACGTCGTGGACGCTCGCCCCGACCCAGCGCCCGAAGGCCGGGTCGGCCAGGCCGAGCGGCCCCTGGAGCAGCGGCAGCACCGCGATCGCGAGGGTGCCGCACAGGGTCACGAGCGCCACGGAGGCGGCCACGTCCTCCTCGTCACTGCCGGACACCTCGCTCACCGCGCCGATGGCCGAGGCCCCGCAGATGGAGTAGCCGGTGGCGATCAGGAGCGGCTGGTCGCCCCGCAGGCCGAGCCGGCGCCCCAGCCACAGCGTGCCGAAGAAGGTCGCCGCGACCACCGCGAAGACCATCGCCACGGTGGCCCAGCCCAGCCGGAGCACCTGGTCGAGCCCGAGGCCGAGACCGAGCAGCACGATGCCGATCCGCATCAGGCGGCGGCCGGCGAGCGACAGGCCCGCGCGGCCGGTGCCGCGCACGAAGCCCCGTACGCGCGGCAGGTGCGCGGCCGCGATGCCCAGCACCACGGAGGCGGTGAGCATCGGCACGGCGGGCACGACCGCGTGCACGCCCCAGGCGAGCCCGGCACCGCCGACGGCCGTCACCAGCCCCGGCCAGCTCCGCGCGCCACGGCGAACGGCGCCACCGCCAACGGCGCCACCGCGAACGGCGAGCCGGGGAACGACCCGGCGAGGAAGCCCGCGTCGGGGACCCTCCGCCGGGGCGGTCTGCGCGCCCGGCCGGTTCAGCAGCGCCATCAGTCGGCCGGCAGGGTGTAGACGCGGCGGACGCTGCTGCCCAGGCGGACCACGTCCGCGCCGTAGACGTGCAGGGATATCGCCGTCGACGAACAGGAGTTGCGCACCCGGTGGATGTCACCGGGCGGGGCGAACCCGCACACGTCGCCGGGACCGTTGACCACGTCCTCGGTCGGCACCAGCCGTGCCGCGCCGCCGGCCCCGGGGGCGAGCCGGTAACGGCGCTCGCTCTCCTCGCCCTGGTGGACCCCGGCCACGCACCACGAGACGTGGTCGTGGATGGCCGTCTGCTGGCCGGGCAGCCAGACCAGGGCGACGACGGAGAAGCTCCCGTCGGGCTCGGCGTGCAGGACGTGCTGCCGGTAACGCTCCGGGTCGCCCACCCGCTGCTCCGCCGTGAGGAGGTCGGGTGCGCCCAGGTGCGGTGAGAGCCGCTCACCGACGAGGTACGCGGTCAGGTCGGGGGCCAGTCCGCGGTCGACGACGGCGCGGATCTCGCTGACGAGGGCGGCCATCCGCGCGGTGACGCGGGCCGCGGGCCGGGAGGGGGCCGGGGATGCCGTGCTGGGGGTCATACAGGCAGCGTCCGGCAGCCCGTCCATCACGTCCAACGACAGTTCTGACCTGAAATCCCAAGCCCGGCTTATGGGTTGGGGGACGCCTCTCCCGTGCGGGCGCCGCGCGGAGCCGCCGTACCCTCAGCAGCCGACCCGGTTGGCGGACACCCCGCGCAGTTCGTCGAGGACCGCGGCCGTCGCCGGGATGCGCAGGTGGTCGCGGTGGACGTACGCCGAGATGTGCCGGCGGGCGGCCGGGGCCAGCACCCGCCCGCAGACCCGGCTGAGCGACAGCGAGGGCAGTACGAGCGCGGGCATCATCGCCACCCCCAGGCCCTGTCCGACCAGGCTCTGCACGACCAGGTTGTCGTCGGTCGCGAACACGATGTCGGGCACGAAGCCCAGCTCGGCGCACTCGTGCAGCAGATTGGCCCGGCACCGCGGGCAGCCGGCTATCCACCGCTCCTCCGCCAGGTCGGCCAGGTGCACGGCCCGCCGCCGGGCGAGCGCGTGGCCGTGCGGCAGCAGCACGGTCAGCTGGTCCTCCATCAGCCGCACCTCGGCGACCTCCTCCGGGACCTCCTCGTGCAGGCCGGGGTAGGTGAAGGCGAGGGTGATGTCGCAGTCGCCGCGCCGCAGCCGCTGGAGGGAGTCGGGCGGTTCGCCCTCCAGCAGCTCGACGGTGATGCCGGGGTGCTCCCGGGCCAGGGCGCTGAGGGCCTCGGGCACGAGGGTGGCGTTGGCGCTGGGGAAGCCGCACAGGCGGACCCGCCCGGTGCGCAGCCGGGTGTAGGCCTTCATCTGCTGCTGGGCGGCGTCGAGGCTGCCCAGGATGGCCTCGCTGTGGCGGGCCATGGAGCGGCCGGCCTCGGTGAGCCGCATCGTACGGCCCACCCGGGTGAACAGGGGCGTGCCGACGGCCCGTTCGAGCGCCTTCATCTGCTGGGTGACCGCGGGCTGGGTGTAGCCGAGCTCGCGTGCGGCCGCGGAGTAGGAACCCGCCGTCACCACCGCGTGAAAGGTCCTGATGTGCCGCGAGTCGAACACGTCTGAAGCATAAGCAGACGTTTCAAGGGGCCGTAGACGGAATCCCGCCTACGGCCCCGTCGGTTCAGGCCGGGTCGTGCGCCACGACCTACCGGTCGCCCTCGTGCGAGCCGAGGGTCAGGTCCGCGGTGTGCGGCTTGCCGTCGCGGAGGTAGGTGACCTTGACGGTGTCGCCGGGCCGGTAGGTCCAGATCTCACTGATCAGGGTCGGGCCGCTGTCGATCGGCTTGCCGCCGAGCTGGGTGATCACGTCGCCCGGCTTCAGACCCGCCTTGGCCGCCGGGCCGCCGGGGGTGACCGGGTCGCCGCCCCCGACGCCCTGGGACGAGATCTTCGCGCCCTCGCCGCGGGCCTGGAGGTCCACGGACACGCCGATGATCGGGTAGACCGGCCGGCCCGTCTTGATCAGCTGCTCGGCGACGTTCCTCGCCTGGTTGATCGGGATGGCGAAGCCGAGGCCGATCGAGCCGGACTGCGACGCGCCGAGGCCTCCGTTGCCCGCCGACTGGATGGCGGAGTTGATGCCGATGACCGCGCCGCGGCCGTCGAGCAGCGGGCCGCCGGAGTTGCCGGGGTTGATCGAGGCGTCCGTCTGCAGGGCGCTCATGTACGAGTTCTTGCCGCCGCTGCCGTCGCCGGAGGCCACCGGGCGGTTCTTGGCGCTGACGATGCCGGTGGTCACGGTGTTGGACAGGCCGAACGGGGCGCCGATGGCGATGGTCGGGTCGCCGACCGCCACCTTGTCCGAGTCGCCCAGCGGCAGCGGGACCAGCCCGGAGGGCGGGTTCTTCAGCTTCAGGACGGCCACGTCGTAGCCCTGGGCCCGGCCGATGACCTCGGCCTCGTACTTCCGGCCGTTCGAGAACGTCGCCGAGAGCTTGCCGCCGTCGGCCGCGGAGGCGACCACGTGGTTATTGGTCAGGATGTGGCCCTGCTGGTCGTAGACGAACCCGGTGCCGGTGCCGCCCTCGCCGTCGCCGCCCTGCGCCTCGATGGTGACGACGCTCGGCAGGGCGTGGGCCGCCAGGCCCGCGACCGAGTTGGGGGCGCGCCGGAGCGCCTGGGGCACCTCGCTGGCGCTGACGGTGGTCGAGCCGGTGGCGGAGCCGCTGCCCCCGGCGAGCAGGTAACCGAGCGTGCCGCCGACGCCGCCGGCGATCAGGGCCGCGGCCAGCACGGCGGCGACCAGGCCGCCGCGGCCCTTGCCCTTGGGGGCCGGCGCCGCGTGCGGCGCGCCCCAGACGTCGCCGCCGCCGGCGCCGCCCGTGTACCCGGGCACGGCCGGCGGGGCGGGGGGCCAGTCGCCGCCGCCCTGGGCGCCCTGGTGGGCGTACGGGGAACCGGCCGCGGCGGGCTGCGGGCCGGTCGGCGGTACGGGCGGCACGGTCGCGTCCGCGGGCTGCCCGGCCGGGGCCGGGGGCAGCTGCCGGGTCGGGTGCTCGGGGGTCGGGGGCAGCTGCTGGGTCGAGGACTCCGGGGTCGGGGGCAGCTGCTGCGTGGGGGCCTCGGGAGCGGGGCCGGAGGCGGGAGGGTCCACCGGCGCGGGGGGCGCGGACGGGGCATTCTGGGGCGTCGGGGACGCGGTGCCCTCGTTCTCGGTGCTCACGGCTCTCTCCTCGTCACACACGGTCAGGCAGGTACGGTCGGGGCGCCGCGACGGCTGCCGCGACGGCGATCGGGCTCGCACGATCCCGGGGAACAGCTTTTCCCAGGCACTGTCAGAGCACTGTAAGCCGGAGCTGTGCGTCCCGCCGCCATCCTTTATCTCCGACATTTCCGGCGCATCTCCAGGCGTCCACCGGCACCTCGCCGACGGCCCCCGGACACCCGCCGTCCATGCGCGGGGCGGCACCGCACCCCTGCCGGGTGGCACCATGACGCCGTGACCCACGCACCGCAGCAGACCGCACTCCGGCCCATCCAGGTCGTCGCCCACCGCGGCGCTTCCGAGGAGGCCCCCGAGCACACGCTGGCCGCCTACCGCAAGGCCATCGAGCACGGCGCCGACGCGCTGGAGTGCGATGTGCGGCTGACCGCCGACGGCCACCTCGTCCTGGTCCACGACCGGCGGGTCAACCGTACGTCGAACGGGCGCGGAGCGGTGTCCGCGCTGGAGCTGGCCGAACTGGCGGCGCTCGACTTCGGATCGTGGAAGGACCGCGACGAGTCGCCCGACTGGGACGCGGACGGCACGGGGGAGCCCGACCCGGAGCGCACCTCGGTGCTCACCCTGGAGCGGCTGCTGGAGCTGGTCTCGGACGCCGGGCGGCCGGTCGACCTGGCCATCGAGACGAAGCACCCCACGCGCTGGGCCGGACAGGTGGAGGAGCGGCTGCTCCTGCTGCTCAAGCGCTTCGGGCTGGACGCCCCGCCGGCCGACGGCCCCTCGCCGGTGCGGATCATGAGCTTCTCGGCCCGCTCGCTGCACCGGGTGCGGGCGGCGGCGCCGACGATCCCGACCGTCTACCTGATGCAGTTCATCTCGCCGCGGATGCGCGACGGGCGGCTGCCGGCCGGGGTGCGGATCGCCGGTCCGGGGATGCGGATCGTCCGCAACCACCCCGGGTTCGTCAAGAAGCTCCAGGCCCAGGGACACCGGGTCCACGTGTGGACCGTGAACGAGCCCGAAGATGTTCAGCTCTGCGCGGATCTGGGTGTGGAAGCCATCATTACCAACCGACCCCGACAGGTTCTGTCCCAACTCGGTCGCTAATCACACCAGTTGCCCCCTCCCCACCCGTGACAGGGCGTGCTCCGGCGCATCCGCTCCGCATTCGATGGTCATGAATGCGTCAGGGGGCCCCGATCGCCCGGTTTCCGGTCCAGGCCATTGGGGCATCCAGACCTTGGCGTGGGGCTAAGGAGGTTGCGGGGGTGGCGCTGGTGGTGGCACAGGAAGTGCCCACGTCGTCGAGCATGGCCGTACCCCATGGCCCGGCGGGCGTGGGGACGGCAAGACACCGGATGCGCGAGCAGCTGCGTCTGAGCGGGGTGTCGGAATCGGTCGTCGACGATGCGGTTCTGATCCTTTCCGAGCTGCTCAGCAACGCCTGCCGACACGGCAGGCCGCTGGGCTCGAACGACGTGGGCGACGGAGACGTGCGCGCGGCCTGGCGGGTCGACGCGTTCGGCGGTCTGACCGTCGAGGTGACGGACGGGGGCGGGCCGACCCGGCCGGTCCCCTCGACGCCCTCGGTCACCGCGCGGGGCGGCCGCGGGCTGAACATCATCGGCGCGCTCGCCCAGGACTGGGGCGTGCGCGACGGAGCGGCCGGCGAGGTCACGGTGTGGGTGACGATCGACGCCGGGCACCCTCATGACGATCTCGCTACGCGCGTCACCGCGCCCCCTCTCGGGTTCGTCACGGCCGTCACGGCCATCACCGCCTTCGACGGGCTGGAGTCCTGCCCGTTGGCGCCGGACCGATGGCAGGCGCCGCCCGCGCGCCGGCGCTGACGGACCGTGACACGCCCCCGCCGGAGGCGGGCGACACCCGAACGCCGAATTTCGCGTTCCGGTCCTCGCCCGCGCCGGGTTCCCGGTACGAACGGCTAGGCTCGCGCCGACAGAGCCTCAGCACGACTGCCACAACCGGGAGACACCCACGATGGCCAAGAAGCGTCCCCAGACCGGGGGGTCCCAGCCCAAGGGCGGAAAGCCGCAGCTCACGGATGGGGAGATCCCGGTGGTGGGCGCCCGCGAGCCGTGCCCCTGCGGCTCCGGCCGCCGCTACAAGGCCTGTCACGGCCGTGCCGCCGCGCACGCCGTGACCGAGCTGGTCCGTCGCCCGTTCGAGGGCCTGCCCGCCGAGTGCGACTGGGTCGCGCTGCGCGAACTGGTCCCGGCCGCCACGGTGGAGCTCCCCCTCAAGGGCGGACTCCCCGACGGCGTACCCGCCGTGACGCTCGCGACCGTCCTGCCGATGGCGTGGCCGGCGCTGCGCCGCGAGGACGGCTCGGTGCTGCTCGGTTTGCAGAACGACACGTCTTCGGGCGACCTCGGCCGCGATCTCGCGGACACCCTGGAGCGCGCCCTCGTGGCGGAACCGGGAACTCCGGTCGCCCCGCGACGAGTCCCCCAGGACGGCCCCCGACTTCAGGATCTCCTGGACCAGGACGGCGTTTTCGAGCCGGTTGTGCATACCGGATTCGAATTCTGGATTCCGGAATCCGAGGCCTCCCAGACCGCCTCCCCGGAGATCGCCGCCTCCCTCGAGCGGGCCAACGCGGCGGCCATCCCGACCGTGAAGCTCACCGGCGTCGACGCCGCGTACTGGTGCGAGACCCCCGAGAAGAACCACCTGCGCTGGGTCATGCCGCACGCCGAGGAGAAGCTCCTCGACGCATTGGCCAGGCTGCACGCGGCGGGCGAGACCTCGCTCGGCGAGGGCACCCGCCTGGTCGGCTCCTTCCGTGCCCACGGCCTCATGGTGCCGGTCTGGGACCTGCCCACCGGGACCACCGCGGCCGACGTCGAGAAGCCCGCGGCGCAGTTCGCGGAGCGGCTCGCGCAGGCCCTGGCCTCGGACGAGCCGCTCACGGCGGAAGAGCGCCGGGCGCGCGGCGGCCTGACGAACCGCCAGGTCACCCTGAGCTGACCCGGACGGCGCGGAGGTCGTCGGCGGGGGTGGTGTTCCCGACCGCCCGGTTTGGTGACTCGGGTCACAACTCCCGCTAATCGGAGGCAAATCGACTGTCCGAATATCCGAGATCGAATTTGCGAACGAGCGATCTCTTGTTACGGTTCTTGTAGCCCGGTCGCTGGTGCATCCCCCGTCGCCAGCGACCGGGCCTTTCATTTAACCCTCCGGCGCCGCTCCGGAGTTGCTTCCGGCCCGCAGAAGAAGCGGACCATCCTCCTCCGGTACCGCGAATTCCGCTACGGCCGAGTACGCGTCGGACCCGCCCGCGGAGACCTCCCGCGGGGTCTCGCAGATCCCCGGTTCGTCCCCTGCCGCCACCGCACAGCGGATCTGCACGGTCCGTCCGCCGGGGGCCATGAGCGTGAGCACCGCGTCCAGCGGACGTCCGGTGGCGTTGCGGTAGTACGTTCGCCCCCACGTGTCGCCGGAGTCGGCCAGGACGCACGTCTGCCCCTCCACCCCCTCGGGGGAGGACAGCTCGGGACCGCACCGGGTCCTCGCGACGGGCACTCCGTCCGGTCCGGGCTCCGCCGCCCGACGCGGGGCACCGTCGCCCCGACCGGCGGGGGCACCGCCCGGATGCCCGGGTGCGCGGCCGTCCGCGTCGCGCGCCGACCCGCCCCGGCCCGCGGGGTGCCCGGCGCCCCCGGTCCGCTCCGCGTCACCGCCCCCGGCGGGGCCCCGCAGCCCGAGCGAGGTGAGCAGTCCGCCGCCGCCGTCCGACAGCGGTCCGGCCGTCGCCGCGGCGAGCGGGAGGGCCAGGGCGACCAGCACGCCGGCGCTGATGCCGACCAGGCGGAGGTTCATCCGGCGAACATAGCGACGCGGGGCGCGCCGCCGGACGGCCGCGCGCCCGATTCCCTTGGAACTGGCCCCCGCTCACACCCGTTCGAGTGAGCGGCTGCGGGCCGTGTCAGTACGCCAGTCGGCTGCCGCCGCCGGGGGCCGAGGTGCTGGCCTCCACCAGCGCGTCGACCACCGCCTCGACGTCCGGCAGCCAGGGTCGCGCCGAGCCGGCCAGCGGCGCCCGCTCCCACCGCACCGGGCCGTTCCCGGCCGTGGTCGGCGGCAGCGGCAGGTAGCCGCCCTCGCCGTGGAAGCGCAGCGAGCTCGGGACCCGGTCCTTGACGTAGAGCAGCTCACCGAGCCGTTCCATCGAGTACGGGGCGACGAGCAGCGCCATCCGGGTGGGGGTGGCGACCACCGGGCCCAGGCGCATGCCCATGCGGTCGAGCCGGGTCAGGGCCCCGGCGCCGGCGCCCAGCGGCAGGCTGACCGCGCACGGCGCGCGGCCGCCGGTCGCGAGGAGCAGCGGAGCGGCCGGGCGGTTGGTCCACCACCAGCGCACCATCCGCGCGTCGGTGGTGGCCGCGAGCAGGCCGGGGTCGAGGGGGTGGGCGCCGGGCACCACGCAGTCGGGGTCGGGGCAGGCGCACCGTACGCCGCGGGCGGCCGGGCCGCCGGGGGCCAGGCCCACGCCCGGGAGCACGGGCCACTGCCACGCGGTGGCGCAGGTGAGCGCCGCGTCGAGGAGGACGGACGGTCCGCCGCGCCGAACGAGCCGGAGTCGCTGGAGACGCCTTCCGAGGATCTCGCGCATGAGCGCTCGTTCCTTTCCGTTGAACGCCGAGGGCCACATCACACCATGTATCCGGTGTTTCACCACACGTACACGTTTCGTGCCACTTGTCCGCTTGATGAGGATTACGCGGTTCGTGCAGTTTTCCTGCTGGCTTACGGGGTCCGTACAACGCCCGGTGTGGCCGACGCGCGACTCGCGCCGTCTGGTTCCAGGGACTCGTCAACTGCCCTGGGCCATCACCGTTTACGTACCCGTCACGCACGATATGACGCTCTGCTGACCCAGTTCAGTCGACCGCAAAAGACGTCCCCTCCGGGTATTTTTCGGCCAAGTTTGAGCCTTGACCCGACAGTGAGTTGTCGCCCCTCGGACACCAGGATTCCCACCTGGGCAATGCTGGACATCCGTCCACATCTGCGTGTAGATGTGGACCCATTGATGGCGGCGCAGATTGATCTGGGGGTCGCGATGTTTTATGGCGAATCGCACCAGGTGGAAAGGCGGCTGCCATGAGCGCCCCGCATCCACCGAAAGTGGCTGGAATCGATCCTGCCGTTCCGGCCGCCCCGCACACTGTCGCGCCCGCGTCCGCCCGCCCCGCCCCCGCCACACCCCCCGCGGCCGCCCCCGGCACGGTCATCCAGGACCGCCTCGCCGGCTGGGTTTCGGACCTCACCACGCTGCACGAGCTCACCGAACGCCTCACGCGCACCGGTGACCTCGACGCCGCCCTCCAGGAGCTGCTGCGCGCCGGCGCCGCCCTGGTCGGCGCCCGCCGCGGCCTCGTCGTCCTCGAACCCGCCGACGGGCAGGGCCCCACCACCACCATCGGCCTGGGCCTGGGCCACGCCGACCTCGGGCACATCGAGACGGTGCCGCGCAGCGCCACCTCGTACGGGCGCATCCTCGACGGGCTGCCCGACGCCCAGGGCGGCGCCGAGCAGCTCCCCGACTCCGAACCGGCCGCGGGGCAGGGCGGATACGCCCCGCCCGTCGACCCCCGGTACCGCGAGGTGGCCGCCCGGCTGGGCTACGCCGCCAGCTACGCCCTCCCCCTCGCCACCGAGACCGCGGGCCGCCTCGGCGCCGTCGTCTGGCTCTACGACGAGCACGCCGAGCCCGTCGAGCGCCAGCGCCACCTCGTCGGCCTCTACGTCCGCCACGCCGCCGAGCACACGGCCCGGCTGCTGGAGGTCGAGCGCTCCCGGACCCGCCTGCGCACCATCGCGGAGGAGCTGCTGCCCAGCCGGCTGCCCAGGGTCTCCGGCGTGCGGCTGGCCGCCCGGCACCGCACCGGACCGCGCGGCGGCGGCGACTGGTACGACGCACTGCCGCTGCCCGAGGGCGCCCTGGGCCTGGCCGTCGGCTCGGTCACCGGCTCCGGGCCCAGTGCGGTCGCGGCGATGGGCCGGCTGCGGGCCTCGCTGCGCGCGTACGCGGTGATGGAGGGCGAGGACCCGGTCGCCGTCCTGTCCGACCTGGAGCTGCTGCTGCGGCTGACCGAGCCGGCCCGCTCGGCCACCGCGCTCTTCGCCTACTGCGAGCCCGCCCGCCGCAAGATCGTGCTGGCCGGGGCCGGGCACACACCGCCCCTGCTGATCGGGGACCGCCGGACCGAGTTCATCGAGACCTCCCTCTCCGCGCCGCTGGGGATGCTCTCGTGCTGGGAGGCGCCCAGCGTCGAGCTGGAGCCGGGCCCCGGAGAAACGGTGCTTCTCTACACCGACGGACTGCTGCAGCGCACCGGCGACTCCATGGACCGGGCCTTCGCCCGGCTGCACGCGGCGGCCGCGAGCGTGCCGCGGGCCGTCCGGGACGACCCGGCCGGCATCTGCGACCACGTGCTGCGGACCGTGCTGCCGGACGGGGCGGACGAGGCGGACTCGGCCGAGGACATCGTGCTGCTCGCCGCCTGCTTCGACTGAGGCCCGCCCCCGGCCGGGTGCCCGCACCCACGCCGACCCGACCGCGCCCCACCCCGCGCCGCACCCGTGCGCCGCTCCGGACCCGACCCCGGGCGCCCCCGCGCCCGGGGTCGACCCGTGTCCAGATTTGACTGGTTTGTCACAGCCTTGCCGGTCGTCTTCCTCTCGCACATACGAT
Organism: Streptomyces sp. NPDC093225; assembly: GCF_044753805.1. Lineage (NCBI taxonomy): Bacteria > Bacillati > Actinomycetota > Actinomycetes > Kitasatosporales > Streptomycetaceae > Streptomyces > Streptomyces sp. NPDC093225. Next base: position 158,419 of record NZ_JBIVNX010000003.1, read on the forward strand.
GGACGAGGTCCGCACCCGGTCCGTGTCGTAGCAGCTGAGGAGAAGACGTGGCTGACGAGCTCACCCCGGAGACCCCGGAAGAAGAGCAGCCGAAGAAGATCAAGCAGCGGAAGAACGGTCTGTACCCGGGCGTCTCCGACGAGCTCGCCGAGAGCATGCGCACCGGCTGGGCGGACACCGAGCTGCACGGCCTGGAGCCGATCGCGCAGGCCGGGCACACCGCCGCGCGCCGCGAGGCCCTCTCCCAGCGCTTCCCGGGCGACCGCCTGGTGATCGCCGCCGGCCGCCTGAAGACCCGGTCGAACGACACCGAGTACCCCTTCCGCGCGTCGACCGAGTACGCGTACCTCACCGGCGACCAGACCGAGAACGGCGTCCTGGTCCTGGAGCCCGCCGGCGAGACGGGCCACACCGCCACGCTGTACCTGCTGCCCCGCTCCGACCGCGAGAACGGCGAGTTCTGGCTCTCCGGCCAGGGCGAGCTGTGGGTCGGCCGCCGCCACTCCCTCACCGAGGCCGAGCAGCTGCTGGGCATCCCGGTGAAGGACGTGCGCACCGTCGCCGACGCCCTGAAGGAAGCCACCGGCCCGGTGCGCAACGTCCGCGGCCACGACTCCGTCATCGAGGAGGCGCTGACCGACAAGGTCACCGCCGAGCGCGACGAGGAGCTGCGGGTCTACCTGTCCGAGGCGCGTGCCGTGAAGGACGAGTTCGAGATCGGCGAGCTGCAGAAGGCCGTCGACTCCACCGTCCGCGGCTTCGAGGACGTGGTGAAGGTCCTCGACAAGGCCGAGGCCACCAGCGAGCGCTACATCGAGGGCACCTTCTTCCTGCGCGCCCGCGTCGAGGGCAACGACGTCGGCTACGGCTCCATCTGCGCGGCCGGCGCCCACGCCTGCACCCTGCACTGGGTCCGCAACGACGGCGCGGTCCGCTCCGGCGACCTGCTGCTGCTCGACGCCGGCGTGGAGACGCACTCGCTCTACACCGCGGACGTCACCCGCACGCTGCCGATCAACGGCACGTACACCGACATCCAGCGCAAGATCTACGACGCCGTGTACGAGTCCCAGGAGGCCGGCATCGCGGCCGTGAAGCCGGGCGCCAAGTTCCGCGACTTCCACGACGCCTCGCAGCACGTGCTGGCCGAGAAGCTCGTCGAGTGGGGCCTGCTGGAGGGCCCGGTCGAGCGCGTCCTGGAGCTGGGCCTGCAGCGCCGCTGGACCCTGCACGGCACCGGCCACATGCTCGGCATGGACGTGCACGACTGCGCCGCCGCCCGTACCGAGGCCTACGTCGACGGCACCCTGGAGCCGGGCATGTGCCTGACCGTGGAGCCGGGCCTGTACTTCCAGGCCGACGACCTGACCGTGCCGGAGGAGTACCGCGGCATCGGCGTCCGGATCGAGGACGACATCCTCGTCACCGAGGACGGCAACCGGAACCTGTCGGCCGGCCTGCCGCGCCGGTCCGACGAGGTCGAGGCGTGGATGGCCCGCCTGAAGGGCTGATCCGCGGCCCGGACCGTGCAGACGCCGGTGGGCGGGGACCTCTTGGTCCCCGCCCACCGGCGTTTCACGTGAAACGTCCGGACTCCCCGGGGGACCGGCCCCTCAGGAGACCTTCAGCAGTGCGCCCTCGCGCCACTTGAGGATCTTGTCGAAGCTGACCACCGCGCCGCAGCCCGGCCGGTTGCGGAACCGGACGTGGTCGGCGAGCTCCTCGATCAACCCGAGGCCCCGACCGTGCTCGGCGGTCTCCGCGGGCCCGGCCGGCCCGACGGCGCCGGCGGCCCCGACCCGGTCACCGGTTCTGCGTCCCAGGTGGGCGGGGAAGCCCGGGCCGGAGTCGGTCACCTCGATCCGGCAGGTGTCCCCGTCCAGGTACGCGGTGACCCGGTAGGCCTCGGAGATCCCGTGGGCGCCCCGGCCCCCGCCGTGCTCCACGGCGTTGGCACAGGCTTCGGTGAGGGCCACGGACAGGTCGTACGAGACATCCGGATCCACCCCCGCGGTCTCCATCGTCCCCAGCAGCAGGCGCCGGGCGAGCGGCACGCTCGCGGCCTCACGCCGCAGATGGAGGGACCACCAGATGCTCATGCTCCTGCCTCCTGGCCGCGGCTCGACATACCGTTACGTATTGCCCCCCTCACTCAGAGGTAAGCCCCTCGAGGGTCCGAGAACGCTCATTTGGCCGATGCGCACACCCCCGGTCGCGAGGTAAAAGGACGAACGGCCCGGAGGTACGGGCACGAACGTGCGCATGTGCGACGGACCGGGCACGCCCCTGCCGTAGGCAGGCCCGGGGCGCAGTGCGATGATGGCCCGGCCATGCCTACCCCCCGCCCGATGCGCGCCGGAGCCGGTCTGCGGCTCATCCGGGCCGCGGTGTTCACCGCGGTCTGCGTCGTGCTGTCCGCGGTGGGACACGTGCTGGCCTCCTGCGCGACGGTGCCCTGGTGGGCGCTGTGCGCGGGCTTCCTGGCGGTGTTCGCGTGCGCGGCGCCGCTCGCCGGGCGGCGCCGGTCGCTGCCGGCGATCGCGGGCGCCCTGGCCGGCGGCCAGCTCGTCCTGCACGGCCTCTTCGGCCTCGGCCAGCACACCGCCGCAGCGCGGCCGGCGACCGGCACCGACACCGACCTCGCCGCCCTCGCGGCCCGGCTGATCTGCGGCGGCAACACCGTCCCGCTCAGTGCGGCCCAGGCACGGCAGGTGCTGTACACGGCCGGGATCGACCCGGCGTCGGCCGCCGGACAGGTGCACGTGCACGCCGGTCACGTCATGGGCGCCGGGCACTTGTGGGACGCCGGGCGGATGACGGAGGGCGCGGCCGCCGTGCCGTCCGCCGGACTGTTCACGCTGCCCATGCTCCTCGGGCACCTGCTGGCCGCGCTCGCCGCGGGCTGGCTGCTCGGGCGCGGCGACGAGGCCCTGTTCCGACTGGTGCGGCTGTCCGCCGAGTGCGGCCCGGTGCGGTCCCTGCGGGACGCGCTGGCCCTCGTACGCGCACTGCGCCGCGGACTGCCCGGCGCGCCCGGGTCCGCGCGGCGGATCCCGGCCGCGGACCGCTCCGATGCGCCGGCCGGCGTACCGGAGGCACTCCTGCACGCGGTGATCAGGCGCGGGCCGCCGGCGGCGTACGCCCTCGCAGCCTGACGCGGCACCCGCACCCGGGGAACCCCACGGAAGCGGCGGTGCCGCGGCGTACCCGCGTGTCCGCGCGGGGCCACCGTTCCCTGCCTGTGGAGATTCCTTTCATGAAGACCTCTCGCGCCTCCGTCGTCGCCGCCCTCGCCGCCGGCTCCGTCCTGCTCCTGTCCGGCCCCGCCTTCGCGCACGTCAGCGTGCAGCCCGGGACCGCGGAGAAGGGCTCGTACGCCACCATCAACTTCAAGGTGCCGAACGAGCGCGACAACGCCTCGACCGTCAAGCTCGAGGTCACCTTCCCCGCCGACCACCCGCTCGCCTCGGTCATGCCGCAGGACGTCCCGGGCTGGCAGGTCCAGGTCACCAAGAGCAAGCTCGCCAAGCCGCTGACCCTCCACGGCAAGCAGATCAACGAGGCGGTCACCAAGGTCACCTGGACCGGCGGCAAGATCAACGCCGGCCGCTTCCAGCAGTTCCCGCTCTCCGTGGGCCAGCTGCCCGAGGACGCCGACCAGCTCGTCTTCAAGGCCGTCCAGACGTACGACAACAACGAGGTCGTCCGCTGGATCGAGGAGGCCAAGGAAGGCGCGGCCGAGCCGCAGAACCCCGCCCCCGTCCTGAAGCTGGCCACCGGCACTGGCGAGGGCCACCACGGCGGCACCACCGGCGGCAAGGACGACGCGAAGGGTGCCGACGCCCACGACGAGTCGGGCGAGGACGAGCACACCGAGGCCGCGTCCGCCTCCGACACCACGGCCCGCGCCCTCGGCATCGCCGGCATCCTCGTCGGCGTCGTCGGCGTGGCCTTCGGCGTGCTGGCCCGCCGCCGCACCAGCTGATCCGGTACGCCTGGCGTGCGCCCGGCCGCCCCGGCCCCGCGTACGCCCGTCCGTACGTCCAAGACGCCCCGCCCCCGGGGCACCCCGATCCCAGGGAAACTCCCATGCGCACCACACGTGTGACGGCCGCCGCTCTCGCGATGGCGGCCGCACTCACGCTGTCCGCCTGCGGCGGCGGCACCGAGAAGAACCCGGTCGCGGAGGTGAACGCGCCGACGAAGACGAAGGCCGCCACCGTCCTCGACCGGCCGTTCGAGAAGCCGGACCTGGTCCTGACGGACACCCACGGCCAGTCGTTCGACCTGCGCGCGCGGACCAAGGGCAAGCCGACGCTCATCTACTTCGGCTACACCAACTGTCCCGACGTCTGCCCGCTGACGATGAGCAACATCGCCATCGCGAAGAAGGCGCTCCCGAAGGCCGACCAGGACACCGTCCAGGTCGTCTTCGTCACCACGGACCCCGAGCGGGACACCCCCGACTCGCTGGGTAAGTGGCTCAAGGCGCAGGACCCGGGCTTCATCGGCCTGACCGGCGACTTCAAGGCGATCCAGGCCGGCGCCCGCTCGATGGGCATCGGCATCGACCCGCCGAAGAAGGAGAAGGACGGCAGCATCGTCTCGATGCACGGCGCCCAGGTCATCGCCTTCTCCCCCAAGACCGACGAGGGCTACGTCCTGTACGGCGAGGACACCACCGCCGACGACTACACCAAGGACCTGCCGAAGCTCATCAAGGGGGAGAACCCGTGAACCGCCGCACCACCCTCCGTACCGCTCTCCTCGCCGCCACCGCGCTGACCGCCTCGTTCGCGATATCCGCCTGCTCCTCCGACGCGTCGGACACCGCGAAGGACGGCAAGCCGGCCCTGTCGGTGAGCGACGCGTTCATGCCGGAGCCGGTCACCGCCGACATGGCGGGCGGGTTCCTGGTCGTCAAGAACGGCTCGGGCAGCGCCGACAAGCTGACCTCGGTCACCAGCGCCCTCTCCGGGGACATCACGATCCACGAGACCAAGAACCAGAAGATGCAGCAGGTCACGTCCCTGGACGTGCCGGCGAACGGCGTGCTCCGGCTGGAGCGCGGCGGCAGCCACATCATGTTCATGGGTCTGAAGAGCAAGCCGAAGGTCGGCGACAAGGTCACCGTCGAACTGCACTTCGAGAAGGCCGACCCGGTCAAGGTCGAGCTGGACGTGAAGGAACGGACCTACAACTCCGCCGCCTCCTCGCACCACTGACGGACTGAGGAACCCACGCCATGACGGCCACCGCCCCCGTTCCCGCCCGGCAGCTCCACCGGCTCGGGCAGCTCCGCCGGCTCCGGCGGCCCGTGCTGCTCCGGCTGCTGCTCGTCGCAGTGGCGCTGCTGGGCTCGCTGTTCGCCACCGCCGGCCCGGCGACGGCGCACGCCGCGCTGACCGGCAGCGACCCGAAGGACGGGGCGGTGGTCGCCACGGCCCCCGCCCAGGTCACCCTCACCTTCTCCGAGGAGGTGGCCCTGGGCGAGGACTCGATCCGCGTCATGGACCCCAGCGGGAGGCGCGCCGACACCGGCGAACTGCGCAACCTGTGCGACGGATCCGTCATCAAGCACGGCGTCGTGCTCCACTCCGGGCTGCCGAACGGCACGTACACCGTGGCCTGGCAGGCGGTCTCCGCCGACAGCCACCCCGTCGCGGGCGCCTTCACCTTTTCCATCGGCGCACCGTCCACGACCTCGGTGGCACTGCCCGAGCAGGAGGCCGGCGGCGGGCCCGTGGGCGTGGCCTACGGCATCGCCCGGTACGCCGCCTACGCGGGCTTCGTGCTGCTCGTGGGCGGATCGGCGTTCGTGCTGCTGTGCTGGCGGCGCGGGGCCGGGCTGCGTCCGGTGCAGCGGGTCGTGCTGACCGGCTGGCTGACCCTCACGGCGGCCACACTGGCGATGCTGGCGCTGCGGAACCCGTACACGGGCTCGGGCGAGTTCGCCGACGCCTTCGACCTGGCCGGGCTGAAGGCCGTCCTGGAGACCAAGACCGGCGCCTCGCTGGTCTCGCGGCTGCTGCTGCTGGGCGCGGCAGCGCTGTTCCTCGCCGTCCTCTTCGGGGTCTTCGCACGCCGGCAGGCCGCCGCACCGGTGGCGCCCGACGGGCCGGAGGCGGAGCAGCACGCCAAGGAGACGAGCGACCTCACCTTCGGTCTCTCGGTCGGCGGCGCCGTGGTCGCGGGCGGCATCGCGGCCACCTGGGCGCTGGCCGAGCACGCCTCCACCGGGATCCAGCCCGGGATCGCGATGCCCGTCGACATCGCCCACCTGCTGGCCGTGGCCGCCTGGCTGGGCGGGCTCGTGACGCTGGTCGTGGCCCTGTACCGGGTGCCGGACCTCGAGCGGGCCGCGGTACGGCGGTTCTCCCGGGTGGCCTTCGTCAGCGTGCTGGTGCTGGCCACCACCGGCGTGTACCAGTCCTGGCGGCAGCTCGGCAGCTGGTCGGCCCTGACCGGAACGTCGTACGGGCAGCTGCTGATCGTGAAGGTCGGCCTGGTGGCGCTGCTGGTGGGCATCGCCTCGATCTCCCGGCGGTGGACCGGCCGGCTGGCGGAGGGACCGGCGGACACGGCGGACGCAGCGGACGCGGACGATGTTTCACGTGAAACGTCCGCGGACCTGCCCGAGCACACCGCGCCGGAGCCCGAGCCGGTGACGGTGCCCGCCGACCCCGAGCGGGCCGCCCAGCTCGCCCGCCAGCGGGCCGTCCTGGCGACCGCCCGCGAGAAGAAGCGCCGGGACGCGGACCCGCACCGCGCCGGACTGCGCCGCTCGGTCCTGGCGGAGACCGCGGTGGCGGTCGTCCTGCTGGCCGTGACCACCATCCTGACCAGCACCGAGCCGGGCCGGGCCGCCGAGCTGGAGGCCGCCGCCGGCGGCACCGGCGCCACGGCCGTGCCCAACCGCCCCATCAAGTTCTCGCTGCCCTTCGACACCGGCGGCGAGGACGGCCGGGGCACCGCCCGCCTGTCCCTGGACCCGGGCCGGACCGGGGTCAACACCCTGCACCTGTGGCTGGAGCGGCCCAACGGCCGCGCGCTGGACGCCCCCGAGGTGAAGGTGGCCTTCACCCTGCCCGCCAAGGACATCGGGCCGCTCCCGCTCGTGCCCGACCACGCCGCCAGCGGACACTGGACGGCGTCCGGGGTCCAGCTCCCGCTCGCCGGCCAGTGGCGCATCGACCTGACCGTGCGCACCTCCGACATCGACCAAGTGACCGTGCAGAAGAACGTGAAGATCGGCTGACCAGCGTGACCGAGAGCATGACCGACATCGAGATCTCCCGGCGACGGCTGCTGGGCACCGTCGGCGCCGCGGGCGCGGCGGGGCTGGTGGTGGGCGCGGCCGGCGGCGCGCTGGCGGGTCAGGCACTGTCCGGGGGCGAGGACCCCGCGGGCGGGCCCGCCGCCGGAGCGCTGGCGTCGTTGGGTGCCACCGAGGCGGCCTTCCACGGCGAGCACCAGGCCGGGATCACCTCCCCGATGCAGGCCAAGGGGCACCTGGTCGCCTTCGACCTGAAGCCGGGCGCCGGCCGCAAGGAGGCCGCCGCCCTGCTGCGCCGCTGGTCGGAGACCGCACGGCGGCTGATGGCCGGGGAGCCGGCGGGCTCCGGGGACACCGGGATCGCCCTGGACGCCGGGCCCTGCTCCCTGACGGTCACCTTCGGCTTCGGCCGGACCTTCTTCGACCGCACGGGGCTGGCCGCCCGCCGCCCCACGGCCCTGGACCCGCTGCCTGACTTCTCCGCAGACGCCCTCGACCCCCGGCGCAGCAACGGCGACCTGTGGGTGCAGATCGGCGCGAACGACGGGCTCGTCGCCTTCCACGCGCTGCGCACCCTCCAGAAGGACGCCGGGGACGCGGCCGCGGTCCGCTGGCAGATGAACGGCTTCAACCGCTCGCCCGGCGCGACGGGCAAGCCGATGACGGCGCGCAACCTGATGGGCCAGATCGACGGCACAGGCAACCCCAAGCCCTCCGAGCCCGACTTCGACCGCCGGGTGTTCGTCCCCGGCACCGGGCCGGGCCCGACCGAACACGCGTGGATGGGCGGCGGCTCGTACGCCGTCGTGCGTCGCATCCGGATGCTGCTCGACGACTGGGACAGGCTCGCTCCCGGCAAGCAGGAGCAGGTGATCGGGCGGCGGAAGTCCGACGGCGCCCCGCTGACGGGCGGCTCCGAGACCACCGAGATGGACCTGAACGCGCTCGGGGCGGACGGCAAGCCGGTCATCCCCGCGAACGCGCACGCCCGGATCTCGGCCCCGGAGCAGAACGGCGGGGCGGCGATGCTGCGCCGGCCGTTCTCGTACCACGACGGGATCGGCCCGGACGGGACGCCGGACGCGGGCCTGTTGTTCGTCTGCTGGCAGGCGGACCCGCTGCGGGGCTTCGTGCCGGTCCAGCGCAAGCTCGACCGCGGGGACGCGCTCTCGGCGTTCGTCCGGCACGAGGCGAGCGGGCTGTACGCGGTGCCGCCCGGCCCGCGCGCCGGGGAGTACGTCGGCCAGCACCTGTTGGAAGCGTGATCGCTTCTCGTTGTGTGAACGGCACGGCGGCCGGACCCTCCGGCGCACTAGGCTGATCGCATGTCGGCCACCCGCTACACCTATCTCGGTCCCGAGGGCACCTTCACGGAGGCCGCCCTGCGCACGCTCCCGGAAGCCGCCACCCGCGAGCTCGTCCCCATGGTGTCGGTGCCCGCCGCACTCGACGCGGTGCGCAACGGCGAGGCCGCGGCGGCCCTGGTGCCGATCGAGAACTCGGTGGAGGGCGGGGTGACCGCCACGCTCGACGAGCTGGCCTCGGGCGAGCCGCTGATGATCTACCGCGAGGTCCGGCTGCGGATCGCGTTCGCGCTGCTGGTGCGGCCGGGCACGAAGATGTCGGAGATCAAGACGGTGACCGGGCACCCGGTGGCCCAGCCCCAGGTGCGCAACTGGCTGCGGGCGAACCTGCCCGACGCGGTCTGGGAGTCGGCGGCCTCGAACGCGGACGGCGCGCGGCTGGTCCAGGAGGGCCGGTACGACGCCGCCTTCGCCGGCGAGTTCGCGGCGGCCACGTACGGGCTGGTGCCGCTGGTCACCGAGATCCACGACGCGGAGAACGCCGAGACCCGGTTCGTGCTGGTGGGCCGGCCGGCCCGGCCGGCGGCGCCCACCGGGGCGGACAAGACCTCGGTCGTGATCTGGCTCGGCGACGACCACCCGGGCGCGCTGCTCGAGCTGCTGCAGGAGTTCGCAGTCCGCGGGGTGAACCTCATGCTGATCCAGTCCCGGCCGACGGGCGAGGGCATCGGCAACTACTGCTTCGCCGTGGACGCCGAGGGCCACATCTCCGACCGGCGCGTGGGCGAGGCGCTCATGGGTCTGAAGCGGGTCTGCCCGAACGTGCGGTTCCTCGGCTCGTACCCGCGCGCGGGGGTCTCCGCGGCCGAGGTGCGGGCGCCCCGGCCGGGGACGTCGGACGGTGACTTCACCGCGGCGTCGGACTGGCTGACTCGCTGCCTGGACGGGCGGGCGTAGATCGCGTAGCGAGGCGGGACGGAGCGGGCCCCGGCCGGCCGTCCCGCCCACAGAGCTGTCCACAAGGTTGTCCACAGAGTTATCCACAGGCGCGGTTCTCTACCTGGGGACAAGTCGACACGCGGGGTGGGCAAGGTCGACAAATCTCCCCGGTCGACCAGGTGGCGTCCCACCCCCCTGGAGATGAACGACGTCACCCGCACACCATTGATCAACTCTTTGGAGCGAGCATTTCCCACCCGAATGAGTGTGTGGTGGGGGTTTGAACCAGGATTCCTTCGGCGCGCGAAGCGATGCACAAGGAGCGCCATTCATGTCCACAGCCGATCGATCCGGCCTGTGGATAACGAACCCCTGCCGCACATCCCTGTGGACAACCAGGACGCCGCCGGCCGCCTCCCACACGGCCTCCGGCCGCCCCCGCGCCGCCCACGGAACGCCCCGATGCGCCCCTTTCGGGGAAAGACACCTCTTTATCGACTTCCGGGCGGCGAACCGGTTCCGGCCACCATCGATCAGTTTTGCATTTACGGCAATCAGGACATAGCGACACGCAGCGTGATATCGGTGTGAGGCGAGGAAGCCCAGGCCGGTAGCCTGGAGGGGTGATTGACCTCCGGCTGCTCCGTGAAGACCCTGACCGTGTCCGCGCCTCGCAGCGCGCCCGTGGAGAGGACGTCGAACTCGTCGACAGGCTCCTCTCCGCCGACGAGCGCCGCCGGTCGTCCGGTGTCCGCTTCGACGACCTGCGCAACGAGCAGAAGTCTCTCGGCAAGCTGATCCCCAAGGCCTCCCCGGAGGAGCGCGCGGAGCTCCTCAAGCGCGCCGAGCAGCTGAAGGCCGACGTCAAGGCCGCCGAGGCGGAGCAGAACGAGGCCGACGAGGCCGCGAAGCAGCTGCTGCTCCAGCTCGGCAACATCGTCCACTCGGACGTGCCGGTCGGCGGCGAGGAGGACTTCACCGTCCTCGAGACCCACGGCACCGTCCGCGACTTCGCGGCCGAGGGCTTCGAGCCCAAGGACCACCTGGAGCTCGGCGAGCTCCTCGGCGCCATCGACGTCGAGCGCGGCGCCAAGGTCTCCGGCTCGCGCTTCTACTACCTCACCGGCGTCGGCGCACTGCTCGAGCTGGCCCTGGTCAACGCGGCGATCGCGCAGGCCACCGAGGCCGGCTTCATCCCGATGCTGACCCCCGCGCTGGTCCGCCCGCGCGCCATGGAGGGCACCGGCTTCCTCGGCCAGGCCGCGGAGAACGTGTACCACCTGGAGAAGGACGACTACTACCTGGTCGGCACCTCCGAGGTCCCGCTCGCCGCGTACCACATGGACGAGATCATCGAGGCCGAGAAGCTGCCGCTGCGCTACGCCGGCTTCTCCCCGTGCTTCCGCCGCGAGGCCGGCACGTACGGCAAGGACACCCGCGGCATCTTCCGCGTCCACCAGTTCGACAAGGTCGAGATGTTCTCGTACGTCGCGCCGGAGGACGCCGAGGCCGAGCACGCCCGCCTGCTCGCCTGGGAGAAGCAGTGGCTCAACTCCCTCGAGCTGCCCTTCCAGGTCATCGACGTCGCCACCGGCGACCTCGGCTCCTCCGCCTCCCGCAAGTTCGACTGCGAGGCGTGGATCCCGACCCAGGGCAAGTACCGCGAGCTGACCTCCGCCTCCAACTGCGACGGCTTCCAGGCCCGCCGCCTGTCGGTGCGCATGCGCGACGGCAAGAAGGTGCAGCCGCTGGCCACCCTCAACGGCACCCTGTGCGCCGTCCCGCGCACGATCGTCGCGCTGCTGGAGAACCACCAGCAGGCCGACGGCTCGGTGCGGGTGCCCGAGGTGCTGCGCCCCTACCTCGGCGGCCGTGAGTTCCTGGAGCCGGTCTCCAAGTGAGCTTCCCGTACCGGCTGATCGCGACCGACCTCGACGGCACGCTGCTGCGGGCCGACGAATCGATCTCCGAGCGGACGCGCGAAGCGCTCGCCGCGGCCACCGCGGCGGGCGCGGCGCACATCGTGGTCACCGGCCGTGCGGTGCCCTGGACCCGCCACATCCTCGACGACCTCGATTACAGGGGTCTCGCGGTGTGCGGCCAGGGCGCGCAGCTGTACGACGCCGGCGCGCACCGGCTGCTCACCTCGGTGACGCTGGACCGGCAGCTCGCCGGGCTCGCGCTCAACAAGATCGAGGCGGAGCTCGGTCCGGTGTTCGTGGCCGCCAGCCGCGACGGCCTGGACGGCGAGGTGCTGGTCGGCCCCGGCTACCAGGTGCAGGAGGGGCCGCTGCCGTACGTGTTCCTGAAGGACACGGCGGAGGTGTGGGCGGCCCCGCTCACCAAGCTCTACATCCAGCACCCGGACCTCGACGACGACGCCCTGGCGACCGTGGCCCGGCAGGCCGTCGGCGCACTGGTCGACGTGGTCATGGCGGGTCCGGGCGTGGTGGAGATCCTCCCGCTGGGGCTCAGCAAGGCCACCGGGCTGTCGCTGGCCGCGCGGCGCCTCGGCGTGAAGAAGCACGAGGCCATCGCGTTCGGCGACATGCCGAACGACATCCCGATGTTCGGCTGGGCCGCGCACGGGGTGGCCATGGCCAACGCCCATCGGGAACTGAAGGCCGTGGCCGACGAGGTGACCACCTCGAACGAGGCGGACGGCATCGCGGTGGTCCTGGAACGACTGCTCGGCGCGGCCTGAGCACCTGCCGGGAGAACGGTCCGGGACGGCCCGCGCCGCGAGGCGCGCTCGAAGCGGCCGCCCCGGACCGGTGGAACTCTCCGCGCCTCCACTGTGCCCCCCGCCCCGTCCGGGCACCATCGAATTTCCTCGAACACACGCACGGACGCGGGTCAGTTGCGGTCCGGGTGCGGGTGCTCGGGGTGTCGGGTGAGCGGCCAGGACAGCAGGCCGATGGCCAGGGCGATGGCATGGCCGAGGTCGGTGAAGGTGGCGCCGGTGGCGAGCGGGACGCCGAAGAACGCGACCGCGCCCGCCAGGTAGAGCCAGCGCCAGGGGCCCGGCAGGCGGTACGTCAGGACGCCGACGGCGGCGGCGAGTCCGTAGCTCACGCCGATGTCGACGACGTGCACCATGCTGCGCGGGGCGCGGTGGTCCCGGATCGCCATGAGGACGGCGTTCTGGCTCGCCAGGGTCGCCACGACGTGCGCCGTGGCCACGACGACGAACCAGCGCACGGTGCCCAGCCAGCGCTCCACCGGGGCGTGGAAGACCTCGAAGAGGGCCGCGTAGAGCAGCAGGGACGCCGGGCTCTCGATCCAGAAGGCACTGGCCACCAGCGAGCGGACCGGGTGCTGGACCAGCTCGTGGATGTTGCTGCTGTTGCGGTGGAGCAGCAGGTGCTCGGTCCGGTCGGGGACGATCACCACGACGAGGCTGGTGACCGCGATGATCACCAGCCACACGTGCGTGCCGGGCGAGGACCGGATCCACGACCGCACGGGCCGGGACGGTTCGGGTCCGGAGTCGAGCGTCATGATCCGATCATCACTCCGGATCCTGTCCGCCGCCCGACGCCCCCTCCCCACCGGGGCCCACCGCGACGCGAAGAGGGGCCCGCCGCACCGGCGGGCCCCTCCTCATCGGTTCCGGCGTCTCACTCCTCGCCGGCGAGGGTCAGCCGGCGCAGCTTCTGGCCGGCGTACCAGGTGGCGACGACCGTGACCGCGGCCAGCAGGACGGTCGCCGTGGGCAGGCCGACGGCGGAGTCCACCACGCCGGGCCCGGTGACCTTCTCGGCCAGGGCCAGCGACCACTGCTGGACGCTCAGGGTCTTGGCCCCGTCCACCAGCGACCCGAAGAGGGACTCCCAGACGAGGGCGTAGACCAGGCCGAACACCACCGCGTGCCGGCTGACGGTGCCGAACAGCAGGAACAGCGCGCTGTACGCGATCGAGGCGACCAGGGCGGCGATGGTGTAGGCGACCGCGATCTGCTGCCCGTTGCCGTTCAGGATGTAGCCGGCGATCAGGGTGGGGACGGCGGAGAAGACCATCGTGACGGCGACGGCGACGAACAGCTTGGTGACGATGATCGTCGGGCGCTTCACCGGCTTGGCGAGCAGGTAGACGATCGAGCCGTCGTCGATCTCGGGGCCGATGGCGCCGGTGCCGGCGATGACGCCGATCAGCGGGACCATCGTGGCCAGGGCGAAGCCGCCGAGCAGGCCGGAGGCGGTGGCGTCGTCGGCCCCGTTGAGCAGCCGGACGGCGACCGCGAGGACGACCAGCAGGGCCGGCAGCGCGAAGAGGATCAGTGCGCGGCGGCGGCCGAGCAGGGCCCGGTAGGTGAGCCGGGCGACGGTGGGGTTGTACATCGGTGCCAGCTCCTTCAGGCCGCTACGAGGTAGGAGAAGACCGACTCGAGGGACTCGTCGGAGGGCGAGACCGTCAGCAGTCGGATGCCGTGCGCACGCGCCACCTGCGGCAGCAGCGCGGTGAACCGGCCGAAGTCGACGGCCTGGATGCGCAGCGCGCCCTCCTTGTGGTCGACCTCGATGCCGGCCGTGGAGGGGTCGGCGATCAGGGCGGCGGCGAGCGCGCGGTCGTCCGACGAGCGCACCAGGTAGCGGTGCGGGCGGTCGGTCATGAGGCGGCGGATCCGTCGGAAGTCGCCGGAGGCCGCGTGCCGGCCGGCCACGATCACCTCGATGTGCGAGGCGAGCTGCTCGACCTCCTCCAGGATGTGGGAGGAGAACAGGACGGTGCGGCCCTCGGCGCCCATCCGCCGCAGCAGCTCCATCAGCTGCATGCGCTGGCGCGGGTCCATGCCGTTGAACGGCTCGTCGAGCAGCAGCACCGACGGGTCGTGGACCAGGGCGGAGGCCATCTTGACGCGCTGGCGCATGCCCTTGGAGTACGTACCGATCTTGCGGTCCTGGGCGTACTCCATCTCGACGGTGGCCAGGGCCCGCTGCGCGGCGCGCTCGTCGAGCCCGTGCAGCTCGGCGTTGGCGACGACGAACTCGCGGCCGGTCAGGAAGTCGTACATCGCCTCGCGCTCGGGCACGACGCCGATGTGCTTGTAGACCTGCTCGTTGCCCCAGATCGGGGTGCCGTCGAGGGTGACCGTGCCGGTGGAGGGCGCCAGGAAACCGCCCATCATGTTGATCAGGGTGGACTTGCCGGCGCCGTTGGGGCCGAGCAGGCCGGTCACGCCGGGGCCGATGCTCATCGTGACGTCGTTGACGGCCACGACGTTGCCGAACCAGCGCGAGGCGTGGTCGATGTCGATGGTGGTCACAGTCCGGCCTTCCGGTAGCGGGCCATCAGGACGCCGTAGGAGCCGGCGATCACGGCGAGTGCGGCGAGCAGGTAGACGAAGCCGACGCCCGTGGAGGGGACCACCTCGCCCGGGAAGGTCGACTTGGCGCCCAGGAAGGCCGACTGGAAGCCGCTGACCAGGGTCATCGGGGAGAACAGACCGAGCCACTCGATCGCGCCGTTGGCGCCGGTCTCGTTGGCGATGACCTGCACGGTCGAGACCGCGCCGAAGGGGATGACCAGCACCGCGATGACGGCGGCGACGCCGAACCCGCGGCGGGGCGTCAGGGCGGCCATCACCAGGCCGATGCCCGCGAAGAGGAGGGAGAGCAGCAGCACCGAGACCAGTCCCTGTGCGAACCCCTTGGTCTGGGTCGCGAAGTCGAATTTGGCCAGCAGGGAGCCGATGTACATGATCAGCAGCGGCGCCGCCGTGAGGATGAACAGCGCCGACGCCATCGCCCCGTACTTGGCCAGGACGTAGTCGACCCGCTCGATGGGCCGCGAGAAATACAGCGGCACGGTCCGGAAGCGCAGGTCCCGGGAGACCGTCTGGGGCGCCTGCGAGGCCAGGTAGAGGCCGATGACCATCTGCAGGAGCATGGCGTAGTTCGGGTACTTGATCGGCAGGTCGGTCGATCCCGGAACCGCGATGGCGACCGCGACGATGATGGCCGCGGGGACGCACATGATGCCGAACAGCAGCATCGGCAGCACCTTGGACTTGGCCGAGCGGCCCAGCCCGTACGCCCCGCGCAGCGACTGCGCGTAGAGCGAGCGGCGGGCGTACGCGCGGCCGAGGCGGGCTCCCTCGTAGGAGCGGTAGCCGATGTTGTGGATCTGGGTGGCGGTCTCAGGCGCCATGGCTCCCGGCTCCCTTCTGGACGAAGCCCTGCTGCGGCTGGGCGAAGCCCGGGTGCTGCGGGGGCTGCTGCTGGGGGTACTGCTGGGGCTGCTGCTGGAAGACCTCGGCGATCTGGTGGCGGCGCTGCTCCATGCGGACCAGGCCCAGGCCCAGGCCGGCGACGGTGTCGCGGACCAGGTCGTACGTCGCGTCGCCGGTGGCCTCGACGAGGAGGATGTGGCCGGCGCCCGGCAGGCCCTGCTCCTCGCCCTCGTGGAGGGTGGCGCCGGCGGCGGCCAGGGCCTCGCGCAGGGCGCGGGTGCCGTCGGGGTGCGCGTCGGAGTCGGTGACCTCGACGGCGAGGGTGGTGGTGGTCTGCGTGAAGTCGCTGGTGGAGCTGGAGCGCAGCAGGCGGCCGCCGTCGACGACCACGACGTGGTCGCAGGTGCGCTCCAGTTCGCCGAGGAGGTGCGAGGTGACCAGGACCGAGATGCCGAAGTCGGTGTAGACCCGGCGGATCAGGCCCAGCATCTCGTCGCGGCCGACCGGGTCCAGGCCGTTGGTGGGCTCGTCGAGGAGCACCAGCTTCGGGTCGTGGACCAGCGCCTGGGCGAGCTTGACGCGCTGCTTCATGCCGGTGGAGTAGCCGCCGATGGGGCGGTAGCGCTCCTCGTACAGCCCGACGTGGCGCAGGGTGTCCGCGGTGCGCTCGCGCGCTGCGGTCGGGGGGAGCCCGGACATGCGCGCCATGTGCACGACGAACTCGGTGGCCGAGACGTCGGGCGGCAGGCAGTCGTGCTCGGGCATGTATCCGACGCGTTCACGGATGGCGCCGCCCTGAGTGGCGACGTCCAGTCCGAGCACGGCGGCACGGCCCTCGGTGGCCGGGGAGAGGCCGAGGAGAATCTTGATCAGCGTGGACTTGCCGGCCCCGTTCGCACCGACCAGGCCGGTTACGCCGGGGCCGATGTCCAGGGAGAGCCGGTCAAGGGCGGTCACTCCGGTGTACCGCTTGCTCAGGCTTTCGGTCGCGATGACAGTCACGGTTTCGAAGGTAGTGGCGGGGCGATGTCGCCGTCGTCACTCTGGAGCGCGGTCCCCGTCTCAACCTTGGGTCGTACACCGAACGCGGTCATCCGGGACGTAAGGGCTACCCCGAACGCGCAGGCGCCCCCACCGAAAGGTTTTCCACAGGTCCGTGCGGGGGCCTTGACGTGATCTCCAGGCATTGTCACATTCATCAATGTCAACTTTCGGGCACGTTACGGCTACCGGGACGGGGCTGGCATGGCAGGGGACGATCTTCGCGGGTTCAGGGAAGTCCAGCGGCTCGCGTACGAGTGCGCCGAGGCGGTGGCGGCACAGCTGAAGCCGGGCGTCACGGAGCGGGAGGCCGCGCGCATGCAGCGCGCGTGGCTGCGGGCCCGCGGGGTCACCGACTGGTTCCACCTGCCCTTCGCCTGGTTCGGCGACCGCACGGCGTTCACCGGCTTCAGGATCCCCCTGCAGTTCTTCCCGACCGACCGGCGGCTGGAGCCGGGGATGCCCTTCATCCTCGACATGGCCCCGGTCTACAAGGGCCACACCGCGGACATCGGCTACTCGGGCTCGCTCGGCCTCAACCCCGTGCAGGACCGCCTCATGGACGACCTGCGGGCACACCGCGAGCTGATCCTCGCCGAGGTGCGCGAGCGCCGGCCGCTGCGCGCGATCTACGAGGACGTCGACCGGCTCATGGTGAAGCAGGGGTACGCGAACCGGCACCGGGCCTACCCCTTCGGCGTGATCGCGCACAAGGTGGACCGGGTCAAGGAGCGCCGCTGGGCCCCGACCGCGTTCGGGTTCGGCACCCGGTCCCTCAGGGGGCTCGCCTCGGACGCGCTGCACGGGCACCGCGAGGGCTGGTCGCCGCTGTGGAGCCCGTACCGGTTCTCCGACCACCCGCCCCGGCCCGGGCTGTGGGCGGTCGAGCCGCACCTGGGCTTCCGGGGCACCGGCGCGAAGTTCGAGGAGCTCCTGGTCGTCACCGACTCCAGGGACCCCGAGGAGAGTGCGTTCTGGCTGGACGACGACCTGCCGCACGTGCGGCGCTGGGCAGAGGAGAAGGCGGCGTGAGCATGACGGTTCTCAAGGGCGCGCGCGAGCGCCGGGTGCACACCGGCGGGGTCGAGCTGTGCGTCGCGGAGCTCGGCGACGCCGCACGGCCCACGGTGGTGCTGGTCCACGGGTACCCGGACAGCAAGGAGGTGTGGTCGGAGGTCGCCGGGCGGCTGGCCGACCGCTACCACGTGGTGCTGTACGACGTGCGCGGGCACGGCCGCTCCAGCGCACCGGTGCCGCTGCGCGGCGGGTTCACGCTGGAGAAGCTGACGGACGACTTCCTCGCCGTCGTCGACGCGGTCAGCCCGGACCGGCCGGTGCACCTGGTGGGGCACGACTGGGGCTCCGTACAGGCCTGGGAGTTCGCCACCGTCAAGCGGACCGAGGGCCGGATCGCCTCCTTCACCTCGATGTCCGGCCCCTCCCTGGACCACTTCGGGCACTGGATCAAGAAGCGGATGTCCCGTCCCACCCCGCGCCGGGCCGCCCAGCTGCTCGGTCAGGGCGCCAAGTCCTGGTACGTCTACATGCTCCACACCCCCGTGCTGCCGGAGCTCGCCTGGCGCGGTCCGCTCGGCAAGCGGTGGCCGAAGGTCCTCCAGCGCATGGAGAAGGTGCCGGCCGACGGCTACCCGACCGCCTCGCTCCCGTCCGACGCCGCGCACGGCGCGTGGCTGTACCGGGACAACGTCCGGGCGCGGCTGCGCCGCCCCCGCGCCGACGCGTACGCGCACGCCCCGGTCCAGCTGATCACCCCGACCGGGGACGCCTTCCTGTCGGAGCGGCTGTACGACGACCTGGAGCTGTGGGCACCGAGCCTGCTGCGCCGCACGCTCCCGGCCAAGCACTGGATCCCGCGCACCCGCCCGGACCAGCTGGCCGCGTGGATCGGCGAGTTCGCCGCCGCCCAGGAGGACCGCGGGCCGGCCACCGCGCCCGCGCCGGCCGGCGCCGGGCGGTACGCCGACCGGTTCGGCGGCCGGCTCGTCCTGGTGACCGGCGCGGCCAGCGGCATCGGACGGGCCACGGCCTTCGCGTTCGCCGAGGCCGGGGCGCGCGTGGTGGCCGTGGACCGGGACGCCGACGGCGCGGCGCGCACCGCCGAGCTGGCCCGGCTGGTCGGTGCCCCGCAGGCCTGGGCCGAGGCCGTGGACGTCAGCGACGAGCCGGCGATGGAGAAGCTCGCCGCCAAGGTCGCCGCCGAGTACGGGATCGTGGACGTGCTCGTGAACAACGCGGGCATCGGGCTGTCGGGCTCCTTCCTCGACACCACGTCCGCGGACTGGAAGAAGGTCCTCGACGTCAACCTGTGGGGCGTCATCCACGGCTGCCGGATCTTCGGCAGGCAGATGGCCGAACGCGGCCAGGGCGGACACATCGTCAACACCGCCTCGGCCGCCGCCTACCTGCCCTCGAAGACGCTGCCCGCGTACAGCACGTCGAAGGCGGCGGTGCTGATGCTCAGCGAATGCCTGCGGGCCGAGCTCGCCTCGAAGTCCATCGGCGTGTCCGCGATATGCCCCGGCATCGTCAACACGAACATCACCGCCACCGCGCGGTTCGCCGGCGTCGACGCCGCGGAGGAGAAGCGCCGCCAGCAGAAGTCCCAGCGCCTGTACGGGCTGCGCAACTTCCCTCCGGAGAAGGTCGCCGACGCGATCCTGGAGGCCGTCGTGAAGAACCGGGCCGTGGTGCCGGTGACGCCCGAGTCCCGCGGCGCGCTGTGGATGTCCCGGTTCACGCCCCGGGCCCTGCGCGCCCTCGCCCGCTGGGAGCCGAGGCTGTGAGCCGGGCCGGGGCCGGTCGGCCGGGCGCGGCCGGGCGCCGGCCCCGGCCGGAACGGCCGGCCGCGCGCACCGAGCGCGGCACGGCCATACCCGCCTCAATCCGCCGGTCGTACCATCCCTCGCAGGAGGGCTCGCCGCGCGCAGCGGTCGAGTACCTGGCGGCCCCACCGGCCGCCCGGACCGCGGCGGACGAGGCCGGCGCGGCCGGCCGGGCGGCGATGTCGTAGGGAGTGCGTTGTGTCCGAGCAGGCGGTGGCCGAGTACCGGATCGAGGATCTGGCCCACCACAGCGGCGCGACGGTGCGCACGATCCGGGCGTACCAGGACCGCGGTCTGCTGCCGAAGCCGGAGCGGCGCGGGCGCTCCAACGTGTACCGCGACACGCACCTGGCCCGGCTGCGGCAGATCGCCGACCTGCTCGACCGCGGCTACACCCTGGCCTCCATCAAGGAGCTGCTGGAGGCCTGGGACGCGGGGCGCGGGCTGGGCGGCGTCCTCGGCCTGGTCGCCGAGGTGCACGGCCCCTGGACGGACGAGGAGGCCGCCCGGATCTCGCGCGCGGAGCTGAACGCGCGGTTCGGCGGGCGGCCCGACGAGCGGGCGGTGGACGAGGCCGTGGAGCTCGGGGTGCTCGAGCGGTTGCCGGGGCGCGAGGACGAGTTCCTCGTCCCCAGCCCGCAGGAGCTGGCGGTGGCGGCCGAGCTGTACGCGGCCGGGGTACCGCTGGACGCCATCACCGGGCACCTGCGGGAGCTGCGGGCGCAGGTGGAGTCGATCGCCGCCCGGTTCCTGGAGTTCACCACCGAGCACGTCTTCGCCCGCTACCTCGGCTCGACCCCGCCCACCGACGCGGACGCGGCCGAGGCGGCGGCGCTGGTCCGGCGACTGCGGCCGCTGGCCCAGCAGACCGTGGACGCGGAACTGGCCCGGGCGATGCGGCTGCAGGCCACCCGGCACCTCCAGCAGCACCTGACGGCCGCCGGGACGGCGGTGGTGCCGGCCGGACCGGTGCCGGTGGCGCTGCCGGGGGCGACGGTACGGGCGGTGCAGGAACTGGTGGGGCCGGGTCACGTGGCGGCGTTCGTCCGGGCCGCGACCGAGCGGGAGCTACAGGCCCGGACGATGAACGAGCTGGCGTCACGGGCCGTCCGGGCCCCCGAGGGGGACGCGACGACCACCCGTACGGGTGAATGACAAACTCACAGGTTTACCCACAGGGGATGCCGTGATTGCTTGAGCATTCGACGACAATTACCGCCAAATAGGCTGTGGAAAAGCACTCCCTCGCTGTGGAGAACGACCGAAGACCACCAGGGCCGACGTCAACTCACAGCGCGGAACGGGGTGTTGATGGGCGTGACCTGCGCCTCCCGGGCCCGGGTCCGCCCGTACAGCACCACGGACAGCACGATCCCGAGCACGCCGCCGGCCAGCTGCGCCGCGACGAACCCCGGCAGCGAGACGGGCGCGATCCCGGCGAAGGAGTCGCTGAACGCCCGGCCCACCGTGCCCGCCGGGTTGGCGAACGAGCCGGAGGACGTGAACCAGATCGCCGCGGCGATGTACGCGGCCACCGCCGCCGGCACCAGCCGGGCGCGACCGATGCGTCCGAGCCCCTGGATCACCAGCACCAGCCCGGCCGTGGCCACGACCTCGCCGACCAGCAGGTGACCGCCCGCCCGCACCTGGGTCGCGAACACGCCGGGCTCCCGGCCGAACATGGCCTCCGCCACCACCGCGCCGGAGATCGCGCCGGCCGTCTGCGCGACCACGTACGCCAGCCCCTCCCGCCAGCCGATCCCGGCGCTGCGGGAGCGCCCGTCCCACCAGGCGACGAGCGTGACCACGGGGTTGAGATGGGCCCCCGACAGTGGCCCCAGCAGGGTGATGAGCAGGCCCAGGCCGATCGCCGAGGCGAGCGAGTTGGCCAGCAGGGCCACCGCGGTGTCGCGGCTGAGGGCGGAGGCCTGGATGCCGGAGCCGATCACGACCGCCACCAGGGCGGCGGTCCCCGTGAACTCGGCGGCGATCCGACGTGGCAGCGGAGCGGTTGCGGACATGGGTGTTCCCCCTTCGGGCGGCGGGACCGCGTCGGGACGCGGCGGATCACGGTGGATCGGAGTGCGGGATGCCGAGGCGCGTCCTCGGCGCAACCGGGGACGCGCCGTCAGGACCGGAGAGGGTCGACGGAGCCGAGCGGCAACGGAAAATATATTTCGTATCTTGGAAGTCGACTAGAGGGGGGTCCCCACGGAGGGGACCGGCGAAAAGGACGTGCCGAGAGGCCCTTCGGCCCGGCACGCTGGGCCCATGGACGAACGCCGCACGGTCAAGGTCTCGAAATACGTCTCGAAACACCTGCGCCACCAGCCGGAACGCATCGGACTGGTGCTCGACCCGCAGGGCTGGGTGGAGATCGAGGACCTCCTGGCGGCCGCCGCCGCGCACGGCTTCCCCGTCAGCCGGGCCGAGCTCGACCACGTCGTCGCCGCCAACGACAAGCAGCGCTTCGCCGTCGAGGGCACCCGCATCCGCGCCAACCAGGGCCACACGGTCGCGGTGGACCTCGGCCTTCCGGAGGCCGAGCCGCCGGCGTACCTCTACCACGGCACGGTGCCCGCGGTGCTGACCGCGATCCGTACGGA
Organism: Streptomyces sp. NPDC093225; assembly: GCF_044753805.1. Lineage (NCBI taxonomy): Bacteria > Bacillati > Actinomycetota > Actinomycetes > Kitasatosporales > Streptomycetaceae > Streptomyces > Streptomyces sp. NPDC093225. The sequence goes on from NZ_JBIVNX010000003.1 coordinate 180,600, forward strand.
GGGCCTGCGGCCCATGGCCCGCCACCACGTGCACCTCTCCGCGGACCGCGAGACCGCGACGCGCGTGGGCGCCCGCCGGGGCCGCCCGGTGGTGCTGAGCGTCGACGCCGGGGCCATGCGGGCGGCCGGGCACGTCTTCCGGATCAGCGCCAACGGGGTGTGGCTGGTGGACGCGGTACCGCCGCAGTTCCTGCGCTTCCCGTAGCCGTCCGGTAGACGTCCGGCACCGGACGTCCGGCCCGGCGGTACGGCCCCGGGCGCCGCGGCAACCGAAAGGATCGAGCCACCGACCACGTACGCTCGAAGGCATGCGTTTGAGTACCGTGATCCTTCCCGTCCAGCGCTGGCACGCGGGTGGCCGCGAAAAGTGGCAGCACGCCGAGGCCCTCGGCTTCCACGCCGCCTACACCTACGACCACCTCTCCTGGCGCGTGCCGTTCCGGGACGGACCGTGGTTCGGCGCGATCCCGACCCTGACGGCCGCCGCGGCCGCCACCTCCCGGCTCCGCCTGGGCACCCTGGTGACCTCGCCCAACTTCCGCCACCCGGTGACCCTCGCCAAGGAGCTCATCTCCCTCGACGACGTCTCCGGCGGCCGGGTCACCCTCGGCATCGGCGCCGGCGGCAACGGGTTCGACGCCACCGCCCTCGGCCAGGAGCCCTGGACCCCGCGCGAGCGCGCCGACCGCTTCGGCGAGTTCCTGCCCCTGCTCGACCGGCTGCTCACCGAGGGTGCGGTCAGCCACGAGGGCACGCACTACTCCGCCGTGGAGGCCCGCAACGTCCCCGGCTGCGTACAGCGCCCGCGACTGCCCTTCGCCGTGGCCGCGACCGGCCCGCGCGGACTGCGGCTCGCCGCCCGCCACGGCCAGGCCTGGGTGACCACCGGGGACCCGAAGCTGTTCGAGGACGGCACCCCCGAGCAGTCGGACGAGGCCCTGCGCGGCCAGGCGGAGAAGCTGGAGAAGGCCTGCGCCGACGTCGGCCGGGACCCCCGGGAGCTCGACCGGATCCTGCTGACCGGGTTCACCCCGGACCGCTCCCGCCCGCTGGAGTCGGTGGACGCGTTCGTCGACTTCGCCGGCCGGCAGCGGGACCTCGGCTTCACCGAGCTCGTGATCCACTGGCCGATCGCGGACACCCCCTTCGCCGCCGACCAGCAGGTCTTCGAGCGGATCGCCACCGAGGCCCTGGCCCAGCTCGACGCCTGACCGCACCCCGCGCGGCCGGGGGGCCGGCCTCCGTCCCCCCGCCCGCGCGGTCGGCAGCCGCCGATCCCGGGCCGCCCGCCCGGCCACCCACCGCCATGGGCGAAGATGGGACCGTGACCGCAGCCCCCCAGCACCCCACGGCCCCCCGGCTGATCGCCACCGACCTCGACGGCACCCTGCTCCGCGACGACAAGTCCGTCTCCGAGCGCACGATCGCCGCCCTCGCCGCCGCCGAGGCGGCCGGCATCGAGGTCTTCTTCGTCACCGGCCGGCCGGCCCGCTGGATGGACGTCGTCAGCGCCCACGTCCACGGCCACGGCCTGGCCATCTGCGCGAACGGTGCCGCCGTCGTGGACCTGCACGCCGGCGGAAGGATCATCGAGGTACGGGAACTGCCCCGCCCGACCGCCCTGGACGTGGTGCACGCCCTGCGCGCCGCCGCCCCCGGCACCTCGTTCGCCGTGGAACTGGCCACCGGCATCCACTACGAGCCGCACTACCCGCCCTTCTTCCTCGACCCGGGCGCCACCGTGGCCACCGCCGAGAAGCTCCTGCGCACCGACCACAGCGAGGCCCCGGTGCTCAAGCTGCTCGCCCACCACACCGAGCTGGCCCCCGACGACTTCCTCGCCGTGGCCCGCGGCGCCGCCGGACAGCACGCCTCCATCACGCGCTCCAGCCCGACCGCCCTGCTGGAGGTCAGCGGCCTGGGCGTCTCCAAGGCGAGCACCCTCGCACTGTGCTGCGCCGAGCGCGGGATCCGCCCCGAGGAGGTCGTGGCCTTCGGGGACATGCCGAACGACATCGAGATGCTCAGCTGGGCCGGCACCTCGTACGCCATGGGCAACGCGCACCCCGACGTCGTCGAGGCCGCCTCCGGGCAGACCCTGGCCAACGAGGAGGACGGCGTGGCGGTCGTCATCGAGCGGATCGTCGCCCGGGCCAAGGGAGCCTGACCCCGGGCGGCCCCTCTTCGGGACCCCGATCCCGGCCACCGGATCCTTGGCAGTGCCGGTGGGTCCCGTGGTGTGTGGGGGAGCCTCTTGAGGCGTCATGGCAGGCTGGTCCGGAGGCAGGCCCGGGCCTGGGGTGGCCGAAGGCCAGGGCCGAAGGCCCCGAAGCCCCAGGGGTGGGCCTGCCGCAGGGCCTGCAGGCCATGACGGGTCAAGAGGCGAGGGGACCCACACACCACGGGACCCGCCCCCGAAGCGAGGGGACCCACACACCACGGGACCCGCCCCCGAAGCGAGCCCACCCCGACACCGGTGGGGCAGCAGCCGCTCCGCCCCACGAGATGCCCACCCGCAGAACCCTCCGGTAAACCGGCACCCACACACCAGAACCGGCACCCACACACCAGCCGCCCCCTCCCTAAACCGGCACCTCCCACACCACCCGCGTCCCCCCGCCGTCCGCCCCGATGCCCGGCCCGTACCAGCTGCTCCCGCCCAGCGACTCGGCCCGCCGGCGCAGGTTGCGCAGCCCGCTGCGGCGCCCGCCCTCCGGGATCCCCACCCCGTCGTCGGCCACCTCCAGGCGGACCGCCGGCCGCCCGTCCGCCAGCCTGGCCGCAGCGTCCACCACGACCTCGATCCGCCCCGCCCCGGCGTGCCGGAAGGCGTTCGACAGCGCCTCGCGCAGCGCCGCGACGAGGTTCTTGCCGACCAGCTCGCCGACCACCGCGTCGACCGCGCCGAGGAAGCGGTGCGAGGGCTTGAACCCGAGCGGTACGGCCGCCATGTTGATCTCCCGCAACACGCGGGTCCGCAGCCCCGAGGGGGCCTCGGCCGGCCCCTGCTGGAGCGCGAAGATCGCGGTGCGGATCTCCTGGATCGTCACGTCCAGCTCGTCGACGGCCTTGCCGACCCCCTCCTGCACCTCCGGGACGACCGACCGGCGCTGGGCGCCCTCCAGCATCATCCCGGTGGCGAACAGCCGCTGGATCACGAGGTCGTGCAGGTCCCGCGCGATCCGGTCGCGGTCCTCGAGGACCGCCAGCCGCTCCCGGTCCCGCTGCGCCTCGGCCATCATCAGCGCCAGCGCCGCCTGCGAGGCGAACTGCGTGGCCAGCGTGCGCTCCGCCTCCGTGAAGGGCCGCCGGCCGCGGGCCCGCGGGGTGACCAGGGCACCGAGCACGCGGCCGCCGCTCTGCAGCGGCAGCATCATGCAGGGCCCGTACCCACTGGCCAGCTTGGTGATCATGCGGGGGTCGCTGGCCGCGTCCTCGACCAGCACCGGCTCGCCCTCCAGCAGGGCGCGCACCACCGCGCTCTCGTCCGGGACGAGCACGCCCAACGCCGAGGAGGGCCGCTCGGAGGAGACCGCGACGATCTCCATCCCGCCCTCCTCGGCGGGCAGCATCACGATCCCGGCCGCCGAATCGGCCAGGTGGCGGGCCTGCTCGGCGACCACGGCCAGGGCGTCGTCGGCGTCGCCGCCCGACAGCAGGGCCGTGGTGACCGCCACCGACCCGTCGATCCACCGCTCGCGCTGGGTCGCGGCCTCGTAGAGGCGCGCGTTGCCGATGGCGATCCCGGCCTCGGTGGCCAGCACCCGGACCATGTGCAGGTCGTAGTCGTTGAACTGCTCGCCGCCGTGCTTCTCGGCCAGGTAGAGGTTGCCGAAGATCTCGCCCTGGACCCGGATGGGGACGCCGAGGAAGGTGCGCATCGGCGGGTGGTGGGGCGGGAACCCGGCCGAGCGCGGGTCGGTGGTCAGGTCCGCCAGTCGGACCGGCTCCGGGTGCGTGATCAGGGCGCCGAGCAGGCCGCGCCGGCCGTCGGGCCGGTGGCCGATGAGTCGGGCGCGCTCCTCGTCGATGCCGTACGTGACGAAGTCCGACAGGCCCGGGCCCTCGACGTCCACCACCCCGATGGCCGCGTACCGGGCGCCGGCCAGCTCGGCCGCGGTCTCGCAGATCCGGTCGAGCGTGGAGTGCAGTTCGAGTCCGGTCCCGACCGAGCGCATGGCCTCCAGCAGCTGCGGCACCCGCGCGGTGAGCTCGGTCGACAGGCCCTGGAGACCCCGCGTCGCCTGCGCTGCGGCCTCGAGCGGATCGGGGGACTCCTGTGGCTCCTGCACTGACATGACCTTGAGAGTAGTTAGTCCGCTTTGCCGGGGAAAGTCGACTGGACCAGGGCAGGCACGCTCGCGCCTCGACCAGCACAGGGCAGGCCTCCCGCACCTCGACTAGACCAGTGCAGGCGCTTCCGCCCCGCTGCCGGCCAGCAAGGCCTCGGTCCGGCGCTCGCGCTCCAGCATCCGGCGCAGCGGACCGGCCGCCGCGGCGAGCGCCCCGTACGGTCCGCGCTGCACGATCCGCCCGCCGTCGAGGACGAGCACCTCGTCGACGGCGTCGAGGCCGGCCAGCCGGTGGGTGATCAGCACCGTCGTACGGCCCTCGGTCGCGGCCAGCAGGTCGGCCGTCAGGGCGTCCGCCGTGGCGAGGTCGAGGTGTTCGGCCGGCTCGTCGAGGACGAGTACGGGGAAGTCGGCGAGCAGCGCCCGGGCGAGCGCGAGCCGCTGTCGCTGACCACCGGAGATCCGCTCGCCGTGCTCACCGACGAGGGTGTCGAGGTCGAGGGGGAGCCGGCCGGCGGCCAGGGCCGCGCGCAGTTCGGCGTCGGTGGCGCCAGTCCTGGCCAGCCGGAGGTTCTCGCGCACGGAACTGTCGAAGATGTGGGCGTCCTGGGCGCACAGGCCCACGAACCGCCGCACCGCGTCGTCGTCGAGGTCCCGCACGTCCGTGCCGCCGAGGGTGTACGCGCCCGCGCCGGCGTCCACGAAGCGGAGCAGGACCTGGGCGAGGGTGGTCTTGCCGGCTCCCGAGGCACCGACGACGGCGACGCGGCGGCCGCGTTCGAGGACGAGGTCGACACCGCGCAGGGCGTCGGCCTCCTGCCCGGGGTGGCGGGCGGTCAGGCCGGTGAGGCGGACCGGGAAGGGCGAGGCCGGCGGCGGGACGGGGGAGTCCGTACGCACCGGCGCGGGGGCGTCGAGCACCTCGAACACCCGCTCCGCACTGCGCCCCACCCGCTGCCGGTACTGCACGGCGAGGGGCAGCCCGGCGACCGCCTCGAAGGCGGCCAGCGGAGTGAGCACCACGACCGCGAGGGCCACACCGGACAGGCTCCCGGCACGGACCGCGCCGACGCCGACGAGGGCCGCGCAGACCACGGTCAGCCCGCACACGAGGGCGGACAGGCCCGCCCCCAGGCCGGTGGCGGCGGCGCCCCGCCGGGCGATGCCGGTCAGTGCCGCGTCGGCACCGCGCACGCCCGCCTTCCGCTCCTCCAGGGCGCCGGCGACGGTGAGCTCGGCGGTGCCGGCGAGGAGGTCGGCCACCTGGGTGGCGAGTTCGCCCCGGGCGGGGGCCAGCCGGCGCTCCGCCCGACGGGCGAGCGCGCCGCCGACCAGGGGCACGCCGACTCCGGCGAGCAGCAGCCCGGCGGCCAGCACGGCGCCGGCCGCGGGCAGCAGCCACGCGGTGAAGCCGACGGACGCGGCGCCGACGAGCACCGCTGTGCCCAGCGGGAGCAGCCAGCGCAGCCAGTAGTCCTGGAGGGCGTCCACGTCGGCCACCAGCCGGGAGAGCAGGTCGCCGCGGCGGGTGGCGCGCAGTCCGGCGGGCGCGATGCGCTCCAGCCGGCGGTACACGCAGACGCGCAGGTCGGCGAGCATGCGCAGGACGGCGTCGTGGGAGACCAGCCGCTCCGCGTAGCGGAAGACGGCCCGGCCGATGCCGAAGGCGCGCGTGGCGGTGACCGCGACCATCAGGTAGAGCACGGGGGGCTGCTCCGAGGCCCTCGAGATCAGCCACCCGGACACGGCCATGAGCCCGACCGCCGAGCCGGTGGCCAGACTCCCGAGCCCGAGCGCCGCCCCGAACCGCCCCCAGCGTGCCCGGGACTCCGTCCGGACCCGCGCGAGCACGTCGCCCGCGGCGGAGCCGCTGACCGGGACTTCGCCGGCACCCGCGCCCGAACCCGAGCCCGAACCGGCACCCGCGCCGTCACCCGAACCCGAACCGGCACCCGCGCCCAAACCCTCGCCCTCGCCCGCGCCCAAGCCCGCGCCCGCAGGGGAACCCGAACCAGCACCCGCAGCCAGACCCGCACCCGCTACCGAACCAGCCCCCGCACCCGCACCCGCACCCGCTACCGGACCACCCGCACCGCCGACGCGCACGACGCGGTCGGCGACGGCGAGCAGGGCCGGCCGGTGCACGACCAGCAGCACGGTGCGCCCCGCAGCGAGACGGCGGACCGCCTCGACGACCCCCGCCTCCGTCTCCCCGTCCAGCGCGGCCGTCGGCTCGTCCAGCAGCAGCACCGGCCGGTCGGCCAGGAACGCCCGGGCCAGCGCGAGCCGCTGCCGCTGCCCGGCGGACAGCCCCAGGCCGCCCTCGCCGAGCACCGTCTCCGCCCCGTCCGGCAGCGCGGCCACGAACTCCCAGGCCCCGGCGTCCCGCAGCGCCGCCTCCACCGCGGCGGACGGCGCGTCCGGCCGTGCCAGCCTCACGTTCGACGCGATCGTCCCCGCGAACAGGTACGGCCGCTGCGGCACCCACGCGATCCGCGACCGCCACTGCTCGGGCGAGAGCTCCGTGAGATCGGCGCCGCCGATCCGGACCCGGCCGCCGGTCGGCCGTACGAACCCCAGCAGCACGTTCAGCAGCGTGGACTTGCCCGCACCGCTCGGCCCCGTGAGGGCCACCGTCTCGCCCAGGCCGACCGTCAGCGACAGCGGCGCCAGCGCGTCCTCGTCCCGCCCCGGGTACCGGACCGAGACGCCCTCGACCCGCAGCTCCGCCCCGTCCGGGACCGGCGCCGCACCCGCGGAGGACGCCGCCCCGGCCTCCAGCACCTCGAAGATCTCCTCGGCCGCCGCCAGTCCCTCGGCGGCCGCGTGGTACTGGGCGCCGACCTGACGCAGCGGCAGGTACGCCTCCGGGGCGAGGATCAGGATGACCAGACCCGTGTAGAGGTCCAGGTCACCGTGGACCAGCCGCATGCCGATCGTGACGGCCACCAGAGCCACCGACAGCGTCGCCAGCAGCTCCAGCGCGAACGAGGACAGGAAGGCGATCCGCAGGGTCCGCAGGGTCGCCCGCCGGTACTCGTCGGTGATCTTGCGGATCGACTCGGCCTGCGCCTTGGCCCGGCCGAACACCTTCAGCGTCGGCAGGCCCGCCACCACGTCCAGGAAGTGGCCCGACAGCCGGGACAGCAGCCGCCACTGACGGTCCATCCGGGCCTGCGTGGCCCAGCCGATCAGCACCATGAAGACCGGGATCAGCGGCAGGGTCACCACGATGATGGCCGCCGACACCCAGTCCTCGGTGACGATCCGGGCGAGCACCGCCACCGGCACCACCACCGCGAGCCCCAGCTGGGGCAGGTAGCGCGCGAAGTAGTCGTCGAGGGCGTCCACGCCCCGAGTGGCCAGTGCCACCAGCGATCCGGTGCGCCGGCCACTGAGCCAGGCCGGTCCCCGTTCCGTGGCCCGGGCCAGCAGCCGCGCGCGCAGCTCCGACTTCACGGCAGCACTCGCCCGGTGCGCGGCGAGCTCGGTCAGCCACGACACCAGCGCCCGCCCCACGGCCACCGCCGCGAGCAGCACCAGCGGCGTCCGGAGGGCCGGCACGTCCAGCCCGTGACGGAAGGCGCCCGTCACGATCTCGGCGATCAGCATCGCCTGACCGACGACCAGTCCCGCCCCGGCGAGACCGAGGGCCACCACCGCCGCGAGGAACCGCCGCGTGGACCGGGCATGGCGGAGCAGGCGCGAGTCGATCGGTTTCACGTGAAACATCCCTCTCGGCAGGAAGGGCCGGATGGAACCCGAGGGAGCCGGGGGGATGTTTCACGTGAAACATCCCCCCGCTCGACTCAGTGGGCGGGCTCGGCGATGTGCTGCGTACCGATCCGCTTGCGGAAGACCCAGTAGGTCCAGCCCTGGTAGAGCAGCACCACGGGCGTGGCCACCGCCGCGCACCAGGTCATGATCTTCAGCGTGTACGGGCTCGACGAGGCGTTGGTGACCGTGAGGCTCCACGCGTCGTTCAGCGAGGACGGCATGACGTTCGGGAAGAGCGTCAGGAAGAGCATCGCCACCGCGGCGGCGATGGTGATCCCGGACAGCGCGAACGACCAGCCCTCCCGGCCCGCCGCGAGGGCGGCGAGGGCGCCGACCAGGGCGAGCACGGCCACGATGAGGGCGGCCAGGCTCTTGGCGTCCCCCTTCGAGACCTGGGTCCAGATCAGGAAGGCCGGCGCGAGCACCGCAGTGACGGCTCCCAGCCGCAGCGCCAGCGTGCGCGAGCGCTCCCGGATGTCGCCCACCGTCTTCAGCGAGGTGAAGACAGCGCCGTGGAAGGTGAACAGGGTGAGCGTGACCAGGCCGCCGAGGATCGAGTAGGCGTTCAGCAGGTCCCCGAGGGTGCCGACGTACTCCTTGGTGGCGTCGATCTTCACTCCGCGCACGATGTTCCCGAAGGCCACGCCCCACAGGAAGGCCGGGATCAGCGAGGTCCAGAAGATCGCGTGCTCCCAGTTGGTCTGCCAGTTCTCCTCGGGCCGCTTGGCGCGGTACTCGAAGGCGACGCCGCGGACTATGAGGCAGACCAGGATGACCAGCAGCGGCAGGTAGAAGCCGGAGAAGAGGGTGGCGTACCAGTCGGGGAAGGCGGCGAAGGTGGCGCCGCCGGCGGTGAGCAGCCACACCTCGTTGCCGTCCCAGACCGGGCCGATGGTGTTGATCAGCACCCGCTTCTCGGCCCGGTCCCGGGCCAGCAGCTTGGTCAGGACGCCGACTCCGAAGTCGAAGCCCTCCAGGAAGAAGTAGCCGGTCCACAGGACGGCGATGAGTACGAACCAGACGTCGTGGAGTTCCATAGCGCGATCCCCTCGGCCTCAGTACGAGAAGGCCATCGGCCGGTCGGCATCGGCGTCGCCGCCGATCTTGGTGGGCGGGTTCAGATCGGACTCGGTCAGCTCCGGCGGGCCGGCCTTGACGTACTTCACGAGCAGCCTGACCTCGATGACCGCGAGGACGGCGTACAGCAGGGTGAAGACGGCCATCGAGGTGATCACCTCGCCCTGGGAGACGCCGGGGGAGACCGCGTCCCGGGTGCGCAGGACGCCGTAGACCACCCACGGCTGCCGGCCCATCTCGGTGAAGATCCAGCCCCAGGAGTTGGCGATCAGCGGGAAGCCGAGCATCCAGACGGCGGCCAGCCAGTACCACTTCGTGAGCCGGGCGCCGAGCGGCCGCCTGAAGAGCACCAGGTGCGGCACCTCGTCCTCACCGGTCCGCAGGGCCACCGGCAGCATGAACTTCCGGCGCGTCAGCCACAGCCCCGCCGCGCCCAGGGCGAGGGAGGCCATGCCGAAGCCGATCATCCAGCGGAAGCCCCAGTACGCGACCGGGATGTTGGGCCGGTAGTCGCCGGGCCCGAACTTCTCCTGCTCGGACTTGTTGACGTCGTTGATGCCGGGGACGAAGGAGTCGAAGTCGTCGTTGGCGAGGAAGGACAGCAGGCCCGGGATCTCGACGGCGACCTTGTTGTGGCCCTTGTCCACGTCCCCGTACGCGAAGACGGAGAACGGCGCCGGCGCCTCGCCGTCCCACAGCGCCTCGGCCGCGGCCATCTTCATCGGCTGCTGCTTGAACATGACCTTGCCGAGGAAGTCGCCGCTGAGCGCGGTGAGCAGGCCGGCGATCACGACGGTGACCAGGCCCAGCCGCAGCGAGGTGCGCATCACCGGGACGTGCTTCCTGCGGGCCAGGTGGTAGGCGGCGATGCCGACCATGAACGCGCCGCCGGTGAGGAAGGCCGCGGACAGCGTGTGGAAGACCTGGGTGAGCGTGGTGTTCTGGCTGAGCACCGCCCAGAAGTCGGTCAGCTCGGCGCGGCCCGTGGCCTTGTTGATCCGGTAGCCGACCGGGTGCTGCATCCAGGAGTTGGCCGCCAGGATGAAGTAGGCGGACAGGACGGTGCCGATCGAGACCATCCATATGCAGGCCAGGTGGATCTTCTTGGGGAGCTTGTCCCAACCGAAGATCCACAGCCCGATGAAGGTGGATTCGAAGAAGAACGCGATCAGGGCCTCGAAGGCGAGCGGGGCACCGAAGACGTCGCCGACGAACCGCGAGTAGTCGGACCAGTTCATGCCGAACTGGAACTCCTGGACGATGCCGGTGACGACACCCATCGCGATGTTGATCAGGAAGAGCTTGCCCCAGAACTTGGTGGCCCTGAGGTACTTCTCCTTCTCGGTCCGCACCCAGGCGGTCTGCAGGCCGGCGGTGAGCGCGGCGAGCGAGATCGTCAGGGGGACGAAGAGGAAGTGGTAGACGGTGGTGATGCCGAACTGCCATCGCGCCAGAGTCTCCGGCGCCAAAGCCAGGTCCACGTCGTCTCTCCTTACGTCGCCGTGGGCGGCAGCGAGCGCACGTGAACCCGGCCGGACCGGGAGGAAACACGCACGCTTGTGAACGCGTTCACATTCACAAGCATTATGTCGCACAGGCTTCCGGCGGTTTCATCCGGGGGGTACACCTCTAGCCAAGGAATTCAACATCTTGTTGAATTTGCCCATGCAGATTCGAATCTCCTGGCCCGCCGGCCAGCTCACGGCCACGCTCGACGACACCCCGACCACCCAGGCCCTCGCCGCGGCACTCCCGATCCACGCGTCCGCGAACACGTGGGGCGAGGAGGTCTACTTCGACACCGGCGTCTCGGTCGCCCTCGAGCACGACGCCGAGCAGGTGGTCGACCCCGGCACCGTCGCCTTCTGGACCGAGGGCAACGCCCTCGCCCTCCCCTACGGCGCGACCCCGATCTCGCGCGGGGGCGAGAGCCGCCTGGCGAGCCCGTGCAACGTGCTCGGCTCGTTCGACGGCGACCCCCGCCTCCTGGCCACCGTCCGCGACGGCGACCCCGTCCGCGTGGAAGCGGCGTAACACCACCGCCTCCCGCGACCGCGACTCCTACAGCTCCTTGCGGAACGCCTCCGCCGCGTGCAGGAAGAGGTCGTTCGCCTCCGGCTCGCCGATCGTGACCCGCAGGCCCTCGCCCGCGAACGGCCGGACCACCACACCGGCCTGCTCGCAGGCCGCCGCGAACCGCGCGGTGGCCTCGCCCAGCCGCATCCACACGAAGTTCGCCTGGGTCTCGGGCACCGTCCAGCCTTGGCCGACCAGCGTCTCGTAGACCCGCTTGCGCTCGCCCACCAGCGACCCGACCCGGCCCAGCAGCTCGTCCTCGGCCCGCAGCGAGGCCACGGCCGCGTCCTGCGCCAGCTGGCTCACGCCGAACGGCACCGCGGTCTTGCGCAGCGCGGCCGCCACCGGCTCGTGCGCGACCGCGAAGCCGACGCGCAGGCCGGCCAGCCCGTACGCCTTGGAGAACGTGCGCAGCACCGCGACGTTCGGCCGCTCACGGTAGAGCTCGATGCCGTCCGGCACCTCCGCGTCCCGGATGAACTCGCGGTACGCCTCGTCGAGCACCACCAGGCAGTCCGCCGGAACCCGGTCCAGGAACCGCTCCAGCTCGGCCCGGCGCACGACGGTGCCGGTCGGGTTGTTCGGGTTGCAGACGAAGATCAGCCGGGTGCGCTCGGTGATCGCGTCGGCCATGGCGTCCAGGTCGTGCACGTCGCCCGGCGTGAGCGGGACCTGCACGGGGGTCGCACCCGAGATCCGCGTGATGATCGGATAAGCCTCAAAAGATCGCCACGCGTACATGACCTCGTCGCCCGGGCCCGCCGTCGACTGGATCAGCGACTGCGCGACACCCACCGAGCCGGTGCCGGTGGCCACGTGCTCGACGGGCACGCCGAAGCGCTGCGCCAGCTCCGTGACCAGTCCGGTGCAGGCCATGTCGGGGTACCGGTTGAAGCTCCCCGCCGCCGCGACCGCGCTCTCCAGCACGCCCGGGAGCGGCGGATACGGGTTCTCGTTGGAGGACAGCTTGTACGCCACGGGCCCCCCGGCCGCCGCCGGCTTCCCCGGCTTGTACGTGGGGATGCCGTCCAGCTCGGCGCGCAGCTTCGGGCTCTTCTCGCTCACCGCAGGTCCTCCTCGACCTTCCCGTACAACTCAATACTGCTCACCTTATGAGGATTCCGCCGTACGGAGAATGGCTGGCAGAAGGAATGAGGGGAGCGCATGCATATATGCGTGCGCCGGTGGCTTGCGCCGTGGCGCGCATCCCTCGTGAAGGTGAGTTGAGACCACTTCGAAACATCCGCACTTTGGCATGCCCGTACCGGCCGACAGGTGCCAGCACCGCCCCACTCCCCATAACTTCCTTTATTTCCAAGGTCATTGGGGGTGGCGAACCTTGCAGAAACGTGCCTGTCAACGACTGCATATGCATCCGGACCAGCCAGGCACCCGAGCCCTACTATCGGCTCGCCATGACAGCAGCAGGGAAGCATCAGGTGAGCCGGACGGAGACCCCCCGGCGGGCCGCCCGGCAAGGACGGGCAGGCATCAGGGACGTGGCCGCCGCGGCCGGCGTCTCGATCACAACTGTCTCGGACGCGCTCAATGGCAAGGGCCGGCTGCCGGACGCCACCCGCCGCCACGTCCGCGAGGTCGCAGACCGGCTGGGCTATCGCCCCTCCGCCGCGGCCCGAACGCTCCGTACGGGCAAATCGGGCCTCATCGGCCTGACCGTGACCACGTACGGGGATGAACCTTTCACCTTCACCGAATTCGCGTACTTCGCGGAGATGGCGCGGGCCGCCACCTCCGCCGCGCTCGCCCGCGGGTACGCCCTCGTCATCCTCCCGGCGACCTCGCGCCACGACGTGTGGTCGAACGTCGCCCTCGACGGGACCGTGGTGATCGACCCCTCCGACCACGACCCGGTCGTCACCGAGCTGGTCCGTCAGGGCCTGCCGGTGGTCTCCGACGGCCGGCCGGCGGGCTCGCTCCCGGTCACCGCCTGGGTCGACAACGACCACGAGGCCGCCGTACTCGACCTGCTCGACCACCTCGCCGCCGCCGGCGCGCGCCGCATCGGGCTCCTGACCGGCACGACCACGGACACGTACACCCGGCTCTCGACCACCGCCTACCTGAACTGGTGCGCGCGCGTCGGCCAGGACCCGGTGTACGAGTCCTACCCCGCCCACGACCCGTGCGCGGGCGCGGTCGCCGCCGACCGGCTGCTCGCCCGGCCCGACCGGCCGGACGCGGTGTACGGGCTCTTCGACCCCAACGGCACCGACCTGCTCGCCGCCGCCCGCCGCTACGGGCTGCGCGTCCCGGACGACCTGCTGCTGGTCTGCTGCAGCGAGTCGACCGTCTACGCGAACACCGAGCCGCCGATCACGACCCTCTCGCTCAAGCCCCGGCGCATCGGCACCGCGGTCGTCCAGCTCCTCATCGACGCCATCGAAGGAGTCGACGACGGACGGCCGGTCGAGCAGGTGATACCGACCGAACTCATCATCAGGACCTCGTCGCAGCGCCGGAAGCCGCGTACCACGATCAGCCCGCCGCGCTCGCCGGCCAAGGACTGACGACGGGCCCCGTCGCGAGAAGACCACCCGTTCAGACCCCCCAAACCGGGAGAAACTGCCAGACCGGCCGTGTTCGTCCAGGATTCACCACCCCTGGTGCGTCACACAGCGCGAGCCGCATTCCTATGATGGGCGCACGACATCACGGACCCTCCGTCAGGAGGGTCCGCGGGTGCACGGCAGCGCGAGGTGGTGGAGGGGTCGATGACTCAGGGGGCCGGTCAGGGACCCGCGATGCGGACGGAGACGCTCCGGGATTTCCGCGTTCCCGCGGTCGAGTACGGCCCGTACGGCTCCGCCCCCGCCCCCGCCCCCGGCACCCCCGCCGGGTACGAGGGCGGCACCGGGTACGGCACGGCGCCGGCCGCCGCGTACGAGTCCGGCGCCGTCCCCCCGTACGAGGGCGCCGCACGCGCCGGCTACGAGCCCGGCACCGCGCCCGCCGCACCGTACGGCGCCGAGGCCACCCCCGCTGCCCCGCCGTACGGCACCGAGGACGCCGAGGGCTACACGCCGACCCGGCGCGACCTGCCGGTCATCGGCCGGCAGGCCGCCGCGGGCGGCCCCGGCGACACCGTCCAGCTCCAGTACGTCCCGGAGGAGCCCAAGCCCGGCCAGGGCCCGCTCTGGGTCGTCGGCGACGTCCACGGCTACCTGGACGAGCTCGTCGCCGAGCTGCGCGCGCAGGGCCTCATCGACGCCGAGGGCAGCTGGGCCGCCGGCAACTCCCGCCTCTGGTTCCTCGGCGACTTCACCGACCGCGGCCCCGACGGCATCGGCGTGATCGATCTCGTCATGCGGCTGTCCGCCGAGGCCGCCGCGGCCGGCGGCTACTGCAAGGCGCTGATGGGCAACCACGAGCTGCTGCTCCTCGGCGCCAAGCGCTTCGGCGACACCCCCGTCAGCTCCGGCGCCGGCACCGCCACCTTCCAGGCCGCCTGGCTGCTGAACGGCGGCCAGCGCGTCGACATGGAACGTCTGGAGGACGTCCACCTCCAGTGGATGTCCCGGCTGGACTCGGCCGCCGTCGTCGACGGCCACCTCCTGGTCCACTCGGACACCACCGCCTACCTCGACTTCGGCAACTCCGTCGAGGAGGTCAACGACACCGTCAAAGAGGTCATCAACCGCAACGACGCCGACGAGTGCTGGGACCTCTTCCGCAAGTTCACCAAGCGCTTCAGCTTCCGCGACGAGGAGGCGGGCCCGGGCGCGGTGCGCGAACTGCTCGGCACCTACGGCGGCGGCCGCCTCGTGCACGGCCACAGCCCGATCCCGTACCTGCTGGGCGAGGTCGGCTCCGAGGACGGCGACGAGGAGAGCCGCCCGGTCATCGAGGGCCCGCACGTGTACGCCGACGGACTCGCCATCGCCATGGACGGCGGGGTGACCATGGCCGGAAAGCTCCTGGTCGTACAACTTCCGTTGAGCGACTGAGCGTTCACCGTCCGGGGTATTTCACCAAAGCCCCTGTCACGGCACGGCACGGGCGCTCTACCATCGCACTGTCCGTAGCAGGCTCTCCTCCGTTTCCGCCGGACGCCCGGTCTACGCGGGCATACCGGCGCCCACGGAGCATCGGGGGACGCACATGACCAGCGCTGGCAACCTGCTGACCGAGGACCGCCCGGAGTTCCTGCGCCTCCTCGACGAGGCCTTGCGCACCGCGCACGAGCGACCGGACCTGGCCGCGGTCGGCGAGCGGCTCAACGCGGAGCAACTGCGCACGATGGCGCTCAACGCCAGCGTCATCCTGACGACGGCCGCGGCACCGGAGTACGACCACTACGTGAAGGTCCGCGAGGAACTGCGCGAGCCGGCCGGGGCGCGGGATCCGGCGGCGGCGGACGACGACACGGGCGGCGCGGGCGCGAGCGCGGTGGTGCTCGTCCTCGCCCCGGTCCTGGCCGTCACCGCCATGCTGATCTTCCTCCTGGTCGGCTACGTCCTCAAACTGCTCGACCCGGCACCGGCGTTCGCGGACACCATGCTCACGGCCGGCTGGCTGTTCGGCGGGCTGACCGTGGTCGCGATCCTCTTCGCCGCGGTCGGACTCCTGGTCACGGCCGTGCGCAACAGCGCGACCGAGGTGGTGGCCGAGGACCCGGAGGCGATACCCGCGGAGGTCTCGCGCGCCCGCGAGGCCTGGCGCAACGCGCTGCTGGAGCGGGGCATCCTGCCCTTCCTGCGCGAGGCGCTCGCCGATCCCGGCGCCGACCCGGCCGCGAGCACTCCGCGGCGGCCCACGGGCGGCGGCCGGATCCCCCATCTGGGGTACACGCGGCCGGACTTCACCAGTCCGGGGCCGGCCGCGGACGATCCGGTGCGGCGGCCCGGCTACACGAGCCCGGACTTCACGAGCCCCGACGTCGGCAGCCCGGACCGCCTCCCGGACTGATGTCCGGGGGCGGCCCGGGCCGCGTGGGTGGTGCTGCTACCGCGGGTCCTGCCGGCTGTCCTGCCGGTTCACCGCGTTGCTACTGCTCGGTCAGCCCTTGTGCTGCGCGGGACGGAACTTGTTGGGCTTGGTGGCGTGGTGGGCGACCGGCTTGGCCACCACCTTCCGCATCTGCTTCTTGGCCGGCTGGGCCTTGACCGCTGCCGGCTTCTTGGCCGCCGGGAGCTTGGGAGCGGCCCGACGCTGCAGCGGCGGGTTGTCGACCAGGTCGTTGACCTTGGTCCAGCCCTGGTTGCACGTCAGGGTCGGCGGGTTGCCCGAGTTCACCGTGCACTCGGTCTCGAAGACCGTGGTGAGGCCCGTGTCCGGGTCGGGAGCCACGACCTCGACGTGGGCGTTGTTGTTGTGGTCGCTGATCGCGATGCCGCACGCCCCGGCGGGGTAGCCGGTGTTGTCGGACAGGTTGTTCCACTCGAAGTTCGACGGCGGAGCCGGCGTCAGACTGCGGATACCGGCCCACGCGTTGCCGTCGACGATGACACCCTTGACCTCCTGCGAGGCGCTGGGCTTGTACACGGAGACGCCCGTGCAGCCGCCCGTCGCACCCGTGGCGCCCTGCGCGCCGGTCGCGCCGGTCGCACCCGTGGCACCGGTCGCACCCGTGACGCCGGTCGCTCCGGTGGCCCCGGTCGCACCCGTGGCTCCGGTGGCACCCGTCGCGCCGGTGTCACCCGTCGCACCCGTCACGCCGGTCGCGCCCGTCGGACCGGTCGGACCCGTCGGGCCGGTCGGGCCCGTGTCGCCGGTGGCACCCGTCACACCCGTAGCACCGGTCGCGCCGGTGTCACCCGTCGCACCCGTCGCACCGGTGTCGCCCGTGGCGCCGGTCGGACCCGTCGGGCCGGTCGGGCCGGTCGGGCCGGTCGGACCCGTGTCACCCGTCGCACCCGTCGCACCGGTCGGACCCACCGAGCCCTCGCCGCCGGGGCCCGTCGGACCCGTGGCGCCCGTGGCGCCGGTGTCACCGGTGGCGCCCGTCGCACCCTCGCCCGTGGCACCCGTGGCGCCGGTCGGACCCGTCGGGCCGGTCGGGCCGGTCGGACCCGTCTCACCCGTCGCACCCGTGGCACCGGTCGGACCCACCGAGCCCTCGCCGCCGGGGCCGGTCGCACCCGTCGCACCGGTCTCACCCGTCGGACCGGTCGGACCCGTCGGGCCGGTCGCACCCGTCGGGCCCACCGAGCCCTCGCCGCCGGGGCCCGTGGCACCCGTCGCACCGGTGGCGCCCGGGGCACCCGTCGCACCGGTCGCACCCGCCGGACCGGTCGGACCCGTCGTACCGGTACCGCCGCTGCCGGCCGGGCCCGTCGGACCCGTGGCACCGGTGGCGCCCACGCCGGTCGCACCCGTGGCGCCCGTGGCACCGGTCGCACCCGTGGCACCGGCCGGGCCGGTCGCACCGGTGCCGCCGCCCCCGGCGGGGCCCGTCGGACCCGTCGGGCCGGTGGGACCGGTCGGGCCGGTCGCGCCCTTGCACTTGTCGTGGTCGTCCTTGCCCCCGCCACCGCCGTGGTCGTCGCCGTCACCGCCGCCGAGGTACTCGTCCAGCAGCTGCGCGTGCAGCGGCTTGCCCTCGTGGTGGCGCGGACCCTCCTCGTGCTCGCGCGGGTTCTCCTTCTCCTTGCAGTCGTCGCCGCCACCGCCGCCGGCCGGACGGGCCGCGGTCACCTCCGACCGGGCCTGCTGCGCCGCGGTCGCGACGACGGGGGTGACGACGCCGGCCAGCACGAGGGAGAGCGAGGCCAGGGCACCGCCCGCCAGCCAGGCCCTGCTCCGGGGCAGGGGGCCGAGGGGGGCCTTGGTCCGGTGCTCACGACTCATAGAGCGCTCCTTTGGGAAGGTACGTCGGACCGGGGCCATCGGCGCCCCGGTCGCGGGGTCGAGCTTCCCCCGATGATCATGAATCGCGTGTGCAACGCCTCTCTGAAGGCGGTCGGTTATCAACACATCGGCCTACCCGGTGCCCGCCAATCGGGGCACCCGAGTTGCTCCACCGCGAGCGTGGCCTCACGGGCTCCACGCCCCTCGACCGACCCTTTCCGGCCACCCGCCGCCCCGCGTCCACGGTCCCGCCGGGCCGTCCCCCGAACATTGCCGACCGCGAATCCGACCCGTCGGACGGCGAATTTCGGGCGCCGCTCGGCGCGCCACCCCCGGCCGCACACCCCGGCTCCCTAGAGTCACCGACCGCCGGAACGCCCGCCGGGACGACTCCGGAACGCACGCCCACTACTGCGGACGGGGACGGGGACCGTGAAACCAACTGTCTGTCTGAACATGATCGTCAAGGACGAGGCGCCCACCATCGTCAAGTGCCTCGAGTCCGTGCGCCCCCTGATCGACACCTGGGTCATCGTGGACACGGGCTCGACGGACGGCACCCAGGACGTCGTCCGCGACTACTTCCACGACCTGCCCGGGACCCTGTACGAGCGTCCTTGGAAGGGCTTCGACGGCAGCCGCACCGAGGCCGTCGAGCTCGCCCGCGACACCGCGGACTACCTGCTGTTCATCGACGCCGACGACGCCATGGAGATCCGGCCGGACTTCCGGATGCCGGACCTCTCCCTGGACGCGTACCAGATCGCCCTGCACGACGGGCCGCTCATCCACTACCGGCCGGCGCTGGTGGCCACCCGGCTGCCGTGGCGGTACGTCGGCGTGCTCCACGAGTACATCGACTGCGGCACCCCCCAGTACAGCCGCGCCGTCCTGGAGGGCATCAACATCCTCAGCATCGGCGGCGGCGCCCGGCTCCGGGAGAACGGCCAGCGCGCCAAGTACCTGCGCGACGCCGCCGTCCTGGAGGAGGGCCTGGTCAAGGAACCGGACAACGCGCGCTACATGTTCTACCTGGGGCAGAGCTGGCGCGACGCGGGCGAGCCGGAGAAGTCCATGGCCGCGTACGACCGCCGCGCGCAGATGATCGGCTTCTACGAGGAGACGTACCTCGCCCAGGTGTACGCCGCCCGGGCCGCCGCGGGCCTCGGCCGGCCGATGCCGGAGCTGATCGACCGCTACCTGCGCGCCCACGAGAGCCGCCCCTGCCGGGCCGAGGCGATGGGCGACCTCGCCGCCCTGTGCCGCGTCGCCAAGCGCTGGCCGCTGGCGTACGTGTTCGCCAAGGAGGCCGCCCGGATCCCGTACCCGGACGACGTGCTGTTCGTCGAGTACGGCTGGCACGAGTGGCGGGCCCTCGACGAACTCGCCATCGCCGCCTACTGGACCGGCGAGTACCGGGAGTCGCTGGAGTGCTGCGAGCGCCTGCTGGGCGAGGGCCGACTGCCCGCCGAACAGCGCGAACGGGTCTCCGCGAACCTGGACTTCGCGCGGCGGGGGCTGGGCGGGAAGTACACCACGGTCGCCTGACCCGACCGCCCCACGGACCGGCCCGCGACTCCCCCCATGAGGTCGCGGGCCGGTCCGTGCGCGGGTGCGGGCCCCGGGCGGGTCAGTCGGCCAACGGCAGGTAGACCCGGTTGCCCGAGGCCGCGAACTCGGCGGACTTCTCCGCCATGCCCGCCTCGATCTCGTCGGACTTCAGGTCACCGCCGTGCTCGCGGCGGATGTCCTGGGAGATGTTCATCAAGCAAAACACCATCAGAGCAGTCACAAATTGGATAGGCTGCCCTGCTCCCACCGCATCGGAACCACTCAGGGGGAGCAGAGTTGAGCGACCGGGAAACGATCGTCGGCCAGCACCGGGGAGTGCCGGACGGCCTGCCGACACCTGCGGAGGTACGGGCCAAGCTCGCCGCGGACCCCACCCTCAAGTGCATGGCGGCCTACGCCCGTATCTCCTTCGACGGCCGCAAGAAGGACGCGCACGGCATCGAGGACCAGCACCGCGAGATGGACACCGCCGCCCGCTCGTTCGGCTGGTTGCTCGTGTACCGCTACACGGACAACGACAGGAGCGCGAGCCGCGAGGACGTCGTACGCGACGACTTCGAGCAACTGCTCAACGACCTGCGCGCCGGGCAGACTCCGGAGGGCTACCCGATCCACGGCGTGATGGCGGCGAACGACGACCGCTTGTACCGGCGTCCTGCCGACTGGGAGCGCTACCTGAAGGCGTTCACCTCCCACGAGGGACGCGTCTATCACGACTCCAACGGCGTCCAGGACCTGTACGCGGAGGGCTTCGAGATCAAGGGGCTCGTGGGCGTGGCGATGTCCCTGGCCGAGACCCGGAAGAAGCAGCGCCGCGCCAAGCAGAGCCACCGCAGCCGTGCCATGCGTGGCGAGTCCGTGTCCGCCTGGCGCCCATTCGGCTGGGACGACGACAAGATGACCCTGCGCCCGCCGGAAGCCGACGCCATCCGGACCGCCGTCCACGACGTCATCAGCGGTGCGTCGGTCGGGGAGATCACCGCGCGGTGGAAGGAAGCCGGGTTCATCACAGCCCGGGGCAACGCGTTCCAGTACAACACCGTGAAGCAGGTGCTCACAAGCGCCCGCCTCTGCGGCTACCGGGAGATCAAGGGCGAGCTCGTCCGGGACGGCGATGACCAGCCGGTTGTGGGCGAATGGGAAGCCGTCATCACCCCGAAGCAGTGGTATGCGGTGAAGGCCACCATCAAGGAGCGCGGCCGGGGAAGTGGAATTCCCACCGGAGGTACGGTCCACAAGTACCTGCTCACAGGAATCCTGCGTTGCGGTGCCACGCTGGACAACGGCTCGATCTGCAACAACAAGATGATCGGCATCAAGGCGAACGGCTGGCTCACCTACAAGCACGCTTACATGTGCAAGAAGAATGTGGACGGCGGCTGCAACAAGACGTACAAGCGCGGAGACGAGACCGACAAGCACATCGAAAAGCTGGTCATCGCCAAGCTGGAACGCCAGGCCGCCGCAGCCGCGAAGGACATACCGGAGTGGGGCCGCGCTGATGAACTGGAGCAAGCCCTGAAGCGCCGCCGCGAACTGGAGCGCCGCTGGCAGGCCGGCGAGGTCGAGGACGACATCTTCTACCGCAACCTCCCGGGCCTGGACGTCCGGGTCAAGGAGCTGCGAGCGGAGCAGGCCAAGCACCTGGCCCTGAAGGCCGCTGCCGAGGAGGCGACGGACGACGTGGCCACGGCGTGGGAGTCCCGCACGCTCACCCAGAAGCGGGCGCTCGTCAAGAAGACCCTGACCACGGTCATCGCAAAGCCCGGCGGCAAGACCGGTCGGGCGAAGTTCGACGTGGAACTCCTCACGCCGGTATGGACTAGCTCCGCCGAATAAGTCCTACGACCGGATCTCCCCCATTCGCTGAAGCCGAACTTCGGCGAATGGGGGAACGGGAGGGACCCGCAACTCCCCCCACGGGTCGCGGGCCCCTCCCGTTGTTCCCGGTACGGGGTCAGTCGGCCAGCGGCAGATAGATCCGGCCACCGGAGGCGGCGAACTCCGCCGACTTCTTGAGCATGCCGTCGGCGATCTCGTCATCCGACGCGGCAGGCTCGTCGCCGCCGAACTGCTCAGTGATGCTTCTGCTGATCTTCATCGAGCAGAACTTCGGACCGCACATGGAGCAGAAGTGCGCGGTCTTGGCCGGCTCGGCGGGCAGCGTCTCGTCGTGGAACTCGCGCGCCGTGTCGGGGTCCAGGGCCAGGTTGAACTGGTCCTCCCAGCGGAACTCGAAGCGCGCGTCCGACAGCGCGTCGTCCCACTCCTGCGCCCCCGGGTGGCCCTTGGCCAGGTCCGCCGCGTGCGCCGCGATCTTGTACGTGATGACGCCGGTCTTGACGTCGTCGCGGTTGGGCAGGCCCAGGTGCTCCTTGGGCGTCACGTAGCAGAGCATCGCCGTGCCCCACCAGGCGATCATGGCGGCGCCGATGCCCGAGGTGATGTGGTCGTACGCCGGGGCGACGTCCGTGGTCAGCGGGCCGAGCGTGTAGAACGGCGCCTCCTCGCAGATCTCCTGCTGGAGGTCGATGTTCTCCTTGATCTTGTGCATCGGGACGTGGCCCGGGCCCTCGATCATGGTCTGCACGTTGTGCCGCTTGGCGATGGTGTTCAGCTCGCCCAGGGTCCGCAGCTCGGCGAACTGCGCGTCGTCGTTGGCGTCCGCGATGGAGCCCGGCCGCAGGCCGTCGCCCAGCGAGTACGTGACGTCGTACGCGGCGAGGATCTCGCAGAGCTCCTCGAAGTTCGTGTAGAGGAAGTTCTCCTCGTGGTGCGCCAGGCACCAGGCCGCCATGATCGAGCCGCCGCGCGAGACGATGCCGGTCTTGCGGCGGGCGGTGAGCGGCACGTACCGGAGCAGCACGCCGGCGTGCACCGTCATGTAGTCGACGCCCTGCTCGGCCTGCTCGATGACGGTGTCCTTGTAGATCTCCCAGGTCAGGTCCTCGGCCCTGCCGTCGACCTTCTCCAGGGCCTGGTACAGGGGCACCGTGCCGATCGGGACGGGGGAGTTGCGCAGCACCCACTCGCGGGTGGTGTGGATGTTGCGGCCGGTGGAGAGGTCCATGACGGTGTCGGCGCCCCAGCGGGTAGCCCACGTCATCTTCTCCACCTCCTCCTCGATGGAGGAGGTGACGGCGGAGTTGCCGATGTTGGCGTTCACCTTCACCAGGAACTTCTTGCCGATGATCATCGGCTCGATCTCCGGGTGGTTGACGTTCGCCGGGAGTACCGCGCGGCCCGCGGCGATCTCCTCGCGCACCACCTCGGGGGAGACGTTCTCGCGGATCGCGACGTACTCCATCTCCGGGGTGATCTCGCCGCGGCGGGCGTACGCGAGCTGCGTGACGGCCTGGCCGTCACGCCCGCGGCGCGGCAGCCGCGGGCGGCCGGGGAAGACGGCGTCGAGGTTCTTGAGGCCACCGCGCGGCGAGGTGTGCTTGATGCCGTCGTCCTCGGGGCGCACGGGGCGGCCCGCGTACTCCTCGGTGTCGCCGCGGCCGATGATCCAGTTCTCGCGGAGCGGGGCCAGGCCGCGGCGGACGTCGGTGTCGATGGTGGGGTCGGTGTACGGACCGGACGTGTCGTAGAGCGTGACGTCCTTGCCGTTGGTGAGGTGGACCTGGCGGACGGGCACACGGAGGTCGGGGCGGGAGCCCGCGACGTAACCCTTGTGCCAGCCCGGCTGGCGCTCGCTCCCGCCGTCCTGGCTGGTGGCAGGCGTGCGTGCATCCTGAATGGTCATGAGACCTATCTCCCTACGCCGGCATTACCCGGTAACAGGTTCGGCGGTCGGCGCAGCCTCCTCCCGTACGTGTCGTGCGTCCACATCGACGCGCGTACGGTGATCAGCGCCCTCTCAGCCCGGTGCTCCGAGCTCCCGCGTTGTGCAAAGGTGCCCCCACGCTAGCGTCATCCGTGGCGCGCTGAACAGTGGGCCCCCTCCATCTCTTGCGATGATCTGCCGGTGACGACCTCGCCCCAGCACCCCGCAGAGCACGACCGTGCCGCCCCCCACGGCGGCCACGGGTACGTCCCCGGCCCCGGCCGCACCCATGGGGACGACGGTCACGGGCAGGCGTCCGGGCGCGACCACGAGCATGCGCACGGGCACGGGCACGGGCATGCACACGGGCACGGCCCGGCCGCCCCGGGCTCGCTGCACCTGCGCAAGGTGATCGCCGCCGTGCTGATCCCGTTCGCCGTGGCGGTGGTCGCCGGGCTGGTCGTCCTGTGGCCGGGCGGCACCCCCGCCCACGAGCGCACCGGCGTCGGCTTCGACCGGCAGACGCAGCAGGGCCGGGTGGTCGCGTTCCAGCGGGTGGACTGCAAGGAGGTCAACGCCGCCCAGGTCCCGGTGGGCGGGGACACCGCCGGCCGGCCGGGCAGCGGTGCGGCGCGGTCGCGGACGGGGCAGTGCGCGAAGGCGACGGTGGAGGTGCGGACCGGCCCCGACAAGGGCCGGAAGTTCGTGGAGGTCGTCCAGCCCGGCGCACCGCGCCAGTTGGAGGACGGTCAGGAGGTCGTCGTCGCGTACGCCCCGGACGCCCCCCGCGACCTGCAGTACTCGGTGGTCGACGTGAACCGGAAGCTGCCGCTCGCCCTGTTGGCGGGCATCTTCGCGGCGGCCGTGGTGCTGGTCGGGCGGATGCGGGGCGTCACCGCCCTCGTCGCGCTGGTGGTGAGCTTCGGCGTGCTGACGCTGTTCATCCTGCCCGCCATCCTGCAGGGTTCGAACCCGCTGGTCGTCGCGGTGGTCGGGGCGAGCGCGATCATGCTGATCGCGTTGTACATGTGCCACGGGCTGACCGCCCGCACCTCCGTGGCGGTGCTCGGCACGCTGGTCTCGCTGCTGCTGATCGGGCTGCTCGGCTCGGTGTTCATCGACTGGGCGTTCCTGAGCGGCAACACGGACGACAACACCGGCCTGATCCACGGCCTGTACCCGGACATCGACATGAGCGGCCTACTGCTGGCCGGCGTGCTCATCGGATCCCTGGGCGTGCTCGACGACGTGACGGTCACCCAGACCTCGGCCGTGTGGGAACTGCACCAGGCCGACCCGCGGATGGGGCCGCGGGCGCTGTACCGGGCCGCCATCCGGATCGGCCGGGACCACATCGCCTCGGTGGTCAACACCCTCGTGCTGGCGTACGCGGGTGCGGCCCTCCCGCTGCTCCTGCTGTTCTCGGTGGCGCAGAGCAGCATGGGAGCGGTGGCCAACAGCGAACTGGTCGCCGAGGAGATCGTCCGCACCCTGGTCGGCTCGATCGGACTGGTCGCCTCGGTGCCGGTGACCACGGCACTGGCCGCGCTGGTGGTCTCCGCCGACCGGCCGGGATCCCCGGCCGCCGCGCCGGCCGGGAGGCCGGGGCGCGGCGGGCGGGGACGCCGGCGCAAGCGCTAGCGGGCGGCGGCCGGCCGTCAGGGCCGGCGGGCGCGTCCGCGGGACGAGCGGCGCGGGCGCACGGAGGCTCGGAGTTCTCCGCGGGCCGCGCGGCGGCGGGGCTCGGGTCAGCCCGCGTTCCGCTGGTTCTGCTGGGTCTGCGCCTCGGCGAGGATCCGGCCGAGGGCCTCGTCGAGGTTCTCCTCGAAGTCGCCGAGGTTGCGCTCCTGACCGAGCGGCACCAGCCGGTCGGTCCGGTCGAGGAACGCCACCAGGGGAGCGGCGCTCGCCCGGAACAGGGCGCGGTCAGCACCGACCTGGAGCCGGATGTGGACGTCGGACAGCTCGTCCGGGTCGGTGGGCGCGATGTGCACATCGCCGTCGCCGCACGGCTTGTTGATCCCGTCGAGCAGGAGCTCCCGGCCGAACGCCCAGGTCACGGGCGCGTCTCCGGGGAGGTGGAAGGTCAGACGGACCGCGTACGGATCGCGTGCGTCGTACCGGAGCTCCACCGGGATCCGGAACGAGAGCTCCTCGGAAACGAGGAAGCTCATCATGACCTCTGCCTGTACCGACTCGCGCATTGCCTACCCCGCTGTTGTGGAAGTGGCCAGGAATGACCCCCCAGGACCCCCTTGACAAGGGTGGTGCACCCGCTTGCAGATCACAAGGAGTGAGTTTTCAGATACTGATAGAGAACGAGAGCGAGCTCAACAGCGCGCCTACTTCACTCCGTAGCCGATCAACCACATAGAGCAACCGGTCCTGTTGGTGCAAGGGGAGTGAAATCGCCATGGTCGCAGCCGCGTCACCTGCGGTGATGGGGATCGCGGCGCAGACCGTGCCCAGCGCGTACTCCTGACGCTCGATCGCGGGTTCCATTCGCCCCATGGAAGCGATCCGTTGTTCGAGGGCGCGTTGGTCACGCACCGTATACGGCGTGACGGCCTCGACGGGGTGGCTCGCGTAGTACGCGCGCCGGGTCTCGGCGTCGAGCTGGCCGAGCAGGCACTGGCCGATGGCGTGCGCGTGGCCGGTCGCACGGAAGTCGGCCCATTCCTCGACGGCGGGGAGCGCCGGGCTGTCGGACACGCCCACGACCTCGATCTCGCCCTCGCGGAACACCGCGAAATAGATGGGCGCCCCGACCACGTCCCGGAAGTGCGCGAGGGAGTCGAGGATCATGCTGCGACGTTTCTGCTGCAACCCCCCACCGGCCAGGCGTCCCGCCGCGGCACCCAGGACGAACACCCCGCCCTCCCGGCGGAGGTAGCCCTCGTGGGTCAGGGTGCGCAGCAGGTGGTAGGCCGTGGGGAGCGGCAGGCCGGCTTCGCGCGCCAGCTGCTTCGCCGGAGCGCCGTCACTGTGGGACCCCGCGGCCTCCAGCAGTCTCAGCGCCCTCTGCACCGAGCCGATCAGCGTCGGAACGACGGTGTTGTGCACCGAAGACAAGACTCACCCCCAGGCGTGGCGGCGGGCGGTGGGGGCCCGCCTGCGGGGGCCGCCCCCGCAGCGGCCGCACTCCTGGGGGCCTCCACGCGGTGGCGTGGTCCTGGAAAACCCTGGTCAGAGCGGTGATACCGGCCACGCGGTCCCAGGGACGGCATAGATTGCCACTGTATCCACCGATTCCTGGGACACGGGTGGTCGAGCGCTCCTTCTTCCCTCATGCGGGCTAACCGCCGCACGGGGTGAGCGCCGCTCGTGCGCCCCTCGCGCGCCTTTCACCCGCCTCGACCGGACCCGTGCCGCTCTACCAGTCGCCGTGGGACGACTTCGTACCCGCGCCGGTGAACTTGCGGACCACGAAGATCAGACCGCCCACCAGGGCGACGAACAGCAGGGCCTTGAAGACGAAGGAGATGAGGGCGCCCAGGAAGGCCGTGATGACCCCGCCGAAGACCATGAGTGCGAGCAGCGGGACCGCCACCCACTTAACCCACCAGGGCATGCCTGCGAATATCTCCCGGATGCCGTCCATTTCCTCAACCTCTTCCTGTCTTGTCGCTTCCTGCCTTCGATGCTAGGAGGCGGAAAGGAAGAACGGAGGCGGGGAAAGCCCTTGGACTCCCCTGATCCGCCCCCTAGGGGTCGGACCCCGGCGGCGGCCTCAGCTCTCAGGGGGAGAGAAGACCACCATCACCCGCAGGTCCTCCGAGATGTGGTGGAACTTGTGCGGCACCCCTGCCGGTACGTACACGACGCTGCCGCGCGCGACGGCCGTCGTCTCCTCCCCCACGGTGATCGCGCCACGGCCGCTGACCACGAAGTACACCTCGTCCTGGCCGTGCGGCTGCTGCGGGTCGGTCTGCCCGGCGTCGAGCGCGTACAGCCCCACCGACATGTTCCGCTCGCGCAGGAACTGCAAGTACGCCCCCTCGTTGGCGGCCCGTTCCGCTTCGAGCTCGTCCAGCCGGAAAGCCTTCATCGTCCCTGTTCCCCTACCGTTTCCCGGATCCGCTCTACTGCTTATATCCGCCACGGATCATCTCTGCCACGATCAGACCCATGACGAATTTCCTAGTCAAGACGCTCGCCAACGCGGCGGCCCTGGCCGTGGCCATCTGGCTGGTCGCCGACATCACGCTGACCGGTGACAGCACGGGCCGCAAGGCCCTGACCCTCATTCTGGTCGCCTTGGTGTTCGGTCTGGTGAACATCATCGTCAAGCCGGTGGTGAAGCTGCTGTCCTTCCCGCTGTTCGTCCTGACGCTGGGGCTGTTCACCCTGGTCGTCAACGCCCTCATGCTGCTGCTCACCTCGTGGCTCTGCGACAAGCTCGACCTCAGCTTCCACGTGGAGGGCTTCTGGACGGCCGTCGTCGGCGGCCTGATCATCAGTGTCGTGTCCTGGGCCGTGAACCTGGCCCTGCCCGACAACGACTGAGCGGCGGCCCCATGTACCGCGTGTGCTTCGTCTGTACGGGGAACATCTGCCGCTCGCCGATGGCCGAGGCGGTCTTCCGCGCCCGGGTCCGCGCGGCCGGACTCGACGGCGTGGTCGAGGTCAGCAGCGCCGGCACCGGCGGCTGGCACGAGGGCGACGGGGCCGATCCCCGAACGCTCGACGTGCTGGCGGCCGCCGGATACGAACTGGACCACCGGGCGCGCCGGTTCCGCGCGTCCTGGTTCGACCGGCTCGACCTGGTCCTGGCCCTGGACGCCGGGCACGCGCGCGACCTGCGCCGGCTGGCACCGGGCGCGGAGGCCGCCGCGAAGGTGCGGCTGCTGCGCTCGTACGACCCGGCCGCCGACGGCCCGGACGTACCGGACCCGTACTACGGGGGACGGGACGGCTTCGAGGAGTGCCTGGAGATGGTCGAGGCGGCGGGCCCCGGTCTCCTCGCGGAGATCCGGGCCGCACTGGAAAGGACGGCGGCATGAGCGGCGACCCCGAGCGGGGCGCGCGGAGCGGTACGGACGCGGACGCGGACGCGGCGGCGTACGGCGACGGCACGCGCGCGGTACGGGCCGGACTGCCCGACCCGGTCAAGAACGAGCCGGTCCTGCCCGGCCCGGCGTTCGCGGCGCACTTCCACCTGCCGGGCGACGTCGAGGGCCCCTATACGTACGGCCGCGACACCAATCCCACGTGGACGCTGCTGGAGCGGGCCATCGGCGAGCTGGAGGCCCCGGGCCCGGACGGTGTGCACACCGTCGTGTTCGCCTCCGGCATGGCGGCGATCTCGGCCGTCGTCCTGTCCCAGGTACGGGCCGGCGACCTGGTCGTCCTGCCGTCCGACGGCTACCAGGTGCTGCCGCTGGTGCGGGCCCAGCTGGAGGACTACGGCGTGCGGGTGCGCACCGCACCGACGGCCGACGACGCCCAGGCCGCGCTGGTCGACGGCGCCCGCCTGCTGTGGCTGGAGACCCCCTCGAACCCGGGGCTCGACGTGTGCGACGTACGCCGGCTCGTCGAGGCGGGGCACGCGGCGGGAGCCCTGGTCGCGGTGGACAACACCCTCGCCACCCCGCTCGGCCAGCGCCCGCTGGAGTTGGGTGCCGACTTCTCGGTGGCCAGCGGCACCAAGGGGCTGACCGGCCACGGCGACCTGCTGCTCGGCTACGTCGCCTGCCGCGACGCCGGGCTCGCGGAGCGGGTGCGCAGGTGGCGCAAGGTCGTGGGTGCCATCCCCGGCCCCATGGAGGCCTGGCTGGCGCACCGCTCGTTGGCCACGATCCAGCTGCGCAACCAGCGCCAGTGGACCAACGCGCTGGCCGTGGCCGAAGCCCTGGCCGACCGGTCCGAGGTGGCCGGGCTGCGTTACCCGGGACTGCCGTCCGACCCCTCCCACAAGGTCGCGGCCCGGCAGATGAGCGGGTTCGGCGGGGTGGTGTCGTTCACGCTCCCGGACCGGGCGTTCGCCGAGCGGTTCCTGACCGCGCTGCGGCTGGTCGAGGACGCCACGAGCTTCGGCGGCGTACGGTCGACCGCCGAGCGGCGCGGGCGGTGGGGCGGCGACGCGGTGCCCGAGGGCTTCGTCCGCTTCTCCGCGGGCGTGGAGGACACCGTGGACCTGGTGGCCGACGTGCTGAGGGCCCTGGACGCCGCGGCCTCCGGAGCCTGAGGTCCGGGGCACCCGGCGCCCGTCCCCGCGGTGCCTTCGGATGCGGGCGGACGCTCCGAGCCTCCCCCCTCATGGCTCGGAGCGTCCCTGGTCCCCGCGCTCCGCCTCGGTCTCCGCGCGAAGAACCACGCGGACAAGGCTAGTTGACTCTGTGTCAGAGTCCAATCACCGTAGCGACAGAGACCTATCGACATATTTATAGTGGGGAGTCCGCTGGGGGCGAGGCCACCGGAGAGGGGCAGCCATGGATCTGGTCCTGCTGCGCACCTTCGTCGCGGTGCACCGGGCCGGGTCGTTCACCAGGGCCGCCGCCCTGCTGGGCCTCTCCCAACCCGCCGTGACGTCCCAGATCCGCACGCTCGAACGGCAGTTGGGCCGGCCGTTGTTCCTGCGCCGGGCCCGCGGCGTGACACCGACCGCGGTGGGGGACGAGCTCGCGCACCGGGCCGCCCCGCACCTGGACGCCCTGCTGGAGATCACCGGGAGCGGCGCGGACTCCGGGCCGGGGCTGCGTTCCTTGCACCTGGCCGGACCGCCGGAGTTCCTCTCGATGCGCGTGCTGCCGGCCCTCGTGCCGCCGGCCGGTGCCGGGTCGGGCGCGGCCCCGGCCGTACGGGTCTCCCTGCCGGCCGGGACGCAGGACGCACTGGACGGGCTGGCCGCCGGACACCACGACCTGGCCGTGACCACGGCCCGGCCGCGCGGCGGCCTGTTCAGCGCGACCGCGCTGTGGGACGAGGAACACGTCCTGGTGGCCGCCCCCTCCCGGGCCTGCGCCGTCGACCCGGTCGCCGTGCGCGACAAGGGCCCGGCCGCACTGGCGGGCCTGCCGCTGGTGGACGTGCACGAGTCGCTGCCGCTGGTCTCCCGGTACTGGGCCGCGGTGTTCGACACGCTGCCGGACGGGCCGGCCACCATGGTGGTACCGGACCTGCGCGCGGTCCTGGAGTGCGCCGCCGCGGGGGCGGGGCTCGCGGTGCTGCCGCGCTACCTGTGCGAGGAGGCCCTCGCCGGCGACCGGGTGGTGGCCCTGCTGGATCCCCCGGTGCCCCCGCTGCGGACGTACTTCCTCGTCGTCCGGACCGGGACCTTGGGGTTGCCGCACCTGGCCCGCGCCCATCAGCTGCTGCTGGCGGCCGCGGCCGACTGGTGAGGGCCTGCGACGGTGCGGGCCCGCCGGACCGGTGGGGTCCGCGGGACCGGTGCGGGGCGCCGGCCCGGCCCGGATCGCCCGGCGGGGCGTTTCAGACGCCCGGTACCGGGCCACTCTCTTCCCATGACCGAACGTCCCGTGGTCAAACGCACCGCCCGCGCCATCCTGCTCGACGGTGACGACCTGATCCTCATCAAGCGCACGAAGCCCGGAGTCGATCCCTACTGGCTCACCCCCGGCGGGGGAGTGGAGCCCGATGACGCGACCGTCGTCGACGCCCTGCACCGCGAGGTGCACGAGGAGCTCGGCGCGAAGATCACCGACGTGGTGCCCTGCTTCGTCGACACCGTGGAACACATCGCCGAGGGCGGGGTGACCGGGGTGAAGGTGCAGCACTTCTTCGTCTGCCGCCTCGAGTCCATGGACCCGCGCCAGCGGCACGGCCCCGAGGTCGACGAGCCGCAGGGGGAGTACGAGATCGTCCGGGTGCCCTTCAGCCGGGTCGGGATCGCTGCGGTCCATCTCGTACCGCTGTCCCTGCGGCACTACCTGGACGGGAACATCGAGGGCCTGCGCGCGATGCACGCGCCCGACCTGGGCTGACCGGCCGGCCGGCCCGCGCGGCCGGCGCGGTCGCCGCGGCCCCGTGGTCTCCACGGCCTGCGGTCGGCCGGGCTGGGCGGACCGGGCCCGCCCGGCTCAGCCCGCGGCCACCAGCTCCTCCACGGCGTCGTGCCGGATCCGCTCCCCCGGGATGCCGATCCGTTTCAGCGCCGCGACCCCGCTGCGGATCATGGCGGGCGGCCCCGAGATGAACGCGTCGTACGAGCTCCACGGCCCGTGTTCGCCGACGGCGTCCGGCAGCTGGCCGGTGAGCCCGTCGGAGACCACCGGGCGGACCGAGAGCCACGGGTGCGACTGCTGGAGTCCGAGCAGGGTGTCGATGTCGTACAGGTCGCCGTCCCTGCGCGCCCCGTAGAACACCTCGACCGGGCGCCGCTCGCCGTGCTCGGCGACGTCTTCGATCATGGCCTTGATCGGGGCGATGCCCGTGCCGCCGCCCAGGCACAGCATGCCGTTGTCCGTGCTGTGGTCGACGACCATCGAGCCGGCCGGCGGGCCCAGGCGCAGGACGTCCCCCGGGCGGGCGTGCCGGACGAGGGCGGTGGAGACCCAGCCCGCGGGCACGGCCTTCACGTGGAAGGACAGCAGCCCGTCGGAGCGCGGGGCGGAGGCGAAGGAGTAGTGCCGCCAGACCCGGGGCCACCAGGGGGTCTCCAGGCTGGTGTACTGCCCGGCCAGGAACGGGTACGGCTGGTCGGGGCGGACCGTGACGACGGCGATGTCCGGGGTGCGCAGGTCGTGGGAGACGACCTCGGCGTGCCACCAGGCGGGCCGGACCTGCTGGTCCTCCGCGGCCGCGTCGATCATGACCTGCGAGATCGTGGTGTACGCCCGCACCCACGCGGCCTCGGCCTCGGGCCCCCAGGTGTCGGCCGCGTACCGGGAGAGCGCCCCGATGAGGGCCTCGCCGACGGCCGGGTAGTGCTGGGGCAGGGTGCCGTACTTGCGGTGGCCGCTGCCCAGGCGGCGCAGGTACGGGGTGAGCACCTGCGGGTCGTCGATGTGCTCGGCGGCGGTCAGCAGGGCCTTCAGGAGCCGGTCGCGCTGGACGTCCATGGCGGCCGGGAACAGCTCTCGGAGTTCGGGGTGGCCGGTGAAGACCAGGGCGTAGAAGTACGAGGTGACGTTGTCGGCGATCGGGGCGATCTCCGCCAGCGTGCGGCGGATGACGACCGCGTCGGCCGAGGGCTCGGCGCCGTCGACCGGGAAGAGCCCGCCGGCCGGGTCCGGCTCCGCACGCGGGGCGGGGAAGGCCGGTGGGGCGGGGGCGGGGCTCGGCGTGGGGCGGCCCACCAAACGTATCTGGGTCATGCCCCTGGCGGGTCTGGTGGGCGGTGCGTCCATGCGGTGCCTCGCTTAGAGCATCTCGGTGGTCTGCGCGCGCCTGGGGGTCGAATCCGCGGTTCCGGGCTTTCGCAGCATGGCAGGCCCTGTACCGCAGCTGGGGCAAAACACGGAAACTCCGCGTTTCGCACGGGCTTTCTGGCTAGGATCCGGCGTTCTGCGGCAGGGTCGGCCGGGTCAGCCCGTACGCCTCCCGGAGGTCCCGTCCCTCGTAGACGTGCGTGGCCGAGGCGGCCAGAAAGGGCCGGGCGTTGACCGCGACCGAGACCGGCACGGCGGCGAAAAGCGCCTCATCCGTCACCGAGTCCCCGTAGGCCACGCAGTCGCCGCGGCTCACCCCGAATCGGGCACAGAGCCGGTCGGCGACCTCCACCTTGCCGGCGGGGGTCAGGATGCCGCTGACGTCCACGGGTCGGGTGAAGGGAACGGCGGGGAACACCGAACCGTGGGCCGCGTGCGCGCCCCATTCCAGGAGCAGCTCCACGAAGAACGACGGGGAGAGGGAGATGACGGCGCAGTAGTCGCCCCGCTCGCGGATCTCCTGCCAGACCTCCTTGATCCCCACCAGCCACGGAGCTCCGTCGAAGGCCGCCCGGACATGGGCGGGGGTGAGCTCGGACCACAGCGCGTGCAGCCGCATCGCGAACTCGGGCGGTCCGATCCGCCGCTCGCTGAACTCCCGCTCCAGTGCCGTGGTCTCGGCGGACAGGCCGAGCTGACGGGAGATCTCGACGGGCGCGGCGGAGCCGTGCATCAGGGTTCCGTCGAGATCGAAGAGGTGGAGGGCGGTCATGACAGTCGAGGCTAGACGCTCGGTTTCACGTGAAACACCGTGTTTCACGTGAAACATCGCCGCGCCTGACCGGATCACGTCCCTCCCGGAGCGGACGTTTCACGTGAAACATCGGCGTTCCGGTGTCCCGGCCCCCGATCGCCGAAATCCGCTGGACGGGGGTCGGGACCTCGGCCAAGCTGTCGCGCGTGCCGACCTCACCCCTCTCCACGCTGACGATCCGCCCGCTGACCGTGGAGGACCTCGCGCGCTGCGCCGACCTCTCCCAAGACCGGGACTGGCCCCGCGAAGAACACAAGTGGGGGCTGCTGCTGGCCGCGGGCACGGGGTACGGCATCGACGCCCCCGACGGCCGGGGACTGGCCGCCGCCTGCGTGGTCACCCGGTACGGGGACTCCGCCGAAGCCCCGGAGCTGGCCGCGATCGGCATGGTGCTGGTCGCCCGGCGCTACGCCCGCCAGGGGCTGGGCCGCCGGCTGATGACGTTCGTCTGCGAGGAGCTGCACCCGGTCCCGCTCACGCTGCACGCCACCCCGAACGGCCGCCCGCTCTACGAAGAGCTCGGTTTCACGGCGCCGGGACGGGCGGAGATGCTGGTGGGCACGTTCCGGCCCGTCGGGGACGACAGCACCGAAGGCGTACGGCCCGCCGTGGCCGACGACCTGCGGGCCGTCCTCGAACTGGACCACGAGGTGTTCGGCACCGCCCGGACGCACATGATCGCCCGCCTGCCCGCCTTCGCCGACCACCTGCTGGTCGCCCACGACCCGGACGGCCGACTCATCGGTTACGCCGCGGCCTGGCCCAACATGCACACCCATGTCGTCGGCCCGCTCATCGCCCGGGACACCGCGACGGCCAAGGCACTGGTCACCGCACTCGCCGCCCGTAGCGACCGGCCGCTGCGCACCGATGTCGACGTCCGCCACGAGGAGTTGCGGACCTGGCTCACCGGTCGCGGCCTGGACGTCGTCTTCTCGAACACCGTGATGACCCGCGGCATCCCCGACCTGCCGGGCGACTGGACGCGCCGGTTCGCACCGCTGACGGTGGCCGCCGGCTGAGCCTACGATCCGGGACATGACCAAGAGCCGTCCCACCCTCACCACGGCCGACCGACGCAACCGGCTGGCGCTGCGGCACCGGCTGGCCCCCTCGGCGCACGCGCGCACCGCCGCCGAAGCCGCGGACGCCGTGGTCGCCCTGCACGCGACCGACGCGGCGACGGTCTACCTCTCCGCCCGCGCCCGGACCGCGGGCCTCGACGTGGCGTCGATGGAGGCGGAGTTCTACGACGAGCACGCGGTGGTCAGGTTCCTGAGCATGCGCCGCACCCTGTTCGCCGTCTCCCGGGAGATGGCGCCGTACGTGGACTCCGGGGCGGCCCGGGCGATCGCCGCCAAGGAGCGCACCACGCTCCTCAAGCACCTGGAGGAGGACGGTCAGGGGCTGGACGCGGCCTGGCTGGCCGAGGCGGAGACCGCGACCCTCGCCGCCCTCGACGAGCGCGGCCCCTCGACCGGCACCCAGCTCTCCGCAGCCGTCCCGCAGCTCCGCCACAAGATCACCGTGTTCCCGGGCCAGAAGTGGGAGACCGTCCAGGGTGTGGCCACCCGGGTCATCCGCCAGCTGGCCGCCGACGGCCGGATCCGGCGCGACCGGCCCCGGGGCAGCTGGACCTCCAGCCAGTTCCGCTGGATCCACACCGATCCCTGGCCGCAGCTCCCCCCGCCCGAGGCCCGGGCCGAACTCGCCCGCCGCTGGCTGCGCGCGTACGGCCCGGCCACCGAGGCCGACCTGAAGTGGTGGACCGGCTGGACGCTGACCGAAACCCGCAAGGCCCTCGCGGCCGCGGGGCCGGACGAGGTGCTGCTCGACGACGGGAGCACCGCGCTGGTCTCCCCCGGCGACACCGAGCCGGTTCCGGAACCCGAGCCGTGGGTGGCGCTGCTGCCCGGCCTCGACCCCAGCGCGATGGGCTGGGCCGACCGCGGGTTCCACCTCGACCCGGACCACCGGCCGGCGCTCTTCGACCGCGCGGGCAACGTCGGGCCCACGGTGTGGTGGAACGGCGAGATCGTCGGGGGTTGGGCCCACCGGGGCGACGGCGAGGTCGTCTGGCGGCTGTTCGCCGACCACGGGACGGAGACGGGCCGGCTCGTCGAGGACGAGGCGGCCCGGCTCTCCGCGTGGCTCGGCGAGGCCCGGATCACCCCGCGGTTCCGGACCCCGCTCGAACGCGAACTGACCGCCTAGGAAGCGGCGTCACACCGGCCGGGGCCTCACAGGCCCTGGTCGGAACCCCGCCAGCCGCGGGGGTCGAGCCCGCCGGGGATGGGCGCGGTCGGGTCGTACGGCGTCCTGGTGAACACGAACGACGCCAGGTCCAGGTGGCTCAGGGTGCCGTCGGACCGCCGTACGGGGCGCAGGGTCTCGCCGGCGTAGTAGCCGTTCAGCCCGGTCCAGGTGCCGTCCCGCTCCGCCCGCAGCCGCGAGGACCGGCCCATGGCGCCGACGGGGCCCAGTTCCAGGCCGCCGTCCCGGGTGAGCCGCAGCAGGTGCGGGGCCGTGCCCCAGTACCAGGGGCCGGTCAGCTCCAGCAGCGCCGGGTCGACCGACGGCATCGGCCGCCACGGCTCCGGGATGCGCGGCTCGGCCTCGGCGACGATCCGTACGAGGTCCGCCGCGACCGTCGCGGCGGGGACGCCGGAGGTGCAGTTGGCCAGCACCACGGCCGCCACGTCGTCCGCCTTGCTGAACCACAGCCCCGCCACGAACCCGGGCAACGAGCCGCTGTGCCCGGCCAGTGCCCGGTCCGCCACCTTCGTGAGCTGCAGCCCGAGCCCGTACCCGCCGTCGGCCATGCCCGGCTCGGGCGGCGAGGCGGGCGCGCG
The DNA here is from genome assembly GCF_044753805.1 of Streptomyces sp. NPDC093225. Classification (NCBI taxonomy): domain Bacteria; kingdom Bacillati; phylum Actinomycetota; class Actinomycetes; order Kitasatosporales; family Streptomycetaceae; genus Streptomyces; species Streptomyces sp. NPDC093225. The sequence goes on from NZ_JBIVNX010000003.1 coordinate 216,965, forward strand.
CATCTCGCGCACCGTCTCCGCGCGCAGCACCCGGTCGTCGCCGGCCAGCAGGAAGGCCGCGAACCGCGCCAGGTCCGCCGTGGTCGACCACAGCGCGCCCGCCGGGGCCATCAGCCCCAGGTCCTCCAAAGGCTCCGGCAGCATCGCGTCGGCCCACGGGTGCACGGCCCAGCCGCCCGCGTGCGGCGCCTGCGGCAGGGCGCTGGTGCGGTGCAGGCCCAGCGGCTCGAGGACCTCGTCCCGCAGCACCTCCGCCCAGGGCCGGCCGCGCAGGGCCTCGACGAGGGCGCCCAGCAGCGTGTAGCCGGGGTTGGAGTAGTGGTGGCGGCGGCCCGGAGCGTGCCTGAAGGGCTCCGCGCCGAGGACGTCGGACAGCGCCGGCCGCAGACCGCCGGGCGAGCGCTCCCACCACTCACCGGGCGTCTCGGCGGCCAGCCCGCCCGCGTGGCACAGCAGTTGGGCGATCGACACCTCACCGGCACCGGTCCCGGGCAGGTGCTTCTCCAGCGGGTCGTTCAGGTCCAGCAGGCCCTCGTCGCGCAGCCGCATGACGAGCACCGCCGTGAAGGTCTTGCTGATCGAACCGATCCGGTACTGCACGTTCCCGTCAGGGGCGTGGCCGTCCACGCTGGAGCGGGCGCCGTCCCAGACGGTGTGCCCGCCGCGCACCACGGCGGCGACGAGGGAGGGGGAGCGGCCCTCGCTCTGGGCGGCGGCGATGCGGTGCAGCAGGGCCCGGCGGGTCCCCGGGAGCAGTTCTTCGGGTGCGGAAGTCATGGCGGCAGCTTCGCACCCCGGGCGGCGCGGGCCGGCACGCATGTCGCCCGGTGGCTCCGGACGGCCTCGGGCGCCGGCGCCCGCGCCGGGTCAGAACTCGCCCGCGTCGTTGACCAGCAGCGCGATCTGGACCCGGTTGGTCAGGCCCAGCTTCGCCATGATGCGCGAGACGTTGGTCTTGACGGTGGGGACGCTCATGTACAGCTCGGCGGCGATCTCCGCGTTCGCCTTGCCTTCCCCCACCGCGACGGCCACCTCCCGCTCGCGCGGCCCGAGGGCCGTCAGCCGCTCACGGGCCCGCGCGGTCCGCCCGGCCGGCGTACCGCCGGCGACCTGGGCGATCAGCTGGCGCGTGACGTCGGGGGAGAGCACCGGCTCGCCCGCCGCCACGGCCCGGACCGCCGCGACGATCCGCGGCGGCGGGGTGTGCTTGAGCAGGAAGCCGGCCGCGCCCGCGCGCAGGGCGCGCAGTACGTGCTCGTCGGTGTTGAAGGTGGTCAGCACGATGACCTCGGGCGGGTGGGGCGCGGCGCGCAGCGCCTCGGTGGCGGTCAGCCCGTCCACCCCCGGCATGCGGATGTCCATGAGCACCACGTCGGGGGCGAGTTCGGCGACCCGGTCGGCCACCTCCGCGCCGTCGGCGGCCTCACCCACGACCTCGATGTCGGGGGCTCCGCCGAGCATCAGGCGCAGACCCGAGCGGACCAGCGCGTCGTCGTCGACGAGGAGGACGCGGACGGTCGCGGGCTCGTTCACCGGGGGTTCCTCACGGGGTCGGGTCGGGCTCCGCCGGTCGGCGCGGCCCGCTCCACGGTAGCCAGGCGCGGAGCCGGAACTCCGCCCCGGTGGGGCCGTGTTCCAGCCCTCCACCCGCGAGCCGGACCCGCTCCGCCAGGCCGACCAGGCCGTGCCCGGCCCCGGGGATGGAGCGGTCGCGGTCGGCGGCGGGCAGCGGGTTGCGCACCTCGACGGCCAGCCCCTCGCCCGGCCCGCCGCTGACGGTCACGGCCACCGGCTGCTCCGGCGCGTGTTTGCGCGCGTTGGTGAGCCCTTCCTGGACGATCCGGTAGGCGGTGCGACCGGTCGGGGCGGGCAGGGCGGCCGGTTCGGCGACGGCCTGGTCGAGCGTGACGGGCGTACCCGTGCCCCGGGACTCGGCGGCCAGCCGTGGCAGGTCGGCGAGGGTGGGCTGGGGACGGTCGGCGCCGTCCGCCGGTACCGGGGCGCGCAGCACCCCGATGATCTCCCGCAGGTCCTCCAGGGCCTGGTGCGCGCTGTCCCGGATCACCCCCGCGGCCCGCCGCACCTCGTCCGGCGGGGCGTCGGGGTGGTACTCCAACGCGCCCGCGTGGACGCTGAGCAGCGACAGCCGGTGGGCGAGGACGTCGTGCATCTCGCGGGCGATGTCCTCGCGCGCGGCGCGCTGGGCCTCCGCCTCGGCCCGTACGGCGCGGTCGCGGAGCTCCTCGACCAGGCGGCGCCGGGAGCGGACGAACAGACCCCAGCCGAAGGCGGCCGCCACGAGTGCGAAGTAGACGATGCCCGAAGTGGTGGCGGGCAGGTCGGGGTCGGGGCGCTGGACGACGAACACCGCCAGCGGGACGGCGGCGGCCGCCGCGACCCACCGCGTGGTGCGCGGCGACCGGTGGGCGGCGACGGTGAACAGGGCCACGAGGGTGGGTCCGGTGACGAAGTGCGAGAGCTTGCCGGCGACCAGCAGCACCAGCGCCAGCTGCACGGACCACCGGCGCCGGAGGAACAGCGCCGCGCAGGCGAGTCCGCCGACCAGTTGCTCGTAGAACACCGTCGCGTCGGACAGGTCGCGGCCCGCGACCACGACGTCCGAGGTGGCGACGGAGAACGTCGCCGCGAACAGGAAGCATCCGAGGTCGGCCAGGCGGTCGCGGGCGGTGGGGCGGCTCATGTCCGCAATCTACGGTCCGGGCGGCGCGGCGCGGCCGGTCCGCGGCGCGACCGCGCCCTTCGGGACCGCGATCGATACTTCGGGACGACAGCGGCGGCGCGGATGCGCGACTTCGGTCGACACGGCCGCGCCCGGCGCCCGATACCGGGCCGACGGGGCGGTCCCTAGCGTCGGAGCCATGAAGAAGATCCTCGGTTTCCTCGGCTTCGTCCTCGTCGCGGGCGGCATCAGCGGCCTGGTCCACGAGTGGTTCGACGGCTTCCGCCTGTTCGGCTTCCTGCGCCACCTCGCCCCGGACGGCTACGAGCTGTACGCGAACATCGTGTACGTCGTGGTCGGCGTCGCCCTGTCCCTGTACGCGGACTCCCTAAAGGAGTCCCCCGCGGAGTGACCGCCCCGACCGGGCGCCGCCGGTCGGCCCTGTGGGGTCTCGCCGCTCGTGAGCGCTGGTATACACACGCCGCACACCCACGGACGGAAGGCTGGGCCATGCGGAAACTGGTCTACGGCATGAACCTGACCCTGGACGGCTACATCGCCGCGGCCGGCGACGACATCGGCTGGAGCGGACCGCCGAGCGACGAGTTGTTCCGGTGGTGGCTCGACCAGGAGCGGGCGAGCGGCCTGTCGCTGTACGGGCGCAAGCTGTGGGAGACGATGAGCTCCTACTGGCCGACCGGCGACCAGCGGCCCGACGCGACCCCGGCGGAGATCGAGTTCGCGCGGAACTGGCGGGACACGCCGAAGGTGGTGTTCTCCTCGACGATCGACGAGGTCGACTGGAACACCCGCCTGGTCACCGGCGACGCGATCGCCGAGATCACCCGGCTCAAGGCCGAGGACGGCGGCCCGATGAACATCGGCGGCGCAACGCTCGCCGGGGCGGCCATGCGCGCCGGGCTGATCGACGAGTACGTGATCGCCGCCCATCCGGTCCTGGTGGGCGGCGGCACGCCGTTCTTCACCGCGCCGGACAGCTGGGTGAACCTGAACCTGCTGGAGACGCGGACGTTTCCCGGCGGCGTGGTCGTGACCAGGTACGAGACGAGGCGCTGAGCAGGCTCAGGTGTTGGCCATGTCCACGAAGCGGGAGTAGTGGCCCTGGAAGGCGACGGTGATCGTGGCCGTGGGGCCGTTACGGTGCTTGGCGACGATCAGGTCCGCCTCGCCCGCGCGCGGCGACTCCTTCTCGTACGCGTCCTCACGGTGCAGCAGGATGACCATGTCGGCGTCCTGCTCGATGGAGCCGGACTCACGCAGGTCGCTGACCATCGGCTTCTTGTCCGTACGCTGCTCGGGGCCTCGGTTCAGCTGGGAGAGCGCGATCACCGGGACCTCGAGCTCCTTGGCCAGGAGCTTGAGGTTACGGGACATGTCCGAGACCTCCTGCTGACGGCTCTCGGGGCGCCGCGCGCCGCCGGACTGCATCAGCTGGAGGTAGTCGATCACGACGAGCGAGAGGTCCTGGCGCTGCTTGAGGCGGCGGCACTTCGCGCGGATCTCCATCATCGACAGGTTCGGGGAGTCGTCGATGTAGAGCGGCGCCGCGGAGACGTCCGGCATGCGGCGGGCCAGCCGGGTCCAGTCGTCGTCCGTCATCGTGCCGGAGCGCATGTGGTGCAGGGCCACCCGGGCCTCTGCGGACAGCAGGCGCATCGCGATCTCGTTGCGCCCCATCTCGAGGGAGAAGATGACGCTGGGCAGGTTGTTCTTGATGGACGCGGCCCGGGCGAAGTCCAGCGCGAGCGTCGACTTACCCATGGCGGGACGGGCCGCGATGACGATCATCTGACCGGGGTGCAGGCCGTTGGTGAGGGAGTCGAGGTCGGTGAAGCCCGTGGGGACACCGGACATCTGACCGCTGCGGGAGCCGATCGCCTCGATCTCGTCGAGCGCGCCCTCCATGATGTCGCCCAGCGGCAGGTAGTCCTCGGAGGTCCGCTGCTCGGTGACGGCGTAGATCTCGGCCTGGGCCTTGTTGACGATCTCGTCGACGTCGCCGTCGGCGGCGTACCCCATCTGCGTGATCTTGGTGCCGGCCGAGACCAGGCGGCGCAGCACGGCCCGCTCGTGGACGATCTCCGCGTAGTACTCGGCGTTGGCGGCGGTGGGCACGGACTGCACGAGGGTGTGCAGGTAGGCCGCGCCGCCGATCTTGGTGATCTCGCCGCGCTTGGTCAGCTCGGCGCCGACCGTGATCGGGTCGGCCGGCTCGCCCTTGGCGTAGAGGTCGAGGATCGCCTGGTAGATCGTCTCGTGGGAGGGCCGGTAGAAGTCGGGTCCCTTGAGGATCTCGACGACGTCCGCGATGGCGTCCTTGGACAGCAGCATGCCGCCCAGCACCGACTGCTCGGCGTCCAGGTCCTGCGGCGGGACGCGTTCGAAGCCGCCACCGCCGTCGTCCCAGGCACCGCCCTCGCGGCCGCGCTCGGGCTGCTCCTCGCCGCGCCGACCGGGTCCGCCCTCACCGCGACGCGGTCGGGAGACCGGAAGGCGGTCGCTGGGGCTGCCGTCGACGGCCCAGGGGTCCTCCATGGGCTCGGGGATGCTCACCGGGCCGTCTCCTCCCGTCCGCCGTGCGGACCTACCCGTGCCACTCTTTGTACGCCACGGCTCTGACATTTCACGTGCCCGAATCGCGCACTGCGGCGGCTCCGGCGGCTGCCGGGGAAGACGGGACGACGGTCAACGGTAGGCCTGCGGGCACCGTCAGCCAATCTGGTTATCCACAGGCTGTGTGGATGAGTGCCCGAAGTCTGTGGGTAACTCCGCGGAACCTGTGTACGGACCGGGGGACGGCACTGTGGACAAACTCACGCACAGGGCTAGCTCACACCACTTGACCTGCATTTTCCCCATCCAGACCCTGTGGGGGACAAAAACTTGGACGAGGGTTTCAAGATCGCCGCGAACAGTGCACGAACAGGCTCCCGATCCCCTCGAAAGTAAGAGTCTCAATGCCTTTGCGTCCATTACCTGTGGAAGATTAGATTGAGCACATGACACAAGCCCCCGCGCCGTCGAAGGACGCCCCCGGACGCCACGACCGCGAGATCCTCGCCCTGGCCGTGCCCGCGTTCGGCGCCCTCGTCGCCGAGCCGCTCTTCGTCCTGGCCGACAGCGCCATCGTGGGCCACCTCGGCACCCCGCAGCTCGCCGGGCTCGGTGTCGCCGCCGCTCTCCTGACGACCGCGGTGAGCGTCTTCGTCTTCCTCGCCTACGCCACCACCGCGGCGGTCGCCCGCCGCGTCGGCGCGGGCGACCTCCAGGCCGCGATCCGCCAGGGCATGGACGGCATCTGGCTCGCCCTGCTCCTCGGCGCCGCCGTCATCGCCGTCTTCCTGACGACCGCCCCGGGGCTGGTCTCGCTGTTCGGCGCCTCGGACACCGCGACCCCGTACGCCGTCACGTACCTGCGCGTCTCCGCGCTCGGCATCCCCGCCATGCTCGTCGTCCTGGCCGCCACCGGCGTACTGCGCGGTCTCCAGGACACCCGCACCCCGCTGTACGTCGCCATCGGCGGGTTCGCCGCCAACGCCGCCCTCAACCTCGGCCTCGTCTACGGCGCCGGGCTCGGCATCGCCGGATCCGCCTGGGGCACGGTGATCGCCCAGTGCGCGATGGCCGGCGCGTACCTCGTCGTGGTCGTCCGCGGAGCCCGCCGGCACGGCGCCTCGCTGCGCCCCGACGCGGCCGGCATCCGGGCCTGCGCCCAGGCCGGCGCCCCGCTGCTGGTGCGGACCCTGTCGCTGCGCGCGATCCTGATGATCGCCACCATGGTCGCGGCCCGCCTCGGGGACGCCGAGATCGCGGCCCACCAGATCCTGCTGTCGCTGTGGAGCCTGCTCGCCTTCGCCCTGGACGCCATCGCCATCGCCGGACAGGCGATCATCGGCCGCTACCTCGGGGCGGACGACGCGGAGGGGGCCGGGGCCGTCTGTCGCCGGATGGTCCGGTGGGGCGTCGTCTCCGGCCTGGTCCTCGGTCTCCTGGTGATCGTGACCCGGCCCCTGTTCGTCCCGCTCTTCACGAGCGATCCGAGCGTCGAGGCGGCGCTGCTGCCCGCGCTCCTGGTGATGGCCCTCTCGCAGCCGGTCTCCGGCATCGTGTTCGTGCTGGACGGCGTGCTGATGGGTGCGGGCGACGGCCCCTACCTGGCCGGGGCCATGCTGGTGACGCTGGCGGTCTTCGCCCCCTTCGCCCTGCTGGTCCCCGTGATCGGCGGCGGGCTCACCACGCTCTGGTGGGCCATGACGCTGATGATGCTGATCAGGATGGTCACCCTCCAGCTGCGGGCCCGCTCCGGCCGCTGGCTGGTCACCGGCGCCACCCGCTGAGCCGCGGTCGATGTTTCACGTGAAACGTCGACCGCCGCCACCGGCACCACCGCCGTCCCCACCGGCGCCGCACGCGGCGCAATGTTTCACGTGAAACGGAAGCCGGCCCGGGACGGGACCCAGGAACGACGAAGGGCCGCACCCCGGGGGGTGCGGCCCTTCAGCGCAGCACTCAGGCGGCGACGACCTCGACGCCCAGCTTCGCGACCACGTCAGCGTGCAGACGCACGGAGACCTGGTGCGAGCCGAGGGTCTTGATCGGGGCACCCAGCTCGACACGACGCTTGTCGGTCTTCGGGCCACCCGCAGCCTCGATCGCCGTGGCGACGTCGGCCTGGGTCACGGAGCCGAAGAGACGGCCGGCGTCGCCCGAACGGACGGCCAGGCGAACCTTCAGACCCTCGAGCGCAGCCTTGACCTCGTTGGCCTGCTCGATGGTCGCGATCTCGTGGATCTTGCGGGCGCGGCGGATCTGCGCCACGTCCTTCTCGCCACCCTTGGTCCAGCGGATCGCGAAACCACGCGGAACCAGGTAGTTGCGAGCGTAGCCGTCCTTGACGTCGACGACGTCGCCAGCGGCACCGAGGCCGGACACCTCGTGGGTCAGGATGATCTTCATGATTCGGTCACCCCTTCCTTAGCGCGCGGTGGACGTGTAGGGCAGCAGCGCCATCTCACGGCTGTTCTTGACGGCCGTGGCGACGTCACGCTGGTGCTGCGTGCAGTTGCCGGTCACGCGACGGGCACGGATCTTGCCGCGGTCGGAAATGAACTTCCGCAGCATGTTCGTGTCCTTGTAGTCCACGTACGCGGTCTTGTCCTTGCAGAACGCGCAGACCTTCTTCTTAGGCTTGCGCACAGGCGGCTTCGCCATGGTGTTTCTCCTGTGTGATCAAGAAGTTTGGGTACGAGCTGCCCTAGAAGGGAGGCTCGTCCGAGTAGCCGCCGCCGTTGCCGCCGGAGCTGCCGCCCCAGCCGCCACCGCCGCCGCCCTGCTGGCCGCCGGACGGTGCGCTGGAAGCCCACGGGTCGTCGGAGGGAGCTCCGCCGCCCTGCTGGCCACCGCTGGGGGCTCCGCCCCAACCGCCACCGCCGCCGCCCTGCTGGCCGCCGCCACCGCCGCCGTAACCACCCTGGCCGCCGCGACCGGTGGTCTTGGTGACCTTGGCCGTGGCGTTGCGCAGGCTCGGGCCGACCTCGTCGACCTCGAGCTCGAAGACCGTGCGCTTGACACCGTCGCGGTCGTCGTACGACCGCTGCTTCAGCCGGCCCTGCACGACGACACGCATGCCTCGCTGGAGCGACTCGGCGACGTTCTCCGCCGCCTGGCGCCACACCGAGCAGGTCAGGAACAGGCTCTCGCCGTCCTTCCACTCATTGGTCTGGCGATCGAAGGTGCGGGGGGTGGACGCGACACGGAACTTCGCGACTGCCGCCCCGGACGGGGTGAAGCGCAGCTCGGGGTCGTCGACAAGGTTGCCGACTACCGTGATGACGGTCTCGCCTGCCATGGATGAACCTCTCGGCGGGGATTGCTGCTGGCTGCTTGTGCTACTCGAACCCGATTACCTCTGAGCGGAAGCTCAGTGGGTCTCGGGGCGGAGGACCTTGGTCCGGAGGACCGACTCGTTCAGGTTCATCTGGCGGTCGAGCTCCTTGACGACCGCAGGCTCGGCCTGCAGGTCGATGACCGAGTAGATGCCCTCGGGCTTCTTCTTGATCTCGTAAGCGAGACGACGACGGCCCCAGGTGTCGACCTTTTCGACCTTGCCGTTGCCCTCACGGACGACGGAGAGGAAGTTCTCGATCAGGGGGGCGACAGCGCGCTCCTCAAGATCGGGGTCGAGGATGACCATCACCTCGTAGTGACGCATGTGGAACCCACCTCCTTTGGACTCAGCGGCCACGGTCGTTCCGTGGCAGGAGGGTCGTGATGCGTGCCGCACGGATCTCCAGAGAGCAGAGACCGCGCAGACCGTACAGAGTACCTGCTCACCTCCTTCCGGTTGAAATCCGGCGAGGAGGGGCCACAATCTGTACACAACGGGTGTGCGCGGTGCTATGCCCGCCGGACGGGCGCGAGCCCGCCGGGGAGCCGGGCGGCGGACCCGCGGCACCACACTCCAGCGCCGGGAGGTGCCCCTCATGGCACAGGCAATCCGACCCCAGTCCGAGATCTCCCTCCTCTCCACCGACGGCAAGCCGCACCCGCTCCAGGACACCCTGATGGCGGTCACGCTGATCCTCGGCGCCGTGTCGTTCATCACCGCGTGGTTCTACAACCTGCACCTGCTGACCTCGTGGACCGGCCTCATCGGGATCCTCACGGGGGCCTACGGCCAGTTCATCTCGGAGACGACACGCGAGCGCTTCGCACTGATCATCGGCCTTGGCGCGTCCGGCATCGGGTTCTATCTCGGCATGGCCCACGGCGGCCTGTTCGGCGGCGTGGTGAGCTGAGGGACGCCTCCCCCGCGACGGACACCTGCGCACGTGGAGGGGCGGTCCGGGCACGACGGCCGGGCCGTCCCCCAGAAGGGTGGCGCCCTTGTCGCAGTAGGCTTCGCGGCATACCCAGCGAAGCCGCCGGAGGAGACGCCCCGCATGAGCCTGTCCCTGAGGACCATCAGCCGAGAGCAGCATCTGGCTTACATCCAGAGCCTGCCCTCGGCGAGCCACTGCCAGGTCCCGGCGTGGGCCGACGTCAAGAACGAGTGGCGGTCCGAGAACCTCGGCTGGTTCGACAAGTCCGGCGAGCTCGTCGGCGCGGCCCTGGTCCTGTACCGCCAGCTGCCCAAGGTGAAGCGGTACCTCGCGTACCTGCCCGAGGGCCCGGTCATCAACTGGTACGCCCCCAACCTCGAGGACTGGCTCCAGCCGATGCTGGCCCACCTCAAGCAGCAGGGCGCCTTCACGGTGAAGATGGGCCCGCCGGTCGTCATCCGCCGTTGGAACGCGAACGCGATCAAGGCCGGCATCCAGGACCCCGAGGTCAAGCGCCTGCGCGACGTCGAGGCCACCTTCATCGAGCCGCGCGCCTTCGAGGTCTCCGACAAGCTGCGCCGCATGGGATGGCAGCAGGGCGAGGACGGCGGTGCCGGGTTCGGCGACGTCCAGCCGCGCTACGTCTTCCAGGTGCCGCTCGCCAACCGCTCGCTGGACGACGTCCTCAAGGGCTTCAACCAGCTGTGGCGCCGCAACATCAAGAAGGCCGAGAAGGCCGGCGTCGAGGTCGTCCAGGGCGGATACGAGGACCTGGCCGAGTGGCAGCGCCTGTACGAGATCACCGCCGAGCGCGACAAGTTCCGCCCGCGCCCGCTCAGTTACTTCCAGCGCCAGTGGACGGCCCTCAACTCCGAGGACCCGAACCGGATGCGCCTGTACCTCGCCAAGCACGAGGGCGAAGCCCTGGCCGCCGCCACGATGCTGACGGTGGGCCAGCATGTCTGGTACTCCTACGGCGCCTCCGCGAACCACAAGCGCGAGGTCCGCCCGTCGAACGCGATGCAGTGGCGCATGCTGCGGGACGCGTACGCGCTCGGCGCGAGCGTCTACGACCTGCGCGGCATCAGCGACTCGCTCGACGAGACGGACCACCTGTTCGGCCTGATCCAGTTCAAGGTCGGCACCGGCGGCGAGGCCGTGGAGTACGTCGGCGAGTGGGACTTCCCGCTCAACAAGCTGCTGCACAAGGCTCTCGACATCTACATGTCCCGCCGCTGACGATCGGTCCGGCGGACCGCTGACGCGGCCGCCGGGAATCCAGGCGAGACCCCCCACTTTCGAGAAAGGCTCCGGACGGGCGATGGCGCTCACGCTCTACGTCGACACCGCGCGCTGGCGTGCGCACCACAAGCAGGTGCTGGACCAGTTCCCCGGTCTGATCCCGGTCTGCAAGGGCAACGGATACGGCTTCGGCCACGATCGGCTCGCCGACGAGGCGACCCGGCTCGGCGCCGACGTGCTGGCGGTCGGCACGACGTACGAGGCCGCCCGCATCAAGGACATGTTCAGCGGCGACCTGCTGGTCCTCACCCCGTACCGCCGGGGCGAGGAGCCGGTCCCGCTGCCGGACCGTGTGATCCGCTCGGTCTCCTCCGTGGACGGCGTCCGCGCCCTGGTCGGCGTCCGCGTGGTCATCGAGGTCATGAGCTCGATGAAGCGGCACGGCATCGCCGAGGACGAGCTCGGCCTGCTGGCGGGGGCCGTCGACGACATCCGCCTCGAGGGCTTCGCGATCCACCTGCCGCTCGACCGCCCCGACGGCTCCGACGCCGTCGAGGAGGTCATCGCCTGGATGGACCGGCTGCGCGCGGCCCGGCTGCCGCTGCACACGATGTTCGTCAGCCACCTGCGGGCCGAGGAGCAGGCCCGGCTCCAGCAGCAGTTCCCGCAGACCCGCTTCCGCGCCCGGATCGGTACGCGGTTGTGGCTGGGCGACCACGACGCGACGGAGTACCGCGGCGCGGTCCTGGACGTCACGCGCGTCAGCAAGGGCGACCGCTTCGGCTACCGCCAGCAGAAGGCCGCCTCGGACGGCTGGCTGGTCGTGGTCGCCGGCGGCACCTCGCACGGCGTGGGCCTGGAGGCGCCGAAGGCGCTGCACGGTGTGATGCCGCGGGCCAAGGGCGTGGCGCGGGCCGGCCTGGCCACCGTCAACCGGAACCTTTCTCCGTTCGTCTGGGCGGGCAAGCAGCGCTGGTTCGCCGAGCCCCCGCACATGCAGGTCTCGATCCTCTTCGTGCCGTCCGACGCCGACGAACCGAAGGTCGGCGACGAGCTGGTGGCCCACCTGCGGCACACCACGACGCAGTTCGACCGCATGGTCGACCGCTGACGCACGGCGGGCCGGGGGTCCTGACCCCCGGCGCGGGGGTCAGGACCCCCAGTCCACCCGCTGACCCGCCGAGGGCGCCGCGTACTGCGGTGCCCTCGCGGCGTCTCCGAGCACGAACACGTCCGGCGCCCCGTCGAGCACCCCGCCCGAGGGGTCGTCCGAGCCGTCCCGGCGGACGACGTCCCGATCGGGCCGCAGGATGTCGCGCACCACGACGGCGCACAGGTACAGCGTCGCCAGCAGGTGGGCGGCGATCGCGAGCTGGTAGCCCTCCAGGGGCAGGCCCTGGTGCTTGTCCCCGTTGGTCGAGTAGGCCAGGTAGAACCAGATGCCCAGGAAGTAGAGGACCTCGCCGGCCTGCCAGATCAGGAAGTCGCGCCAGCGCGGCCGGGCCAGGGCAGCGAGCGGGACGAGCCACAGCACGTACTGCGGTGAGTACACCTTGTTGGTGAGGACGAAGGCCGCGACGACGAGGAAGGCCAGCTGGGCGAAGCGGGGCCGGCGCGGGGCGGTCAGCGCCAGCACCGCGAGGCCGCCGCAGAGGCCGAGCATGAGCAGGACCGCGTACGTGTTGGCGGCGTCCAGGGGGTTCCCGGTGCGCTGGGAGACGAGCAGCCAGAGCGAGCCGAAGTCGATGGGCCGCTCCTGGCTGAAGGTGTAGAACTTCTTCCAGCCCTCCGGCGCGAACAGCATGACCGGCACGTTCACCAGGAGCCAGGAGCCGACCGCGCCCGACACCGCCAGCCCGTACGTGCGCCACTTCGCGGCCCGCCAGCACAGCACCAGCAGCGGCCCGAGCAGCAGCACCGGGTAGAGCTTGGCGGCGGTGGCCAGGCCCAGCAGGACACCGAAGGCGAGCGCCCGGCCGCGCGACCACATCAGCATCGCGGCCGCGGTCAGGGCCACGGCCAGCAGGTCCCAGTTGACGGTGGCGGTGAGCGCGAGGGCCGGTGCCAGGGCCACCAGCAGCGCGTCCCAGGGCCGGCGCCGGTGCGTGCGGGCCACGCAGACCACGAGCACGGCGGCGCAGACCATGAGCATGCCCGCGTTGACCATCCAGTAGACCTGCTGGCGGTGCTCCATCGCGCCGCCGGTCGGCGTCAGCCAGGAGGCCGCCTCCATGAAGAGGCCGGTCAGTACCGGGTACTCCAGGTACTCCATGTCGCCGGGCAGCCGGTCGACGTACGGGGTGAGCCCGTCGGCGAAGCCGCGGACCCGGTACAGGTGCGGGATGTCCGAGTAGCAGGCGTGCGTGTACTGCGAGGTGGCTCCGCGGAACCAGGCCCAGTCGTAGCAGGGCACCTTCTGGGCCATGCCGAGCGCGAACATGCCCAGCGCGACGATGACGAGAACGCGGACCGGGGTCAGCCAGTGCCCGCCGAGCAGGGCGCGGCGGCCGAGGGGCCCGCCGATCAGCTCGCTGCCGGCCGCGGCGACCTCGTCCTGCTGGGTGGGCGGTACGGGGCTGTCCCCGTGCACCTTCGTCATGGGGGTCATCCTGCCGTACCGATCCATGGACACGGAGGGCCGTCGCAAACTCCTGATGCCGACGGCCCTCGAACTACTGCTAGTTGTGAGGTGATTCGCACCGCAGGATCGACGTTGTACCCAGCTTCGAGCGAGTGTTGCTCGCCGAGATGGACAGCCTTCCTTCAGGTCTACATGAGTGGCCCAGCCAGGCGATCGACCACGACGAATGCGTGTGACGCTCTATTCGTCACGCGACCTCCAAGCATCCGCCTGTTTAACTGCCGTGATGGCCCCCCAAATCCATCCCACTAGAGCGACGGTTAGGGCCGCTGTGCCACAGGCGAGGACAGTCTGATCGGAGATGAGTCCTTGGCCCCCCTTGGTTTGGGGCAGGGCGACCCAGAGGCCGACCACACTACCGGCGATACCAGCTATCAAGATCGGAAGGAACAAGGCAAAGACGCTTACGAGCCAATATATTGATCGGTTTCCGGCGAGGACCGCCAAGGGGGCAATGGAGCGGCCTAGACGGAGGAATTCAGCTAGCCCTGAGAGCAGCACGGCTACGCCGAGGGTGCCGACACCAAGCGTACCGAACAGTGTCAACCATTCTCCCTGGAGCTGATTAACCATGGCGCCTCCCAGCCAAGACGCACCCACTACTCCAACGTCCGCACCCAGCGAGAATTCCCGATAAGCCAGACGCGCTATTTCCGATTCGGGCAAGTCGGATCCGTCCCCTGAGACCAGCAGATGCGTGACCATCCCATTTTCCGTGAATGCAAGCGACTCGACGGTCTCGACATACAGGCGATTCAAGCCGACAACTGCCTGCATACGAGGATCACCAGGGCGCTCAGTCACGAGCACTTTGACTTTTGAGCATTCAATATGCACCACTGCAAGGCTGACACAATCGCCCGAGAGCGTTACGCTCTGCCTCTCTGGTGATAGTTCGGCCACCAAATGGACCATCGTTGGAGGCAAGCTTTCGAAGAACCTAGCGGTGGTGTCGGCGTCAGCTCCGCGCGGAGCAACGAGCAACATGGACGAGCCGATGCGGTGAGCGGTTTGTTCTGCGGCCCTGGCCGGACCTCCTACTTGCCCCTGCCAGGCAGCCACCTGCAATACCACAACAATGGCCACAGCTACACCACTCGTCATACGGGCAACGGGGCCAGGGTGAAATGCTAGGCGGCACCCAGCCACTAGGATGCTGGGCGCACCATGGCGACGACCGCTTTTAGCTAGCGTTCGCCCTATGCCCCTCATGGACATCGCGACGGCAGCAGGCAAGGTTGCCACACAGCCAATGACACCTGACCAATTCATCAGCACAAACATCGACGTGCCTGGCTCAAAAACGTCGGGACCACGAGTAGCGAGCAGCAACATCAGCGGGAATGCCATTGCCCAGCGACTGACCCCGTGAGAAGTGTCCTGGAGACCTGTCCCACGATGTTGCGCACCATCGGCCAGCCGGGCCTTATTCGTGATAAGCAGAGCAACCACAATGCTGGCCACAGCAGCCAGAATCGCTATCACCCATGCCCACCACCGTAGGCGTAGGTCGGATGCCACCAAGACGTGTCCGGTCCACGGGACTACCACGTCCGTTAGAGACGCGGTGCCGGCAATGCCAGCGGCAGTGAGAGAACCAGCGGCGACGGGTACTACTGCCTCACCGAGCGTGATCAGAGCCCTCTGACGGGGAGTGCCTCCCAGGGCTGCGATAAGGCCAACTCGTCGGTCCCTGCGATGCGAGCCAGTCCGAACGGCGACGATCGCCAGCACGGCTGCCGGTGCAACCACGAGGCAGGTGACCATCCCAATAAACAACCACAACGGTTTGTCGTAGTCGGTCTGCCCGCTGAACCTATAGACAGGCCCAGCCATGGGGCCGAAGCCGATGATGGGTCTAGCCGTTATATTTTCCTTCAACGGCTTCAGCGGCACAACGTATGCGAACAGTTCGTCCGGGGATTGAAGCCCCTCTTCACCGAGCGTTCTCACAACAGTGCCGTAGCGACGTCTTACGTCAAGGTTGGAAGCTTGCGACAGCAGTGCGGGGGACAACGCCGCCTGTCCCGGCGAAGGCCAGGCTGCAAGACCTGGAGGCAGTGGGGCATCAGAAACCAGTGGAGTAAGGAAGACAACTGTGTAAGGCCGGACCCCCGGAAGAACGTCCCCAACTTCGGCATAGAGAACCTTGCTGGGCTTGCCAGCCCCGACGCCATCGATGAAGACCGGACTCCGATCAAGCCCTCGCTGGCGTTGCCCCTCGTACGTGGCCTGAGCTGCGACCAATGCGATGAGCGACAGAGCGAGAATGAGCGTAGCCAGAAAGACTGCGGCAAACCGCAGTTGCCGGGCTTCACTGCGCTGAGCGGCTGCGGCTCCCAGCCTGAGCAAACGTGCTGTGGATATGGTCCCGCGACTCATGCCTCGCTCTGCTCCCACGGTACAGTCGAGACGACGTCCGCATCCCGCAGTACTCCTTCGTTCAGAACGAGCATTCGATCTGCGCGCTGTGCTACAAGCGGGTCGTGCGTAACGACAAGCAAGCCACAGCCCTGCTGACCGGGCAGAGCGAACAGTGCATCCGTCACCACTTCTCGGGCGGATTCGTCAAGTGCCCCGGTGGGTTCGTCCGCCAGGATTAGGCTTGGCGAGTTGATCATAGACCGGGCGACAGCAGTACGCTGACGCTCTCCGCCCGACAGTTCCGCACTAGTCTCTGAGTCTGGAACACCAAAGCGCCCCAACAGATCGCGCGCCCTCGCATAAGCATCAGCGCGGGAATCGCCAGCCAATAGCGCTGGCAGAGCAACATTGTCGACGGGTGACAATTCCGACAATAGCTCACCGGACTGAAACACCATGCCGATATGATTGGCTCGATGTGCAGCCAAACTGGCGCCTTTCAACCTTGCCAAATCTATGCCCGCCACTTCCACGCACCCTCTAAGCGGCCTGATCAACCCCAACGCACAGGAAAGCAAAGTCGATTTACCCGACCCGCTCGCCCCCATGATGGCTACCGACTCCCCCGACTTGAGGCTTAGATTCACATCCTGAAATAGCGCCCGCCCGGGGTGCTCATGCTTCAGGTTCAACATTCGAAGAACATGGACTGCACTCATGACGAGTCCCCTCCAGCGCCGCACGTCTCTCTCACTGCGGATTCCGCCTCCCAGTCCACGACGCTCCAATCGAAATACATATGACTTCCCAAGGGGCACACCATGAACGACATAAAAATAATGCGGGGCGTAACACCCGAAGGCGTCCGCCCCACATTACTCAACTACCAGCAGGCCTCGACACCCACGAGGCACAGGGATCTGGAATAAAGTCCTCCTCGTCGCAGGCCCGCATCTTGTCAATCGGCCATGTTTGCATCGGGCTGTACTTAGTCGTCCCACCCCCAGTGGTGTTCCGAGTTTCGTGATGCCACGGGTCCGTCCGCTTGTACCACTCAGCGTAGGCCTCATCGCCATCCGCGCTGTTGTCGCGGACAGCAACTTGGTAATTTGTTCCCCTACTCCAAGCCTGAGTCTCGTCCGTCGCGGACCAGAAATCGTAGGCCATGGCGGGAGTCGACGCGAATACCGCGATCACGCTGACCCCTATAGCCGCCAACCTCTTGAAGCCCTTCACGGCCCCCCTTAATTTTTTAGTCACGCCCGAATCCGCAGTTACGGATACTGTGAACTCTGAACAGCCCGACCATTAGAAATGATCAACGCCGAGCAGGGTTTGATTATAAAGCAAGATCAACGATTAGTTACGCCGGGCCACAAAGACACAACAAATAGAGGTTGAACATTCCGCTTCGGACAGGAGAGCCTGTCGGCCCCTACGCTCCGGATCTACATCGACAACGGCACGGTTAACCGCCAAGTGCCCGAGCCGGAGATTCGTCGTTGATTCGCCATGCATCGCCCGTATCAAAGGTTCCACTGTTGTCGGTCGCTGACGCCCAGCTGGCGGTGGCCGAGCGCTGGCTGCCTCGTCTCGCAACCGCACAGGTGCTGGCCCAGCGATCGGGGATCGTGCTGGAGTGTGCCAAGACCACTCGCTCATGGAGGTGTCCGGTCGGCTGCGGATCGCTCGTGACGGTCCGCACCTGGCGACTGCACCGCGCTGGGCCAGGACGGCTTGTGCGACGACCCGCGGCCTGTGCCCCATGGAGGATCAGCGGCGCCAGCGCTCAAGGAATCGTTGGGGCCCGCTCAGCCGTGTGGCTTCCAACGCCCGAGGGCCGTCGCAGCGCGTGCGACGGCCCTCGGGGCTCGGTGGTGCGGTGGGGACGGGGCGGGCTAGCCGAAGAGGCCTCCGCCACCGTTCGAGCGGCCGGGTCTGCCGCTCCTGGTGGGTGTCGGGCTCGGGTCGGCCGTCGAGCCGCCGTCCGCGCCGGCATCCGTACCGGCGTCCGTTCCGGCGTCCGTGCCTCCGTCGGACTTCCCTCCATCGGACTTGCCGCCGTCGGACTTGCCGGGGCAGTCCCAGTCCAGCGGGCCGCAGGACGGGCGCGGCTTGCGCGTCTTCGACGGCGTGGGCGAGGGCGACTCGGACACCTCGTCGCTGGGCGAGGCCGAGGGGCTGGTGGAGATGCTCGGGCTGGCGGTGGGGGCACCGTCGCTGTCGGCCTCGACGCCGATGTCCTCGGGGTCGGGGAAGTCCAGCTTCGGCTGGTCGGCCAGAGCCGCCTTCATGTACTCGGTCCAGATCTCGGCCGGGATGTCACCACCGTGGATCGAGGAGATGCCGCCGGTGCCGTTCATCGACAGCAGCTCCTTGCTCTCGCTCGTCGGGTCGGTGCGGAACAGCGTCACGGCCGTGGAGAGCTGCGGGGTGTAGCCGACGAACCACGCGGACTTGTTCTTGTCGGTGGTACCGGTCTTGCCGGCCGCCGGCCGGCCGAGCTTGAGGACCTTGGTACCGGTGCCCTTCTGCACCACGTGCTCCAGCACCTTGGTGATGTTGTCGGCGATGGAGTTGTCCATGGCGCGCTTGGACTCGAGCTCGTCGAAGCCCTCCAGTTCGGTGCGCGCGCCGTCCTTCGTCTTCTCGACCTTGGTCACCGAGTAGGGCTCCCGGTGCGTACCGGAGGCGGCGAAGGTGGCGTACGAGTCGGCCATGCGGATGGCGCTGGGCGTCGAGGTGCCGAGCATGAACGAGGCGTCGTTGTTCGGGTTCATCGAGTCCGGGAGGATCCCCGTGGACTCGGCGACATCGCGGATCTTGCTGTGGCCGACGTCGAAGCCGAGCTGCACGAACGGCGTGTTGATGGACTTCTGCATGGCCACGTCGAGGGTGACGTAGCCGTAGGCGGTCGGGCTCTCGTTCTTCTGGCGGAACGGGCGACCGTTGTTGCCCATCACGGGATCGCCGTCACGGTTCCGGATGGCGAGCAGGTCATTGCCGTTGTACTTGCTCATCGGCGAGATGCCCCGGCCATCGGAGTTCTTGGTGCCGTACTCCATCGCCGCGGCCAGCACGAACGGCTTCCAGGTCGAGCCGACCGGGACACCGGAGGTGTTGGCGTTGTTGGTGAAGTGGTTCTTGTCCATGCCGGCGCCGCCGTATATGGCGGCGATCTTCCCGGTCTTCGGCTCCACCGAAGCGCCACCGAACTGGACGTACCTGTCCGTCTCCGGGCGCTCCTTCTCGTCCAGGAACTCCTTGCGGGTCTTGTCGACCGCCTTGGCCAGGGCGTCGACCTTCCTCTTGTCGAAGGTCGTGTAGATCCGGTAGCCGCCCATGTCGAGGTCGCGCTGCTCGATATGCCCCTTCTTGAGCACGTACTGCTTGGCGATCTCCACCAGGTAGCCGGTCTGGCCAGTCAAGGACTGGGAAGCCGAGAGCGGCTGGAGTTTGGGGAACGTCGTGTACTTGGCCCGCTCCTCCTGCGACATCCGCTTGACCTCGACCTCGCGGTTCAGCACCCATTCCCAGCGGAGCTTGGCCCGCTTCGTGTTCGCCTCGGGGCTGGCCATCGAGCCGATGCCGCCGTCGGGGTTGTAGAGGTTCGGGCCCTTGAGGATCTGCGCCAGGAAGGCGCAGTCGGAGGGGTCGAGCTTGCTCGCGTCCTTCTTGAAGTACGCCTGGGCCGCCGCCTGGATGCCGTATGCGCCGCGCCCGAAGTAGGCCGTGTTCAGGTACCCGGCCATGACGTCTTGCTTGTCACCCGTCCACCCGAGCTTAACCGAGATCAGGAGCTCGTTGAGCTTGCGGGTCATGGTCTGGTCGGAGTCCAGGAACGTGTTCTTGACGTACTGCTGGGTGATGGTCGAGCCGCCCTGGACCGAGCCGCCCTTCGCCATGTTCCACGCGGCCCGCGCGATACCCATCGGGGCGACGCCGTGGTCCGTCTCGAAGGACTCGTTCTCCGCCGCGATCACGGCGTCCCTCATGGCCTTGGGGATGTCGCCGTACTGGAGGATCTGCCGGTTGCGTTCACCGCCGACCGCTGCCATCTGCGAGCCGTCGGACCACAGGTAGACGTTGTTCTGGGCCGTCGCCATGTCGTTCGGGTTTGGGGTGTCGACGAACGCCAGCGCTATGCCGGTGGCCGCCGTCAGCACCGCGAAGCAGCCCAGTGCCGTTCCGCCGACCAGCTTCCACGAGGGGACGAAGCGCTTCCACCCGTCCTTGTCGGAGCGGGGGTAGTTGATGAAGCGCTTGTCGGGTACGCCCCGGCCACCGCGCCCGCCGCGTCCACCGGCCGGCTCGGCACCCCTGCGACGGCTTCCGCTTCCGCGCTGCGCGGCCCGTCGGGCCTCGGCGCGGCCGCCGTAGACCGGCTGCTCCTCGCTGCGCGACTCCTGCCCGTACGGGGTGCGTCCCTGCGGGGGCTGCTGCCGCGGCGGGGGGCCGGGCGGCTGCTGGCCGTACTGGCCCCCGGGCCGGCCCGGCGCGCCCTGCCGACCGTACTGCTGCCCGCCCTGGGGCTGTCCGTACGCGGGGCGCTGCTGGCCGTACTGCGGCTGTCCGTACTGCTGGCCCGGCTGGCCCCCGGGGCCCTGCGGGACCCCTCGGTGGCCGCCGGAAGGGCCACCGCCCTGGGAATGCGGGGGTTTGCGACGGTGCTCGCTCATCGAACGACTACTCCTCGGACAGGCGAGTGCGCCTGGAAGCGGCAGGTGAATTCCGGTTCCACCGGAGTCACCGCACAGACTACGCACGGCCAAAACCCTCGCAGTACCGAAGTTCACCCCAAATCAGGCAACTTGCCTCCCACGAATTGGTGATGTGACGCCGGTCACTATGTCCCCGCTTGCCGACCGGATCACTCGGATCTATCGTCTGGATGTATCGAGTCGATACATCGGCACGACATACGGAACCAGGGGCGGAGGAGGTTCGGCGGGTGAGCAGACGCTCCGGCATCCTTGAGTTCGCCGTCCTCGGTCTGCTTCGTGAATCCCCCATGCACGGGTACGAGCTCCGCAAGCGGCTCAACACCTCGCTGGGGGTCTTCCGGGCGTTCAGTTACGGAACGCTCTATCCCTGCCTCAAGACGCTGGTCGCCAACGGCTGGTTGATCGAAGAACCGGGGAACGCCCCGGAAGACGCTCTCGCCGCATCACTCGCAGGGCGCCGCGCCAAGATCGTCTACCGGTTGACGGCGGCAGGTAAGGAGCACTTCGAGGAGCTGCTCTCCCACACCGGCCCCGACACCTGGGAGGACGAGTCCTTCGCCGCCCGCTTCGCGTTCTTCGGTCAGACCGAACGCGATGTTCGCATGCGGGTGCTCGAAGGCCGCCGGAGCCGGCTCGAGGAGCGCTTGGAGAAGATGCGCGCCTCTCTGGCCAGGACGCGTGAGCGGCTCGACGACTACACCCTCGAGCTGCAGCGGCACGGGATGGAGTCCGTCGAGCGCGAAGTGCGCTGGCTGAACGAGCTCATCGAGAGCGAGCGGGCGGGCCGGGACCAGAGGCGCCCCGGACCGTCCGACGACACTGCAAAGTGAGGCCCTGCTCCGCGCAGGCCTCATCCGAGAACAAACAGGGAGCAACCGGAATGGGTTCGGTTCGCGTAGCCATCGTCGGCGTGGGCAACTGCGCCGCCTCGCTGGTCCAGGGCGTGGAGTACTACAAGGACGCCGACCCGGCGACCAAGGTCCCCGGCCTGATGCACGTGCAGTTCGGCGACTACCACGTCCGTGACGTCGAGTTCGTCGCCGCGTTCGACGTGGACGCGAAGAAGGTCGGTCTCGACCTGTCCGACGCCATCGGCGCCAGCGAGAACAACACCATCAAGATCTGCGACGTCCCGAGCAAGGGCGTGACCGTGCAGCGCGGCCACACCTTCGACGGCCTGGGCAAGTACTACCGCGAGACCATCGAGGAGTCCGCCGAGGCCCCGGTCGACGTGGTCCAGGTCCTCAAGGACCGCCAGGTCGACGTCCTGGTCTGCTACCTGCCCGTCGGCTCCGAGGACGCGGCGAAGTTCTACGCCCAGTGCGCCATCGACGCCAAGGTCGCCTTCGTCAACGCCCTCCCGGTCTTCATCGCCGGCACCAAGGAGTGGGCGGACAAGTTCACCGAGGCCGGCGTGCCGATCGTCGGTGACGACATCAAGTCCCAGGTCGGCGCGACCATCACGCACCGCGTGATGGCCAAGCTGTTCGAGGACCGCGGCGTCCGCCTCGAGCGCACCATGCAGCTCAACGTCGGCGGCAACATGGACTTCAAGAACATGCTCGAGCGCGACCGCCTCGAGTCGAAGAAGATCTCGAAGACCCAGGCCGTCACCTCGCAGATCCCCGACCGCGAGCTGGGCGACAAGAACGTCCACATCGGCCCGTCCGACTACGTCGCGTGGCTCGACGACCGCAAGTGGGCGTACGTCCGCCTCGAGGGCCGTGCCTTCGGTGACGTTCCGCTGAACCTCGAGTACAAGCTCGAGGTCTGGGACTCCCCGAACTCCGCCGGTGTCATCATCGACGCCCTGCGCGCCGCGAAGATCGCCAAGGACCGGGGCATCGGTGGCCCGATCCTCTCCGCGTCCTCGTACTTCATGAAGTCCCCGCCGGTCCAGTACTTCGACGACGAGGCCCTGGCCAACGTCGAGAAGTTCATCAAGGGCGAGGTCGAGCGCTAAGCACGCGCCGGAACCACCCAGGAGCGGGAAGCGGGCCGCGAGCCCTCGTCACCTGTTCTTCCGCGGAGGGTCCTCGGGCAATATGCCCGAGGACCCTCCGCGTATGTGACCCTTGCCCTCATGCCTGCCGTACGTGATCTGCGCGTACTCCTGCGCCTGAGGGACTTCCGCCGCCTGCTCGCCGTACGGCTGCTCTCCCAAGCCGCCGACGGCGTGTACCAGGTGGCGCTCGCCACCTACGTGGTCTTCTCACCGGAGAAGCAGACCTCGCCCGGGGCCATCGCCTCCGCCATGGCGGTCCTGCTGCTCCCCTACTCGGTGATCGGGCCGTTCACCGGAGTCCTGCTCGACCGCTGGCGGAGGCGCCAGGTCTTCCTCTACGGCAACCTGCTGCGCGCCGTACTGGCCTGCGGGACCGCCGTCCTGGTCCTGGCCGAGGTACCCGACTGGCTGTTCTACGTCTCCGCGCTGTCGGTGACGGCCGTGAACCGGTTCGTACTGGCCGGCCTCTCGGCCTCCCTGCCCCGGGTCGTGGACGCGGAGCGGCTCGTGATGGCCAACGCCCTCTCGCCGACCGCCGGGACCCTGGCCGCGGTCGCGGGCGGTGGCCTGGCCTTCGCGGTACGGCTGCTGGCGTCGGACTCCAACGCCGTGGTGGTCCTGCTGGGCGCGGTGCTCTACCTCGGGGCGGGCCTGGCCTCGCTGCGGCTGCCCGTCGGGCTGCTCGGCCCCGACCGGGACCCCGACCACCGCCACCCGTCGCTGGGCGAGGCCGTGGTGCTCACCGCCCGGGGGATGGCTGCGGGCCTCCGGCACCTGGCGCAGCGCCGAGAGGCGGCCCGGGCCCTGACCGCGATGACCCTCATGCGGTTCGCCTACGGCGCCCTCACGGTGACGCTGCTGATGCTGTGCCGGTACGCCTGGTCGGACACGGAGTCCGAGGGGCTGGCCCTGCTGGGGGTGGCGGTCGGCGTCTCGGGCGGGGGCTTCTTCGCGGCCGCCGTCGTCACCCCGTGGGCCGTCAGCCGGCTCGGCACCCTGGGCTGGATCACCGTACTGGCGGGGTCGGCCGCCCTGCTGGTCCCGGCGCTGGGGCTGCCGTTCGCCCCCGGGCCCATGCTGGTCGCCGCGTTCCTGCTGGGCGTGGTGACGCAGGGGGCGAAGATCTCCACGGACACCGAGGTGCAGTTCCGGGTGGACGACGCCTACCGCGGCCGGGTCTTCTCCGTGTACGACGTGCTCTTCAACGTGGCCTTCGTCGGCGCCGCCGCGGTCTCGGCGCTGATGCTCCCGCCGGACGGGCGGTCGGTGCTGCTGCTCCTCGCCGTGTCCGCGATCTACGCGGGTGTGGCGCTCTTCCTGATGCGCAAGAGCCGATGTTTCACGTGAAACATCGGCCCTCGGGCGTGACCGCCGCGCTCCGGCCGTCGACGTTTCACGTGAAACATCGACGGCCGGGCCCGGTCAGTTCTGGGCGGCCCACCACTCCTTGAGTGCGGCGACGGCCGCGTCGCGCTCCATCGGACCGTTCTCCAGGCGCAGCTCCAACAGGAACGTGTAGGCCTGGCCGATCACCGGACCGGGCCCCACGCTGAGCACGTCCATGATCTCGTTGCCGTCCAGGTCGGGCCGGATCGCGTCCAGCTCCTCCTGCTCCTTCAGCTCGGAGATCCGCGCCTCCAGGCCGTCATAGGTCCGGGAGAGCGCGTTGGCCTTGCGCTTGTTGCGGGTGGTGCAGTCGGAGCGGGTCAGCTTGTGGAGCCGCTCCAGCAGCGGGCCGGCGTCGCGCACGTAACGGCGCACCGCGGAATCGGTCCACTCCCCGGAGCCGTACCCGTGGAAGCGGAGGTGGAGCTCCACCAGGCGCGAGACGTCCTTGATGATCTCGTTGGAGTACTTCAGCGCCGTCAGCCGCTTCTTCGACATCTTGGCGCCCACCACCTCGTGGTGGTGGAAGGAGACCCGGCCGTCCTTCTCGAAGCGGCGGGTACGGGGCTTGCCGATGTCGTGCAGGAGGGCCGCCAGCCGGAGCACGAGGTCCGGGCCGTCCTCCTCCAGGTCGATCGCCTGCTCCAGCACCGTGAGGGAGTGCTCGTAGACGTCCTTGTGCCGGTGGTGCTCGTCACTCTCCAGCCGCAGGGCCGGGAGCTCGGGCAGCACGTGGTCGGCCAGGCCGGTGTCCACGAGCAGGCCCAGGCCCGTGCGGGGGCGGGAGGAGAGCAGCAGCTTGTTGATCTCGCCCTGGACGCGCTCGGCCGAGACGATCTCGATGCGGTCGGCCATCGCCTTCATCGCGGCGAGGACCTCGGGGGCCACCTCGAAGTCGAGCTGGGCCGCGAAGCGGGCGGCCCGGAGCATCCGCAGCGGGTCGTCGGAGAAGGAGTCCTCGGGGGTGCCGGGGGTCCGCAGGACGCGGGCCGCGAGGTCCTGGAGTCCGCCGTGCGGGTCGATGAACTCGTTCTCCGGCAGCGCCACGGCCATGGCGTTGACGGTGAAGTCGCGCCGGACGAGGTCGGCTTCGATCGAGTCGCCGTAGGAGACCTCGGGCTTGCGGGAGGTCCGGTCGTAGGCCTCGGACCGGTAGGTCGTGACCTCGATCTGGTAGCCGGCCTTCTGCGCGCCCACGGTGCCGAACGCGATGCCGACGTCCCACGTGGTGTCCGCCCACGGTCGGACGATCTTCAGTACGTCCGCGGGACGGGCGTCCGTGGTGAAGTCCAGGTCGTTGCCGAGCCGGCCCAGCAGGGCGTCGCGCACGGAGCCGCCGACCAGGGCGAGGCGGAAGCCCGCCGCCTGGAAGCGGCGCGCGAGGTCGTCGGCTACCGGAGCCACGCGCAGGAGCTCGCTCACGGCACGGTGCTGCACCTGGTTCAGGGCGCTGGGATTGTCTTCGTTGGCGTTCGGCACAACAGAAAAGGGTACGTGGCCCGCCCGCCCCCGGCCGCCGGGTTTCCCGCGGCCCGGGCCCGCCCCGCGACCACGGCCCGCCCCGAGGCACCGGTCCGCCCCGGCGGACCGTGTGGAGCAGTCCGCGGCACTCCGGCACAGCGGCCCTCGTTACCATGCGTGGACGCACAACCGACGACCACTGACACGACGAGGACGGGCGAGCGCGTGGCCGAGGCGGCAGACATCCACGGGGACACCCCCGCCCCTGCCCGCCGATGGCTGCGGCGGGCCGTCGTCATGCTCGCCGGTACTCCGGTCCTGGCCGGCCTCATCTACGTTCCCGCGGGCTCCGCGCAGGCGGCGCCCACGGCGGCCGGGCCGTCCAGCGTGGACGTCTCCCTGGACTCCTTGACGCCCAGCGCACCGCTCAAGGGCGACACCCTGACGCTCACCGGCACGGTCACCAACCGTGGCAAGGACACCGTCACCGACGCCCACGTCGGCCTGCGGGTCGGACCGCAGATCACCGACCGCGGCGCGGTCGACGACGCCGCCGGGCGCAGCGGGTTCCGTCCCGGCAGCGAGCCCGCCGAGGTGCCGGGCGCCTCGGTGAAGGTCTCCGCGCTGGCCCCCGAGGTCTCCCAGCCCTTCACGATAAAGATCCCCGTGAGCAAGCTCGGGCTGGACGAGGACGGGGTCTACCAGCTCGGGGTCTCGCTCTCCGGGGAGACCGAGAACCGGGGGTACGAGCAGGTCCTCGGGATCCAGCGGACCTTCCTGCCGTGGCAGCCGGACGCCGCCGCCAAGCGCACCCAGCTCAGCTACGTCTGGCCGCTGATCTCCACCACGCACCTGACGGCCCAGACCGGCTCCGACGAGCTGCAGACCCCCGTCTTCGAGAACGACGACCTGGCCGCCGAGCTCCGCCCCGGCGGGCGCCTGGAGCAGATGGTCTCCCTCGGCCGGGAGCTGCCCGTCACCTGGCTGATGGACCCGGACCTGCTGGCCAGCGTGGCCGCGATGGCCAACGCGTACATGGTCAGGACGCCGGACGGGCAGATCGTGCCGGGTCGCAACCAGGCCGTCGCCAAGCGCTGGCTGGCCGACCTGGAGCGGGCCGTGCAGGGCAAGAAGGTCGTGGCCCTGCCGTTCGCGGACCCCGACCTCGCCTCCCTGGCGCACCAGGGCAAGAACGTCTCCGGCTCCCTCGCCCACCTGCGACCGGCCACCGAGAAGGCCCGCCAGGTCGTCGAGACCGTGCTGCACGTCGAACCGTCCACCGACTTCTCCTGGCCGGTGGAGGGCGCCGTCGACCCGGCGATCGTCAACGTCGCCACCTCGGCGGGCGCCCACAACGTCCTCGCCCGCAGCGACAGCTTCCAGGAGACCGGGAACCTGGCCCACACGCCGTCGGCGCCCCGGCCGATCGGCGCCGGCACCACGGCCGTGGTCGCCGACGCCCGGCTCTCCAAGGCCTTCCAGGGCGACATGCTGTCCGCCGAGAACGCCACCCTCGCCGTCCAGCGGTTCCTGGCGCAGAGCCTCGCGCTGAACCTCCAGGACACCGACGCCCCGCGCAGCATCGTGGTCACCCCGCAGCGGATGCCCACGACCAGCCAGGCACAGACGATGGCCGACGCGCTGCAGGCCCTCCAGTCCGGTCGCTGGACCCAGCCGGTCGACCTGGAGGCCGCCGCCAGGGCCAAGCCCGACCCGGGCGCCACCACGCTCGTCCCGGGCGCCGGGCAGTACCCGGTCTCGCTGCGCCGGACGGAGCTGCCGCAGCCGGCCTTCGAGACGATCCGCACCACGCAGACCATGCTCGACCACTTCAAGGTGATCCTCTCCCATCCCGACCGGGTCGAGATCCCCTTCGGCAACACCTTCAACCGCATGATGTCCACGTCCTGGCGCGGCCACCCCGAGGAGGCCGAGGCCTACCGGGACGGGGTACGGGAGTACCTCGAGGGGCTGACCGAACAGGTCAAGCTGATCCCCAAGTCGAAGGCGCACCTCTCGGGCCGCAGCGCCACGATCCCCGTGACCGTGCAGAACGGCCTCGTGCAGGACGTCCACGGCCTGGTGCTGCGCCTGAAGTCGGCGAACCCGACCCGCCTGATGTTCGGCGACGACGGCGAGGCCGAGCAGCAGATCGACGTCCAGGGCGGCCACAGCCAGTCCGTCAAGTTCACCGCCAACGCCACCGCGAGCGGTCCCGTCGAGGTCACCGCGCAGCTCTACACCAAGGACGGCGTCCCCTACGGCCAGGAGCGCAGGTTCACCGTCCAGGCCACCGAGATCACCTCGACCGTGCTGCTCGTCATCGCGGCCGGCGTGCTCCTGCTGGTCCTGGCCGGGGTGAAGATGTACGCGAGCCGCAAGAGGGTCGCAGCCCGGGCCGCCGAGGAGAGCACGCAGCCGAGTGACCCGACGCCGGACACCGGAGGAGAAAGCGACAGCTCCTCCGGCCCGGGTGAGACAGTGGACCGTTGAGCGACACCGTGGCCGGCCGGGCCTGGGGACGATGAGGTGGGGTTTCGATGAACGCGCCGTACGACGGTGACCGCGCGCAGGGAGCGAGCGGTACCGCGCCTTCCAGAGAAGGCGGCGAGGGCGCCCCGGTACCGGGGCAGGTCCCGCCGCCCGCCTCCCCTGCCCAGGACCCGTACGTCCAGGAGGCGTACGAGCAGGACCCGTACCGTTCCCATGACCTCGCGGCCCAGGACCCGGTGACCGAGGCCCTGTACGACCGCGCCGCGCACCCCCCGCCGCCGCCCGGCACCTTCCAGGAGCCCGGCCCCCTGTACGACCGGCCGGCCGCGTCCCCGTACTCCCCCGACCCGCGGGTGTGGGCCCAGACGCCCCCGCCCGAGCCCGACGGCCCCTCCCGCCACCTGCCGTACGGGGACCACGCCACGACCACCGAGTTCGTGGGCGTGGACGCGCTCGTGACCAGCGCCTCCGACGAGGCGGCCGAGCCGGACGCCTTCGCGCACCTGTACCGCGACCAGCAGGCCGCACCGCAGCCGCAGGCCCCGGTCGAGGAGGCCCCGGTGGCCGCCCCCGCGCCGAACAAGCCGGCCGGCCGCGCGGCGAGCCTGCTCAAGTCCAGCGCGCTGATGGCGGCCGGCACGATCGTCTCCCGCATCACCGGCTTCATGCGCACGCTCGTGATGGCCACCGCGATCGGCGTCGGCACGTTCAACGACACGTACCAGATCGCCAACACGCTGCCGACGATGATCTACATCCTGGTCGGCGGCGGCGCGCTCAACGCCGTGTTCATCCCGCAGCTCGTCCGCGCGATGAAGAACGACGACGACGGCGGCGAGGCGTACGCCAACCGGCTGCTGACCCTGGTCGTGGTGCTGCTGGCCGGTGTCACCACCGTCTGCGTGCTGGCGGCCCCGCTCTTCATCACCATGATGTCCCCGAAGATCGCCTCGGACCCGCAGCAGCGGGACGTCGCGGTGGCCTTCGCCCGCTACTGCCTGCCGACCATGTTCTTCATGGGCGTGCACGTGGTCATGGGTCAGATCCTCAACGCCCGCGGCCGGTTCGGCGCGATGATGTGGACCCCGGTCCTCAACAACATCGTCGTGATCGCCACGTTCGGCGCCTTCATCTGGGCCTTCGGCGGTTTCACCAGCACCCACGTCAGCGCCGCCACGGTCACCCCCGAGGGCGTGCGACTGCTGGGCATCGGCACCCTGCTGGGCCTGACGGTCCAGGCCCTGGCGATGGTCCCGTACCTGCGCGACGCGGGCTTCAAGCCGCGGCTGCGCTTCGACTGGCGGGGCCACGGCCTGGGCAAGGCCGTCGGCCTGGCCAAGTGGACCTTCTTCTTCGTCCTCGCCAACCAGATCGG
Organism: Streptomyces sp. NPDC093225; assembly: GCF_044753805.1. Lineage (NCBI taxonomy): Bacteria > Bacillati > Actinomycetota > Actinomycetes > Kitasatosporales > Streptomycetaceae > Streptomyces > Streptomyces sp. NPDC093225. The sequence continues at coordinate 246,178 of NZ_JBIVNX010000003.1, forward strand.
CCTCGTCGTCGTCACCCAGCTCGCCACGTGGGCGGGTTCCGTCGCCGACAAGCAGGGCTATTCCGGCACCGGCATCACCGCGTACAACTACGCCCTGAACCTGTGGCAGATGCCGCAGGCCATCATCACCGTCTCCGTCATGACGGCCGTGCTGCCGCGCATCTCCCGCTCCGCGCACGACGGCGACGCGGCCGCGGTCCGCGACGACATCTCGTACGGCCTGCGCACCTCGGCCGTCGCCATCGTGCCCTGCGCCTTCGCGTTCCTCGCGCTCGGCGTCCCGATGGCGACCCTGCTCTACGCCGGCTCCGGCAGCGGCGCCCGCAACATCGGTTTCATCCTGATGGCGTTCGGCCTCGGGCTCATCCCGTACTCCGTGCAGTACGTCGTGCTCCGCGGCTTCTACGCCTACGAGGACACCCGAACCCCCTTCTACAACACGGTCATCGTCGCCTCGGTCAACGCGGCGGCCTCGGCCCTCGCCTTCTTCGTGCTGCCGGCCCGCTGGGCCGTCGTCGGCATGGGCGCCGCCTACGGCCTGGCCTACGCGGCCGGTGTGGGCGTCGCGTGGCGGCGGCTGCGCACCCGCCTCGGCGGCGACCTCGACGGCGCCCACGTGGTGCGCACGTACGCCCGGCTCGCCGGTGCGTGCGTCCCGGCGGCCGTCCTCGGCGGCGGCACCGCCTACGCCGTCATGGCCCTGCTGGGCAGCGGAGCGCTCGCGTCCCTCGCCGCCCTGGTGGCCGGCGGACTCGTCCTCATGGGCGTCTTCTTCACCGCTGCCAAGCGCATGCGGATCGAGGAACTCAACGCGATGGTCGGGATGGTCCGGGGGCGACTGGGACGCTGACCCGCACAACCATCCGCAGTTTCCGCGTGTCGTGCACAGCGGCGGACTGTGGGCACAATTGGCATGGCTTTGCAGACTGGCCGACAGCGCGCAACGGATGGGGAGGCAGGAACGACGGTGGCGGAACGTAGCACGGCTGCCGTCGACGTGGCCGACAACAGCGGTGACGAGCCGCTGACCGCCAAGGCGGGGAAAGCCACGGCCGACGGGGCGGCACAGACCCAGGAATCCAGGCCGACGAACACGTCCACGACCGACCCGGAGGCCGACCGCGGCCGGTCCTCCGCTCCCGACCTGCACAGCGGCCACAAGCTCGCCAGACGCTACCGCCTCGAGGAGTGCGTCACCCGTCTGGACGGATTCAGCTCGTGGCGTGCGATGGACGAGAAGCTCCGGCGCGCCGTGGGCGTCCACCTGCTGCCCGCCGACCACCCGCGGGCGCGGTCCGTGCTCGCCGCCGCGCGCTCCGCCGCCCTGCTCGGCGACCCCCGCTTCGTCCAGGTCCTCGACGCCGTCGAGGAGAACGACCTCGTCTACGTGGTCCACGAGTGGCTCCCGGACGCGACCGAGCTGACCGCGCTGCTGGCGGCCGGCCCGCTGGAGGCGCACGAGGCCTACCAACTCGTCCACCAGGTCGCGCAGGCCATGGCCGCCGCGCACCGCGAGGGACTGGCACACCTGCGGCTGACCCCCAGCGCCATACTCCGCACCTCCACGGGCCAGTACCGCATCCGCGGCCTTGCCGTGAACGCCGCGCTGCGCGGCATCACCAGCGACACCCCGCAGCGCTCCGACACGGAGGCGATCGGCGCGCTCCTGTACGCCGCCCTCACCCGGCGCTGGCCGTACGAGAACGACGCCTACGGCCTGTCCGGCCTGCCCAAGGGCGTCGGGCTGCTCCCGCCGGACCAGGTCCGCGCGGGCGTCCACCGCGGCCTCTCCGAGATCGCGATGCGCGCCCTCGCCAACGACGGGGCCACCGCGTCGCGCCAGGAGCCGCCCTGCACGACGCCCGAGGAACTCGCCAAGGCCGTCTCCGCGATGCCGCGGATCCGACCGCCGGAGCCGGTCTTCCCGGCCCCCGCCGAGTACCAGCACACCACCTACCAGCAGGGCACGTACGGGCGCCCCAGCGCGATCCCCGGCGCCGCGTCCCCGCCGACGCTGGTGGCACCGCCGCTCCCGGCGCCCCTGCAGAGCCGTACCGGCCGGGCCCTGAAGTGGGGCGTGGCCGCCCTGCTGATCGCCGCCCTGGGGCTGGGCAGCTGGCAGCTGGCCGACACCCTGCTGCGCGACTCGGGCAGCGACACCAACCAGTCGCAGACCTCCGAGGGCAACGAGGCCCCGCCGCCGAAGAAGAAGACCCCTGTGGTGCTGTCGATCAAGGACGCGGCCGAGTACTACCCGGACGGCCTCCCGCAGAACCTCGACGGCGTCCCGCAGGCCCACGACGGCGACTCCTCCACCTACTGGCGCTCGAAGAGCTTCGACGAGGGCCCGAAGCTGATCATCAAGGACGGCGTGGGCCTCGTGTTCGACCTCGGCTCCGAGCACGAGGTCAGCGCCGCCGCGATAAGCCTGCGCGACTCGGGCGACCACACCACGGCAGCGATCTACGCCGCCGACTCGATGGACTCGTCCACCAAGGTGACCGACATGAAGCGGATCGCCTCGGGAACCACACAGAGCAACAATCTGGTCCTCACGGCCAAGAAGCCCGTGAAGACCCGCTACGTGGTCCTGTGGCTCACCGAGATGCCCAAGTCCGGCCGGGACGAGTTCAGCCGCGCCGGATACAAGCAGGGCATCACGAACGTGAAATTCACCGGCTGACCGGACAGCAGGGGAGGGGCTCACCGTTGGACGCTGACGCACCCGGGGGCATGACCGACCAGGAACTCCTGGCACGGCACGTCGCGGGCGACCCCGACGCGTTCGGTGAGCTCGTCCGGCGCCACCGCGACCGGCTGTGGGCCGTGGCCCTGCGCACCCTCGGCGACCGGGAGGAGGCGGCGGACGCGGTCCAGGACGCCCTCGTGTCGGCCTACCGCGCCGCCCACACCTTCCGGGGCCAGTCCGCCGTCACGACCTGGCTGCACCGCATCACGGTGAACGCCTGCCTGGACCGGGCCCGCAAGGCCGCCTCACGCCGGACCTCGGCCGTCGACGACCCGGAGGACTTCGAGCGGCTCCTGGAGCCCCACGAGTCCGCCGAGGCGCCCGCGGAGCGGCAGGACCTCCACCGCGAGCTGCTGGCGGCGCTGCGCACCCTGCCGGCCGAGCAGCGGGCCGCCCTGGTGCTCGTCGACATGCAGGGCTATCCCGTCGCCGAGGTCGCCAAGATCCTGGACGTGCCCACGGGTACGGTGAAGAGCCGGTGCGCCCGGGGGCGGGCGAAACTCCTCCCGATGCTCACTCATCTGCGCGGGGATCCCGGGGATAACACCGAGGTGGACCGGGGAAGGAACCGGTCGCAGGGGACAGCCGTCCCACCAGCAGCAGAATCCAGGGACCCCGATGCGGTGAAGGGCGGAGGTGGGCGAGCGTGACTTCCACGACCGGCACGATCCGGCACCCGGATGTCTCGGAGATCTCCGATCTCACCGAAGGCCTCCTCTCCCCGGCGCGCACCGCCGAGGTGCGCACCCATCTGGCCGAGTGCCCCCTGTGTGCCGACGTGAGGGCGTCGCTGGACGAGATCCGCGGACTCCTCGGCACGCTCCCCGGCCCGCAGCGCATGCCCTCCGACATCGCCGGGCGCATCGACGCCGCCCTCGCGGCCGAGGCCCTGCTGAGCGCGACCTCCCCCGAGGGCACCGCACCGGAGCGGCCCGTCGCGGAGACACCTGCCACGAGGACGGGCGATGTTTCACGTGAAACATCGCCCGTCCGGCCCAGGACGCCGCGTTCCGACCGCCCCACCGGCCGTCCCCAGGGCGGCACCGGACCCGGCCGGGCCCGAAGCCGCCGCAGGCTGGGGGTCCTCACCGCCATGGGCGCGGCCGCCGCCTTCGCCGTGAGCATCTTCCTCGTCCAGACACTCACGGTGGACGGCACGGACAAGGCGGGCAGCACCCGGGCGTCGGACATGGCGACCAGCGCCGAGGCCTTCACGGCCGCCGGCCTGGGTGGCGACGTCCAGCGCCTGCTCGGGGACGGACCGGAAGCCGCGGCCAAGAGCGCCCGACCCCCCGCGGAGATGCCCGGCGCTGACACCTACAGCAGCGAGGCGTCCCCCCAGACGGCGAACGGGCGACTCACCGGCGTCACCGTGCCCGCCTGCGTGAAGGGCGGCACCGGCCGCACGGAGGCCCCGCTGGCCGCCGAACGAGGGATCTTCGAAGGCCACGACGCGTACCTGGTCGTGCTCCCGCACAACGGGAACGCCGCCCGGGCCGACGCCTACGTGGTCGACGCCGCGTGCGAGAGCGCCGATCCGACGGGACGCGGAACGGTTCTGCTGTCCGGTACCTACCCGCGGAGCTGACCGGCCCCGACCTCGCGGGTGACGGGCCGGGAATGCGCGCGCCATAGGATCCGTTGGGTGGGGTGAGGCCACCGGCCCCCGGTTGTCAGCAGGCAGTCCGCAGAAACGAGGAAAGTACCCGTGAGCGACGTTCGTAACGTGATCATCATCGGCTCTGGGCCGGCCGGCTACACCGCCGCCCTGTACACGGCGCGCGCATCGCTCAAGCCCCTGGTCTTCGAGGGTGCCGTCACCGCCGGTGGCGCGCTCATGAACACCACCGAGGTGGAGAACTTCCCCGGGTTCCGCGACGGCATCATGGGCCCCGACCTCATGGACAACATGCGGGCCCAGGCCGAGCGCTTCGGCGCCGAGCTGGTCCCGGACGACGTCGTCGCCGTCGACCTGACCGGTGAGATCAAGACCGTGACGGACACCGCCGGCACCGTGCACCGCGCCAAGGCCGTGATCGTGACCACCGGCTCCCAGCACCGCAAGCTCGGCCTGCCCAACGAGGACGCCCTCTCCGGCCGCGGCGTCTCGTGGTGCGCCACCTGCGACGGCTTCTTCTTCAAGGACCAGGACATCGCCGTCATCGGCGGCGGTGACACGGCCATGGAGGAGGCGACCTTCCTCTCGCGCTTCGCCAAGTCCGTCACGATCGTCCACCGCCGCGACAGCCTGCGGGCCTCCAAGGCGATGCAGGAGCGCGCTTTCGCCGACCCGAAGATCAAGTTCGCCTGGGACAGCGAGGTCGCCGAGATCCACGGCGAGCAGAAGCTCTCCGGTCTGACCCTGCGCAACACCAAGACCGGTGAGACCTCGGAGCTCCCCGTCACGGGCCTCTTCATCGCCGTCGGCCACGACCCGCGCACCGAGCTCTTCAAGGGCCAGCTGGACCTGGACGCGGAGGGCTACCTGAAGGTGGACGCCCCCTCGACCCGTACCAACATCACCGGTGTCTTCGGCGCCGGCGACGTCGTGGACCACACCTACCGCCAGGCCATCACGGCCGCCGGTACCGGCTGCTCCGCCGCCCTCGACGCGGAGCGCTTCCTCGCGGCCCTCTCCGACTCGGAGCACGCGGCCGCGACCGTCTGACCCGCTTTCCCACACCCCACCTGCATGAGAAGGAGGCCGCTGTGGCCGACCTGAAGAACGTGACCGACGCGAACTTCGACGAAGAGGTCCTCAAGAGCGGCAAGCCCGTCCTCGTGGACTTCTGGGCGGCCTGGTGCGGCCCGTGCCGTCAGATCGCTCCGTCGCTGGAGGCCATCGCGAAGGAGCACGGCGACGAGATCGAGGTCGTCAAGCTCAACATCGACGAGAACCCGGCCACGGCCGCCAAGTACGGCGTCATGTCCATCCCGACGCTGAACGTCTACCAGGGCGGCGAGGTCGTCAAGACGATCGTCGGCGCCAAGCCGAAGGCCGCGATCCTGCGCGACCTCGAGGGCTTCGTCACGGCCAAGGCCTGAGACACCTCGTTTCACGTGAAACGACGTTTCACGTGAAACAACGAAGGGGCCGCCCCCGGTCGGGGGCGGCCCCTTCGCGTTGCTCCCGGAGGTCGGGCCTCAGAGCGGACGCAGCACGGGCTCCTTCTGCACCGCACCGAGCAGCCGGTCGATGGCCAGCTCCACGTCTTCCTTCCACGACAGCGTCGAGCGGAGCTCCAGCCGCAGCCGCGGGTGCACCGGATGGGGGCGGACGGTCTTGAAGCCCACCGCGAGCAGGTGGTCGGCCGGCAGCAGACAGGCGGGCGCCTCCCAGCGCGCGTCGCCGAAGGCCTCGATCGCCTTGAACCCCCGACGCAGCAGGTCCTTGGCCACCGTCTGCACCATCACCCGCCCCAGGCCCTGTCCTTGGTACCCGGGGGTGATCCGTCCCGTCATCAACTGGACGGCATCAGGGGACACCGGACTCGTCGGGAAGGCCGTCGAGCGCGGCACGTACGCGGGCGGGGCGTAGAGCACGAAGCCCACCGGGACGTCGTCGACGTAGCAGACCCGCCCGCAGGAGCCCCACTCCAGCAGGACCGCGGAGATCCAGGCCTCCTTCTCCAGTTCCGGCGTGCCCGCCTTTATCGCGGCGTCCCGGCTGACCGGATCGAGCTCCCAGAAAACGCAGGACCGGCAGCGCTTGGGGAGATCCGAGAGGTTGTCCAACGTAAGCGGTACAAGCCGACGACCCATGATCCGACAAAACCTCCTACGGCTCCCAGTCCCAGGCCCGCAGTCAACAGGCCGGTGCGGCTCACCGATCGCATGGCTCACGCCCCCTCTTTCGTGAGGTGCCTCAACCGCCATACCCGAATTGCATCGTAGCCACCGGAGGTTTGCCCCGATACCGGGGAAATGCAAAGTGCCGGTAGCGGGAAAGCGAAAGGGCGGGCCGAAGCCCGCCCTTCACCTGCGTCGCGCTGCTCAGCGGTCGCCACCTGCCTGGTTCAGCACCGGGCCCTCGCCGGGAGCGAGGGTGTCCAGGATCCGCTCCAGGTCCTCCATCGACGCGAACTCGACGGTGATCTTGCCCTTCTTCTGCCCCAGGTCGACCTTCACCCGGGTCTCGAAGCGGTCCGACAGCCGCGAGGCCAGATCCGTCAGCGCCGGGGAGACCCGGCCACCGGCACGCGGGCCCTTCGGCTTGACCGAGCTCTTCGGCTCACCGGCCATCAAGGTCACGATCTCTTCGACCGCACGCACCGACAGGCCCTCGGCCACGATGCGGTGCGCCAGCCGGTCCTGCTCCTCCGAGTCCTCCACGGAGAGCAACGCGCGTGCGTGACCGGCGGACAGCACCCCGGCCGCCACCCGGCGCTGCACCGGCGGAGACAGGCGCAGCAGGCGGAGGGTGTTGGAGACCTGCGGACGGGACCGGCCGATCCGGTCGGCCAGCTGGTCGTGGGTGCAGTTGAAGTCCTGGAGCAGCTGGTCGTACGCGGCCGCCTCCTCCAGGGGGTTCAGCTGCGCCCGGTGCAGGTTCTCCAGGAGGGCGTCCAGCAGGAGCTTGTCGTCGTCCGTGGCCCGGATGATCGCGGGGATCCGCGCCAGACCCGCCTCACGGCAGGCCCGCCAGCGGCGCTCGCCCATGATGAGCTCGTACCGCTCGGCGCCCAGCTGCCGCACCACGACGGGCTGGAGCAGGCCGACCTCCTGGATCGAGGTCACCAGTTCCGCCAGCGCGTCCTCGTCGAACACCTCACGGGGCTGGCGCGGGTTCGGCGTGATGGAGTCCAGCTCCAGCTCGGCGAAGGTCGCGCCGGCCACGGCCTCTTCCGGGGCCGTGGCCTGGGCCGGCACCTCGGCGGCCGGCGCCGCCCCGGCCTGCGGCAGGGACGCCACCTTGGCCGCGGCCACCCCGCGGTCGGTGGTCAGCACGGGTACGGCGGAGGGGGAGGTGGTCCCTGCCCCCAGCGCGGGGCCGGGCGTCTCCTGCGGAGCCGCCGGGATCAGAGCGCCGAGCCCCCGCCCGAGACCTCTACGTCGCTCGCTCACTGCATTGCCTCCGCTGTGCTGGTGGTTCCGCCGCCCACGTGGGCGTGCTGGGCGTCGTACGAAATCCCCACCCCGCGCAGCGCGATCTCGCGCGCCGCTTCCAGGTACGAGAGGGAGCCGCTGGAGCCCGGGTCGTAGGTGAGCACCGTCTGGCCGTAGCTCGGGGCCTCCGAGATACGGACCGAGCGCGGGATGCTCGTGCGCAGGACCTCGTTGCCGAAGTGGCTGCGCACCTCGTCGGCCACCTGGGAGGCGAGCCGCGTCCTGCCGTCGTACATGGTGAGCAGGATCGTGGAGACGTGCAGGGACGGGTTGAGGTGGGCCCGCACCAGGTCGACGTTCCGCAGGAGCTGGCCCAGACCCTCCAGCGCGTAGTACTCGCACTGGATGGGGATCAGCACCTCGGCGCCCGCCACCATCGCGTTGACCGTCAGGAGGCCCAGCGAGGGCGGGCAGTCGATGAGGATGTAGTCGAGCGGCTGCTCGTACGCCTGGATGGCCCGCTGGAGCCGGCTCTCGCGCGCCACGAGGGAGACGAGCTCGATCTCCGCGCCGGCCAGGTCGATGGTGGCCGGGGCGCAGAAGAGGCCCTCGACGTCCGGAACCGGCTGGACGACCTCCAGCAGCGGCCGGCTCTCGACCAGGACGTCGTAGATCGAGGGGACCTCCGCGTGGTGGTCGATCCCCAGTGCCGTCGAGGCGTTGCCCTGCGGGTCGAGGTCGATGACCAGCACACGGGCGCCGTGCAGCGCCAAGGACGCGGCCAGGTTCACGGTCGTCGTGGTCTTGCCCACGCCGCCCTTCTGGTTCGCGACCACGATGACGCGGCGCTGCGCGGGCCGCGGGAGGCCTTCGCCAGCCCGCCCGAGGGCCTCCACCGCCAGCTGGGCGGCACGGCCGATGGGCGTGTCGGAGTCCACCAGGGGCATCGATGTTTCACGTGAAACATCGTCCCCCGGTGATTCTGTGCGGGGGCCGGGGACCGGATCGGCCATCGGCCCCGCGAGGTCGGCGTCGGACCGCACGGAGTCACTCTCCTCGACTTCAGGCTCGGGATGAACAGAGCCTGCCATGCCTTCGGGGTTGCGAACCAGCGGGGACCGCACTCCTGTGGATGAATCCACACCTGTGGACAACTCCGTCACCCCCCGCTCCTGGCGGTTGCGGGGGGACGCGGCCGCACGCCCGCGACTGATGATTCCGTGCAGCAGTGAGCGACGTTTCACGTGAAACACGATGCACGCGCGGGCACTTCATCCCGCTACGACACTCCGAAATCCATACCGTTCGGACACCTCAACGGCGCCCCGGCCCCGCTCCGCCGCCCGCAGGCCGGGCAGGCGGCCCGTCAACGGCGCTTGCGCACCCGTCCGACCCGCGCCGCCTTGGCCCGCTTCGCCGCGAAGCGCACGCCACCCGGGCTCTCGCCGACCTCGACCCGGACCACGGTGGACAGGGGATCGACCACACCCTCACCCACCTGGACCACGGAGGTCTCCACCACGCCGAGCTTCGTCAGCGCGGCCCTGGCCGCCACCAGCTCCTCCTCGGCGGTGTCGCCCTTGAGCGCCAGCATCTCGCCGTACGGGCGCAGCAGCGGCACGCCCCAGCCGGCCAGGCGGTCCAGCGGAGCCACCGCGCGGGCGGTGACCACGTGCACCTGGGGGAGCTTGCCGAGCATCTCCTCGGCCCGCCCGCGGACCACGGTCACGTGGTCCAGGCCCAGCAGCTCCACGACCTCCTGGAGGAAGTTCGTGCGCCGCAGCAGCGGCTCCAGCAGGGTGATCTTCAGGTCCGGCCGCACCAGCGCGAGCGGAATGCCCGGCAGACCGGCACCCGAGCCCACGTCGCAGACCGTGACGCCCTCGGGCACCACCTCGGAGAGCACCGCGCAGTTCAGCAGGTGGCGCTCCCAGAGCCGGGGCACCTCACGCGGGCCGATCAGGCCGCGCTTGACCCCCGCGTCCGCCAGCAGCTCGGCGTAGCGCACGGCTTCCGGGAAATGCTCGCCGAACACCGCCCGCGCCGTCTCGGGCGCCGGGGGAAGCTCCGCTGCTGCCTCCGTCACGGGGACCGTCCTTCCGTACCGCCAGTGCGGTGATCAACGTACCGCCACTGCGGTGACCGACACATGCTCGTTGAATGCCAGGCTGACAAACATCGGCCCCGTCTGCGAGACAGACGGGGCCGACCACTTCTTCCGACCGATCAGGCCGGGAGCACTACGACGAAGCGCTCCGGCTCCTCGCCCTCGGACTCGCTGCGCAGGCCCGCGGCGGCGATCGCGTCGTGCACGACCTTGCGCTCGAAGGGGGTCATCGGCTGGAGCTTGACCGGCTCACCGGTGCTCTTGGCCTCCTCCGCCGCCTTGATGCCCACGGCCGTGAGCTCCTCGCGCTTCTTGGCGCGGAAGCCGGCGATGTCCAGCATCAGGCGGCTGCGGTCACCGGTCTCGCGGTGCACGGCGAGCCGGGTCAGCTCCTGGAGCGCCTCCAGGACCTCACCGTCGCGTCCGACCAGCTTCTGCAGGTCACGGCTGCCGGAGTCGCTGATGATCGACACCGCGGCGCGGTCCGCCTCGACGTCCATGTCGATGTCGCCGTCGAGGTCGGCGATGTCGAGCAGACCCTCGAGGTAGTCGGCCGCGATCTCACCCTCCTGCTCGAGGCGGGTCAGGGTGTCGCCACCCTCGGCGGCGGCGGAGGTGGTGCCTTCCGTCACGGGATGGACTCCTTCTTACTTCTTGGACGAGGGCTTGGGGGTCTGGCGCTGGGACTTGCTCTGCCGCTTGGGCTGCTGCCGCTTCTGGGCGGCGGCGCTGCTGGCGGCGTCCGCGTCGGCCGTGGTCGCGGTGCTCTTCACCACCGTGCCGTCGGCCTGGGCGGCCATGCCCTGCTTCGACAGAGCGGTGATGAACTTGCGCTCGTTGTCGTTGCGGTCCGGGCCCTTGGCCACGATCGCGGAGATGATGTTGCGCCGGCGGCGACCCTTGACCTCACCGTGGGAGGTGATGTGCTTGAGCAGGCGCTGCAGGTACTGGTCCTGGGCCTTGGAACCCGGCGTCGGGTTCTGGTTGATCACGTACATCTGCTGGCCCATGGTCCACACGTTGGTGGTCAGCCAGTAGATGAGGACACCGACGGGGAAGTTGATGCCCATGCCCGCGAAGATCAGCGGGAAGATGTACATCAGCATCTTCTGCTGCTGCATGAACGGCGTCTTGACCGAGAGGTCGACGTTCTTCTGCATCAGCTGGCGCTGCGTGTAGAACTGCGACAGCGACATCAGGACGATCATGACCGCGGTCACGATCCGGACGTCGGTGATCGAGGCGCCCAGCGAAGCGGCCTTCTCGGCGCTGTCCGTGAACTTGGCGGCCAGGGGCGCGCCGAAGATGTGGGCCTGTCGGGCGCTCGCCAGCAGCGGGCCGTCGATGACACCGATCGGCTTGCCGTTGGCGATGGCGGACAGCACGTGGTACAGCGCGAAGAAGAACGGGGACTGCGCCAGGATGGGAAGGCACGAGGAGAGCGGGTTGGTGCCCGTCTCCTTGTACAGCTTCATCATCTCTTCGGACTGGCGCTGCTTGTCGTTCTTGTAGCGATCCTGGATCGCTTTCATCCTCGGCTGCAGCGCCTGCATGCCCCGCGTCGCCTTGATCTGCTTCACGAAGAGCGGGATCAGGCAGATGCGGATCAGCACCACCAGGGAAACGATGGACAGTCCCCAGGCCCAGCCCGTGTCAGGGCCGAAAACCGCCCCGTACAGGCTGTGGAACTGGACGATGACCCATGAGACAGGCCAGGTGATGAAGCTGAACAGACTGGCAATCGTGTCCACTAATCAGGCTCCTTGAGCATTGCGAGGTCTACGCAACGCACTGCGCAGCCGTTCGTGCCAACGCGGGCGTTTGCGAGGTGGGACATGGTCCACACCGCCGGGGGACCACGGGTTGCACCGCAGGATCCGCCAGGCGGTGAGGGCAGTCCCCTTCACCGCACCATGCCGGTCGATGGCCGTGTACCCATAGTGCGAGCACGAGGGGTAATAACGGCACACCGGCCCCAGCAGCGGACTGATCGTCCACTGGTACAGCTTGATCAAAGCGAGCAGCGGGTACTTCATCGAGCCACGCCTCCCAGCAGCCGCTCGAGGGCGGCATCCAGGTCCCGGGCCAGCGCGCCGTGGTCGGCGTCGCCAGCACCGGGCAGCGCACGGACCACCACCAGGCTACCCGCGGGCAGGCCGGCGAGGCGGTCCCGTACCAGGTGGCGCAGCCTGCGCTTGACCTGGTTGCGGACGACCGCCCCGCCCACGGCCTTGCTGACGACGAAACCCGCACGCGTCGGGGAGGCATGGCCCCCCGGCTCGTGCGGGTCCGTTGCACCGCTGGTACGAAGGTGGACGACGAGGAGCGGGCGACCTGCCCGACGGCCTCGACGTACCGCAGTCGCGAAGTCCTCGCGCCGCCTCAGCCGATTCTCGGTGGGCAGCACGACGTCACGGCCTGTGCGCGCTTAGGCGGACAGGGCCTGGCGACCCTTGGCACGGCGGTTCGCGAGGATCGCGCGGCCGGCACGGGTACGCATACGCAGGCGGAAACCGTGGGTCTTGGCGCGACGACGGTTGTTCGGCTGGAAGGTGCGCTTGCTCACTCGGGGGCTCCAGAGAATGAATCGTGGTGGCGGTACATCGCCTGGCTGTCACCGTGCGCCCACGAGGAACTTCGCGTGATCGCCACGAGTGGCACCGCATAACCGATCACATTGATTGTGATCTTTGCCCATCGGTAGGCAGGCGGCAGCAGCCATCGACAACTCGACCTCGGTACGGTACGCGGGACTACGCCATCCGGTCAAACCGAGCCACGCACAGGCCTCTCTGTGCACAGGCTGTGGACAACAACTTGAACCGCACGGGTCGCGCTGACTACCTTGGCTTGACCCCGGATTTTTTTGTCCCGACCGTCCCGACCGTCCCGAAGAACCACACATTCGTGGGACCTGTGAGAGAGCGTGCCCTGTGGCTGACGTACCTGCCGATCTTGCCGCAGTGTGGCCCAGGGTTCTCGAGCAGCTGCTGGGAGAAGGACAGCAGGGCATCGAGCCCAAGGACAAACAGTGGGTCGAGCGGTGCCAGCCGCTCGCCCTGGTCGCCGACACCGCGTTGCTCGCCGTGCCGAACGAGTGGGGCAAGCGCGTCCTCGAGGGCCGGCTCGCCCCGCTGATCAGCGAGACCCTCAGCCGCGAGTGCGGCCGGCCCATCCGGATCGCGATCACGGTCGACGACTCCGCGGCCGAGCCGGCCCCCGCGCCGCCGGTCCGCGAGGAGCGCCCGCGCTACGAGGGCGGGTACGACCAGCTCCCGCAGGTCCGCCCCGCCTACCCGGACTACCAGCAGCAGCGCGGCCCCGAGCCGGGCGCCTGGCCGCGTCCGTCCGCGGACCGCGACGACTACGGCTGGCAGCAGCCGCGGCTCGGCGGCTATCCGGAGCGCGACCCGTACGCCTCGCCCTCCTCCGGGGGCCCGGGCGGCTACGAGCAGCCGTCCTTCGACCAGCCGCAGGCCCCGTACGAGTCCGGGCAGTACGACCCGCACGCCTACGAGCCGAAGCCGTACGACCCCAAGCAGTACGAGCAGGCCCCGTACGAGCCGTCCTCGTACGACGGCGGCCGCCCGGACCGCTCCGACGCGCCGCCCGCTCCGGGCCGCCCGGGCCCCGGTCCGATGGCGGGCCCCTCGGCCGCGCCGCCGCCGGCCTCGTCGTCCGGCTCCTCCTCGGGTCCGCTGGAGCCGACCGCGCGGCTGAACCCCAAGTACCTGTTCGACACCTTCGTCATCGGGGCGTCGAACCGCTTCGCGCACGCGGCCGCGGTGGCCGTCGCCGAGGCCCCTGCCAAGGCGTACAACCCGCTCTTCATCTACGGCGAGTCGGGTCTGGGCAAGACGCACCTGCTGCACGCCATCGGCCACTACGCGCGGAGCCTCTACCCGGGCACCCGGGTGCGGTACGTGAGCTCGGAGGAGTTCACCAACGAGTTCATCAACTCCATCCGCGACGGCAAGGGCGACGCGTTCCGCAAGCGCTACCGCGAGATGGACATCCTGCTGGTCGACGACATCCAGTTCCTGGCGAGCAAGGAGTCGACGCAGGAGGAGTTCTTCCACACCTTCAACACGCTCCACAACGCCAACAAGCAGATCGTGCTGTCCTCCGACCGGCCGCCCAAGCAGCTGGTCACGCTGGAGGACCGGCTGCGCAACCGCTTCGAGTGGGGCCTGATCACCGACGTCCAGCCGCCGGAGCTGGAGACGCGCATCGCGATCCTCCGGAAGAAGGCGGTCCAGGAGCAGCTCAACGCCCCGCCGGAGGTACTGGAGTTCATCGCCTCCCGGATCTCGCGCAACATCCGCGAGCTGGAGGGCGCGCTGATCCGGGTGACGGCCTTCGCGAGCCTGAACCGGCAGCCGGTGGACCTGGGGCTGACCGAGGACGTCCTCAAGAACCTCATCCCCGGCGGGGAGGACAGCGCGCCGGAGATCACCGCGGGCGCCATCATGGCGGCCACGGCGGACTACTTCGGGCTGACGGTGGACGACCTGTGCGGCTCCTCGCGCAGCCGGGTCCTGGTGACGGCGCGCCAGATCGCGATGTACCTGTGCCGCGAGCTCACCGACCTGTCGCTGCCGAAGATCGGGGCCCAGTTCGGCGGCCGGGACCACACGACGGTCATGCACGCGGACCGCAAGATCCGGGCGCTCATGGCGGAGCGCCGGTCGATCTACAACCAGGTCACCGAGCTGACCAACCGCATCAAGAACGGCTGAGGGGACCGGCTGCAGGGACCCGGCGGAACACCGCCGGGAACGGTCCACAGCCGTCGTACGACGCATCGAAGGGCGCTCCGGGACGCTTCCCGGAGCGCCCTTCCGCGTTCCCGTCGGCCATCCGTACGCAGCCCGTTGTTCGATTAATGGCAGGGTTACGGCCGTCTTCCACAGATCTTCGACTTTTTTCCGTCCACACCCTGGGGACCCCCGAATCCACCCACATTCCTTCCACAGGCAGGCCTGTTGATGGAGCATCAGGGCTGGTCAAGGCCCTGTGGAATTGTGCGGAGTGACTATCCACAGACTGTGGACGATCATTCTGTCCACAGGTCCGTCCACCGGGTTGTCCACCGGAGACCCACAGGATGGGCCCGGTTGTCCCCAGCTGTCCCCAGCTTCTCCACACCGTTGTCCACTGTTCGGCAACCGGAGGCCCCCGGTCACCGCATGGAGTGAAAGGCGTCACACGAGAGGCGACGATTGGGCTGTGGGGAAACCGGGTAAAGCTGGGGACGGAGCTGTGGAGTACCCCGGGTCACCTGGGGACGGACTGTGCAGAACTTTCTGTTCTCCACAGGACACCCACGTTGTCCACTGCTCTCACCCACAGGCCCGGTGGACAAAAAACCGGTGCTGACCTGCGCTGACAGGGTTATCCACGGTTTCCACAGGGCCTACTACTACCCCCATAGAGAGTTAGCTCGGAATCCGTTTTCAAGCAGGCCCTGTGCACAACTCGCCCCTCGGCTCTCCCGCCGACTCCGGCCCGACTTGACGGGCAGCAGCACCGAGTGTCGGTGCCGTACGTCAGACTGGTCTCCGGCGTTCAGCCGACAGACGAAGGCCAGCAGGGCGAGCCAGCAACAGCAGGAGGCGGTTCCGGTGAAGATCCGGGTGGAGCGCGACGTACTCGCGGAGGCGGTGGCGTGGGCGGCCCGTAGCCTCCCGGCCCGGCCGCCGGTGCCCGTTCTCGCGGGCCTGCTCCTGAAGGCCGAGGAGGGCTCGCTGAGCCTCTCCGGCTTCGACTACGAGGTCTCGGCCCGCGTCTCGGTCGAGGCGGACGTGGAGGAGGACGGCACCGTCCTCGTCTCCGGCCGGCTCCTCGCCGACATCTGCCGCGCCCTCCCCAACCGCCCGGTGGAGATTTCCACAGACGGTGTACGGGCGACCGTGGTCTGCGGCTCCTCCCGCTTCACCCTCCACACCCTGCCGGTGGAGGAGTACCCGGCGCTGCCCGAGATGCCGGGTGCGACCGGCACCGTGTCCGGCGAGGTCTTCGCCTCCGCCGCGGCCCAGGTGGCCATCGCCGCCGGCCGCGACGACACGCTGCCCGTCCTGACCGGTGTGCGCATCGAGATCGAGGGCGACCGCGTCACCCTCGCCTCCACCGACCGCTACCGCTTCGCCGTCCGCGAGTTCCTGTGGAAGCCGGAGAGCCCCGACGCCTCCGCCGTCGCCCTGGTGCCCGCCAAGACGCTGCTCGACACCGCCAAGTCCCTGACCAGTGGTGACACCGTCACCCTGGCGCTCTCGGGCTCCGGCAAGGGCGAGGGCCTGATCGGCTTCGAGGGCGCCGGCCGCCGCACCACCACCCGGCTGCTGGAGGGCGACCTCCCCAAGTACCGGACGCTCTTCCCGACCGAGTTCAACTCCGTCGCCGTGATCGAGACCGCCCCGTTCGTCGAGGCCGTCAAGCGCGTGGCCCTCGTCGCCGAGCGCAACACCCCGGTCCGGCTGAGCTTCGAGCAGGGCGTGCTGATCCTCGAGGCCGGCTCCAGCGACGACGCACAGGCTGTGGAGCGCGTCGACGCCCACCTGGAGGGTGACGACATCTCGATCGCCTTCAACCCGACCTTCCTGCTCGACGGCCTGAGCGCCATCGACTCGCCGGTCGCGCAGCTGTCCTTCACGACCTCGACCAAGCCGGCGCTGCTGAGCGGCCGCCCGGCCGTCGACGCCGAGGCGGACGAGGCGTACAAGTACCTGATCATGCCGGTCCGCCTCTCCGGCTGACGCCCCCGGCACGGCCCGCCTGTCCGGCCGACCCCGCAGGTGTGCCCCCGCGTCCGGGCGTAGGCTCGGACGCGGGTACGAAACCGCACACACAGTTAAGGAACGCCTGATGGAGCTCGGTCTCGTCGGTCTCGGCAAGATGGGCGGCAACATGCGCGAGCGCATCCGCCGCGCAGGCCACACCGTCATCGGATACGACCGCAACCCTGACATCGCCGATGTCCACAGCCTCCAGGAGCTTGTGGACGGCCTGCAGGCCCCGCGCGTCGTGTGGGTGATGGTCCCCGCCGGCGAGGCGACCCAGTCGACCGTCGACGAGCTGGCCACGCTGCTGTCCCCCGGTGACATCGTCGTCGACGGCGGCAACTCGCGTTGGACCGATGACGAGAAGCACGCCGCCGAGCTGGCCGAGAAGGGCATCGGCTTCGTCGACTGCGGCGTCTCCGGCGGCGTCTGGGGCCTGGAGAACGGCTACGCGCTGATGTACGGCGGCGACAAGGAGCACGTCGCCGCGGTGCAGCCGGTCTTCGACGCCCTCAAGCCCGAGGGCGAGTACGGCTCGGTGCACGCCGGCAAGGTCGGCGCCGGCCACTTCGCCAAGATGGTCCACAACGGCATCGAGTACGCCATGATGCAGGCCTACGCCGAGGGCTGGGAGCTGCTGGAGAAGGTGGACTCGGTCACCGACGTCCGCGAGGTCTTCCGCTCCTGGCAGGAAGGCACGGTCATCCGCTCCTGGCTGCTGGACCTGGCGGTCAACGCCCTCGACGAGGACGAGCACCTGGAGCAGCTCAAGGGCTTCGCGCAGGACTCCGGCGAGGGCCGCTGGACGGTCGAGGCCGCGATCGACAACGCGGTCCCGCTGCCCGCGATCACCGCCTCGCTCTTCGCGCGCTTCGCGTCGCGCCAGGACGACTCCCCGCAGATGAAGATGATCGCCGCGCTGCGCAACCAGTTCGGCGGCCACGCGGTCGAGAAGAAGTAGTCCGGCACCCGCAGGTTCCGGACCCAGAAGTACACAGGTTCCCGTCCCCGGTCCACAGGCCGGGGACACCGGCCCACCGGACGGGACTCCCGTCCACAGGTCGGGCGCCCCGGTCCACAGGCTGGGGACGGGGACCGCAGCAGCCGGGGGAGGTCGGCGCCACCATGCACGTCACGCACCTGTCGCTGGCCGACTTCCGCTCGTACGCCGGGGCCGAGGTGCCCCTCGACCCGGGCGTCACCGCGTTCGTGGGCCCCAACGGCCAGGGGAAGACCAACCTCGTCGAGGCCGTCGGCTACCTCGCGACCCTCGGCAGCCACCGCGTCTCCTCCGACGCCCCGCTGGTCCGCATGGGCGCCGACCGGGCGGTCATCAGGGCCGCGGTCACGCAGGGCGAGCGCAGCCAGCTGGTCGAGCTGGAGCTCAACCCGGGCCGCGCCAACCGCGCCCGCATCAACAGGTCCTCGCAGGTCAGACCCCGTGACGTGCTGGGGATCGTACGCACCGTCCTGTTCGCGCCCGAGGACCTCGCCCTGATCAAGGGCGACCCCGGCGAGCGCCGCCGCTTCCTCGACGAGCTGATCACCGCGCGCTCGCCGCGCATGGCCGCGGTCCGCTCCGACTACGAGCGCGTCCTCAAGCAGCGCAACACCCTGCTCAAGTCCGCCGCCATGGCCCGCCGGCACGGCGGCCGCTCCATGGACCTGTCCACCCTCGACGTGTGGGACCAGCACCTGGCCCGGGCCGGCGCCGAGCTGCTGGCCCAGCGCCTCGACCTGATCGCCACCCTGCAGCCGCTCGCCGACAAGGCGTACGAGCAGCTGGCCCCGGGCGGCGGACCGCTGGGCCTGACGTACCGGAGCAGCGTCGGCGAGGCCCTCGACGCGGTCCTGGGCACGGCCGTCCGCAGCCCGCGCGAGGAGCTGTACGAGGCGCTGCTCGGCGCCCTCGCCGGCGCGCGCAAGCAGGAGATCGAGCGGGGCGTGACCCTGGTCGGACCGCACCGCGACGACCTGCTGCTGCGGCTGGGCGACCTGCCGGCCAAGGGGTACGCGAGCCACGGCGAGTCCTGGTCGTACGCGCTGGCGCTGCGGCTGGCCTCGTACGACCTGCTGCGCTCGGAGGGCGGCGAACCGGTGCTGGTGCTCGACGACGTCTTCGCCGAACTGGACGCGCGGCGCCGCGAGCGGCTGGCGGAACTGGTGGCCCCGGGCGAGCAGGTGCTCGTCACGGCGGCCGTGGACGACGACGTGCCGGACGTCCTGGTGGGCGCGCGGTACGGCGTCTCGGGCGGTGAGGTGACCCGGCTGTGAACGGACCCGCGAGCGGACCGCAGGACACCCCGGGCCGGGGCGAGCCCCGCAAGGACCCCGAGCCCTCCGGCGTGGACCTGGCCCGCCAGGCGCTGTTCGCCGCCCGGGAGGCGGCCCGGGCCCGCGGCCAGGCGGCCGGTGCGAAGAAGCAGGCCCGCCGCGGCGGGCTGCGCTCCGGCGCGCGCGCCGACGGCCGGGACCCGATGCGGCTGGGCGCGGCCCTGGACCGGCTCCAGACCGAGCGGGGCTGGGACGTCCCGATGGCGGTGGCCGGCGTGATGGAGCGCTGGCCGGAGATCGTGGGCGAGGAGCTGGCCCGGCACTGCGTACCGGAGAAGTACGACGACGACCCGGACGTGCGGCAGCTGACCGTGCGCTGCGACTCCTCGGCGTGGATGGCGCAGGTGCGGCTGCTGGCCCCGCAGCTGGTCGCCCGGCTCAACGCGGACCTGGGCCAGGGCACGGTGCGCTTCCTGAAGGTGCTGCCGCCGAGCGGCACCGAACGCCGGTACCAGGGGCGGCTGCGCGCCCCCGGTTCGACCGGTCCCGGGGACACGTACGGCTGAGCCGGACGCCCCTTACCGCTCGGTAGCGGAGGGTTGACAGGCCGAAGCGCTGCATGGCCGTCTGAGCCTCTTGGAGCCCCGGTCCGAATATGGGGAGTCGGTCGCGGTCGGTTCAGGGCGGCACATGCGGACTCAGGTACCGGCAAACCTCCATCAATGTCAGCGCTACCGGTAGACTGGTAAGTAATCCCGCCCAGCCGGCGGGATCCCGCTGAGAACGCTGACAACGCAGATCGACGCAGCCACTCCTGCTTGCGAACCGTTGCTTGCCCGGAGTCAGGCCTGTGCTGTGCCAGAAAGGGCGCTTCGTGGCCGATTCCGGCAACCCCAACGAGAACATTCCGTCCACTGCAGGCGAGAACGGCGAGGTCACGGCCTCGTACGACGCCAGCGCGATCACAGTCCTCGAGGGCCTGGACGCCGTACGCAAGCGACCCGGCATGTACATCGGCTCCACCGGTGAGCGGGGCCTGCACCACCTCGTGTACGAGGTGGTCGACAACTCCGTCGACGAGGCCCTCGCCGGCCACGCCGACACCATCGACATCACGATCCTGGCCGACGGCGGCGTGCGCGTCGTGGACAACGGCCGCGGCATCCCGGTGGGCATCCACCCGGTCGAGAAGAAGCCGGCCGTCGAGGTCGTGCTCACCGTCCTGCACGCCGGCGGCAAGTTCGGCGGCGGCGGTTACGCCGTCTCCGGTGGTCTGCACGGCGTCGGCGTCTCCGTGGTGAACGCGCTGTCCTACAAGCTCGCCGTCGAGATCCGGACGGACGGCTACCGCTGGACGCAGGACTACAAGTCGGGCGCCCCCACCGCGCCCCTGGAGCAGCACGAGGCCACCACCGAGACCGGCACCTCGGTCACGTTCTGGGCCGACCCGGACATCTTCGAGACCACCGAGTACTCCTTCGAGACGCTCGCGCGCCGCTTCCAGGAGATGGCCTTCCTCAACAAGGGCCTCACCCTGACGCTGACGGACGAGCGCGAGTCCGCGAAGGCCACCGTCGGTGCCGACGACCCGGAGGCGGAGTCGGCCGAGCCGGCCGCGCGCACGGTGAAGTACCACTACGAGGGCGGCATCGTCGACTTCGTGAAGTACCTCAACTCGCGCAAGGGCGAGCTGATCCACCCCTCCGTCATCGACATCGAGGCCGAGGACAAGGAGCGCATGCTCTCGGTCGAGATCGCGATGCAGTGGAACTCGCAGTACACGGAGGGCGTCTACTCCTTCGCGAACACGATCCACACGCACGAGGGCGGCACCCACGAGGAGGGCTTCCGCGCCGCGCTGACCACGCTGGTCAACAAGTACGCGCGCGACAAGAAGCTGCTGCGCGAGAAGGACGACAACCTCACCGGCGACGACATCCGCGAGGGTCTGACCGCGATCATCTCGGTCAAGCTCGGCGAGCCGCAGTTCGAGGGCCAGACCAAGACCAAGCTGGGCAACACGGAGGCGAAGACCTTCGTCCAGAAGGTCGCGCACGAGCACCTCAACGACTGGTTCGACCGCAACCCCAACGAGGCCGCGGACATCATCCGCAAGGCCATCCAGGCCGCCACGGCCCGCGTCGCCGCCCGCAAGGCCCGCGACCTGACCCGTCGCAAGGGCCTGCTGGAGAGCGCCTCGCTGCCGGGCAAGCTGTCGGACTGCCAGTCGAACGACCCGACCAAGTGCGAGATCTTCATCGTCGAGGGTGACTCCGCCGGCGGCTCCGCCAAGTCCGGCCGCAACCCGATGTACCAGGCCATCCTGCCGATCCGCGGCAAGATCCTGAACGTCGAGAAGGCCCGCATCGACAAGATCCTCCAGAACGCCGAGATCCAGGCCCTGATCTCCGCCTTCGGCACCGGCGTGCACGAGGACTTCGACATCGAGAAGCTCCGCTATCACAAGATCATCCTGATGGCGGACGCCGACGTCGACGGCCAGCACATCAACACCCTGCTGCTGACCTTCCTCTTCCGCTTCATGCGCCCGCTGGTCGAGGCCGGCCACGTGTACCTGTCCCGCCCGCCGCTTTACAAGATCAAGTGGGGTCGCGACGACTTCGAGTACGCGTACTCGGACCGCGAGCGCGACGCCCTGGTCGAGCTCGGAAAGCAGGCGGGCAAGCGGATCAAGGAAGACTCGATCCAGCGCTTCAAGGGTCTCGGTGAGATGAACGCCGAGGAGCTGCGCGTCACCACGATGGACGTGGACCACCGCGTCCTCGGCCAGGTCACGCTGGACGACGCGGCCCAGGCCGACGACCTGTTCTCGGTGCTGATGGGTGAGGACGTCGAGGCCCGGCGCTCCTTCATCCAGCGCAACGCCAAGGACGTCCGCTTCCTCGACATCTGAGTCGGCCCGACCGCTGACCGCCCGAAAGGATTTCTGAACGGCCATGGCCGACGAGAACGTGCCCGAGCCCTCCGGCACCACCACCGAGAACACCGAGGCCGCGGAAGAGCAGCAGATGCGGATCGAGCCCGTCGGGCTCGAGACGGAGATGCAGCGCTCCTACCTCGACTACGCGATGTCCGTCATCGTGTCCCGCGCGCTGCCCGACGTCCGCGACGGCCTCAAGCCCGTCCACCGGCGCGTGCTGTACGCGATGTACGACGGCGGCTACCGGCCCGAGAAGGGCTTCTACAAGTGCGCCCGCGTCGTCGGCGACGTCATGGGCACCTACCACCCGCACGGCGACTCCTCGATCTACGACGCCCTGGTCCGCCTGGCCCAGCCGTGGTCGATGCGCATGCCGCTGGTGGACTCCAACGGCAACTTCGGCTCGCCGGGCAACGACCCGGCCGCCGCCATGCGCTACACCGAGTGCAAGATGGCGCCGCTGTCGATGGAGATGGTCCGCGACATCGACGAGGAGACCGTCGACTTCACGGACAACTACGACGGCCGCAACCAGGAGCCGACGGTCCTGCCGGCGCGCTTCCCGAACCTGCTGGTCAACGGCTCCGCCGGCATCGCCGTCGGTATGGCCACCAACATCCCGCCGCACAACCTGCGCGAGGTCGCGGACGGTGCCCAGTGGTACCTGGCCAACCCCGAGGCCTCGCACGAGGAGCTGCTGGACGCCCTCGTCGAGCGCATCAAGGGCCCGGACTTCCCGACCGGCGCGCTGGTCGTGGGCCGCAAGGGCATCGAGGAGGCGTACCGCACCGGTCGCGGCTCCATCACGATGCGCGCGGTGGTCGAGGTCGAGGAGATCCAGAACCGCCAGTGCCTGGTGGTCACGGAGCTCCCGTACCAGACCAACCCGGACAACCTGGCGCAGAAGATCGCCGACCTCGTGAAGGACGGCCGGATCGGCGGCATCGCCGACGTCCGCGACGAGACCTCCTCGCGTACGGGCCAGCGCCTGGTGATCGTCCTCAAGCGGGACGCCGTCGCCAAGGTCGTGCTGAACAACCTGTACAAGCACACCGACCTGCAGACGAACTTCGGCGCGAACATGCTCGCCCTAGTGGACGGCGTGCCGCGCACGCTCTCGCTGGACGCGTTCATCCGCCACTGGGTGCACCACCAGATCGAGGTCGTCGTCCGGCGCACGAAGTTCCGCCTGCGCAAGGCGGAGGAGCGCGCCCACATCCTGCGCGGCCTGCTCAAGGCGCTGGACGCCATCGACGAGGTCATCGCGCTCATCCGGCGCAGCGACACGGTCGAGGTGGCCCGCGAGGGCCTGATGGGCCTGCTGCAGATCGACGAGATCCAGGCCAACGCGATCCTCGAGATGCAGCTGCGCCGCCTGGCCGCCCTGGAGCGCCAGAAGATCGTCGCCGAGCACGACGAGCTCCAGGCCAAGATCAACGAGTACAACGCGATCCTGGCCTCGCCGGAGAAGCAGCGCGGCATCGTCAGCGAGGAGCTGGCGGCGATCGTCGAGAAGTTCGGCGACGACCGGCGCTCCAAGCTGGTGCCGTTCGACGGCGACATGTCCATCGAGGACCTCATCGCCGAAGAGGACATCGTCGTCACGATCACCCGCGGCGGCTACGTCAAGCGGACCAAGACCGACGACTACCGCTCGCAGAAGCGCGGCGGCAAGGGCGTCCGGGGCACGAAGCTGAAGGAAGACGACATCGTCGACCACTTCTTCGTCTCCACCACGCACCACTGGCTGCTGTTCTTCACCAACAAGGGCCGGGTCTACCGGGCCAAGGCGTACGAGCTGCCCGACGCCGGCCGTGACGCCCGCGGGCAGCACGTGGCGAACCTGCTGGCCTTCCAGCCGGACGAGCAGATCGCCCAGATCCTGGCGATCCGCGACTACGAGGCCGCCCCGTACCTGATCCTGGCCACCAAGGCCGGCCTGGTGAAGAAGACGGCGCTGAAGGACTACGACTCGCCCCGTTCGGGTGGCGTGATCGCCATCAACCTGCGCGAGCAGGAGGACGGCAGCGACGACGAGCTGATCGGCGCCGAGCTGGTGTCCGCCGACGACGACCTGCTGCTCATCAGCAAGAAGGCGCAGTCGATCCGGTTCACCGCCACGGACGACTCGCTGCGCCCGATGGGCCGCGCCACGTCGGGCGTGAAGGGCATGAGCTTCCGCGAGGGAGACCAACTCCTCTCGATGAATGTCGTGCGGCCGGGTACTTTCGTCTTCACAGCGACGGACGGCGGCTACGCGAAGCGCACGCCCGTCGACGAGTACCGCGTCCAGGGTCGCGGCGGCCTCGGCATCAAGGCCGCCAAGATCGTCGAGGACCGCGGGTCGCTCGTCGGAGCGCTGGTGGTGGAGGAGAACGACGAGATCCTCGCCATCACGCTCGGCGGTGGTGTGATTCGTACGCGAGTCAACGAAGTCAGGGAGACCGGCCGTGACACCATGGGCGTCCAGCTGATCAACCTGGGCAAGCGCGACGCCGTCGTCGGCATCGCGCGCAACGCCGAAGCCGGGCAGGAGGCTGACGAGGTCGACGAGACCGAGGCAGCCGAGGGCCAGGCCGCGGAAGCACAGGTCACCGAGGCAGTCGAGGGCGTCGAGTCCTCGGCAGGGGAGCAGTAGGAGTAAGCGTGAGTGGAGCCACGGGCGCCGGATCGGCCACGTCTGGAGCGAACGGCGCCCGTGGCGCCGCCACCGACTCCAAGGGGGGTACGACCGCCGTGAGCGACCCGCGGGAGCCGCAGCCGCAGGCTGCCGGCCCCTACCACCCGCCGCAGGCGTACCAGGCCCCCGCCGGGCCCGGTGCGCAGCGCGGCGAGCAGCAGCAGCGCGTGGCGCGCACCGGGGCGCGTACGACGCCCCGGACGCGCAAGGCGCGGCTGCGGGTGGCCAAGGCCGACCCCTGGTCGGTGATGAAGGTCAGCTTCCTGCTGTCGATCGCACTGGGCATCTGCACGGTCATCGCGGCGGCGGTGCTGTGGATGGTCATGGACGCCATGGGCGTCTTCTCGACCGTCGGCGGCACCATCAGCGAGGCCACAGGTTCGAACGAGGGCAACGGGTTCGACCTCCAGTCGTTCCTGTCGCTGCCGCGCGTACTGATCTTCACGTCGGTCATCGCGGTCATCGACGTGGTGCTGGCCACCGCGCTGGCCACCCTGGGTGCGTTCATCTACAACCTGTCGGCGGGCTTCGTGGGTGGTGTCGAGCTCACCCTCGCCGAGGACGAGTAGAGCCGTTCTCAAATAGGTTCCCAGGGCTCTGACCAGCGATTTGGGAACTACCGGGTCTGTGCGCTAACCTTCAGGAGTCAGCGCGCAGCGCGGAGGGGCTATAGCTCAGTTGGTTAGAGCGCATCCCTGATAAGGATGAGGCCACAGGTTCAAATCCTGTTAGCCCCACAAGGCAGAAGGCCCCCGGACCACAGGTCCGGGGGCCTTCTGGCGTACGCCGCGACAGCGGGGGCCAGGGCTCCCGTTCAGCCGAGTGGCGCCCCGCGGTACCGCGCGTTGACCGCCAAGGGCATCAGCCCCATGGAACCCCGTGCCTGCAGCTGCGGGAGGGGCCGTGCCTTGGCCACGGCCCGTCGGTACAGCTCGTCGTAGACGGAGTCGACGTCGAGTACCGGAGGCCCGTCCGGAATGCCGTGACGGAGGATGTCGATCAGCTCCCCCGTGAAGGCCGTGTAGGGCTCGTCCGCCGGAGCGAGCGCCACTCGATCCGGAGAGGAGGAGGTCAGGAGGACCGTCCCCTCGATGTCTGCGAGGGGGAGGGCGTTGACGTCCCCCATGGAGTTCATGGCCCGTCCGCTGTAGCAGCAGTCGAGGATGACCACTTTGCGTTGTGCTCCGCTGCGCAGCAGCATGCGGCGAATCCAGTTGTACTGGAGCCTCGTGTATTCGGCGTCGGTGCGGCTGTCGGGGAGCGCCAGGGACAGCTCACCGCTGTAGGAGTCGATGAGCCCGTGCCCCGAGAAGTACAGCAGCAGGGTGTCGGCCGCCTCGTCACTGGCCTCCTGGACGAGGTCCAGGACCTTGGTCGCGTCGCGCGGATCGACCAGCACCTGGGAGTGCTCTGCCGCGAACGCCGCGGTGGGGTGGGTCAGGGCGGCGGCCAGGTCGCGCAGGCCGGCCGGGACCGAGGGCAGGGGCGGCAGATGGAGGTAGTCGCCGACCCCGAAGAGGACGGCGCGGCAGCGGTCGGGATCCGGCATGAAGGACCGCGGTGACGACGTGCGTACGCGCCGGGGGGTCTCGGGTGCCGCATACGCCGGTGACGTCGGCCGCGTCGCTTCCTGCCTCGGTGGGGGCCGATCCCTCCCGCCGGCCAGCGGGTCGAGTGCCAGTTCCTCGTCGGCCAGCAACCACAGCTGGTTGAACCGGTCGCATTCGACGGACGCGTCGAGCGCGTGTGCACGGTCCGCGAGTGCCTGGACGACACACATGGTCAACTCCCAGTCGGGCAGCCGACGATGGGTGAACAGGTCGTGGACGCGCGTGTGGCTGGGCGGAGGGTTCAGGAGGCCCTTCAAGGCCGTGGCGATGTTCCGGGTGCTGGGCCGCCCCGCACGGTGCAGCAGCCCGTGGAGTGCGTCGCTGAGGTCCCTGCGCGCCCCTTCGGGCAGATCGGGGCGTGCCAGGTGCCGCCTGACGCCTCTCATCGGGACCCCCTCGACGTGCGGTCACCTGAGCGACCATCATCCCGCAGTTCCGCGTCAGCCGATGTCAGCTGTCGTCAGCCGATGTCCGACGTCGTTGCCCTGCGTGGTACACCGGCGTCTTCCGTCAGGGGGAACGCGATCGGGCCCAGTCTGGTTCCGCGGGCCGCGAAGCGAGCGCGGCGCTCCGGAGGAGGCATCGCATGCACCTGTTCTGGGAGGGACTGCTGACGCAGCTCCCCTCGGCGTTGATCACAGCCACCGTGGTCGGCGTGACCACGTGCGTGATCCGTGGCCGTGCCCGTCGCCGCAGGTCGCCGGAGAGCGGCGAAGACTGACGGAGGGCGCCTCGTCGCTCATGGTGACCGGGCACGTCACGGACCGTTTCCGGGCGGGAGTCCGGTCGTTCACTAGGTCACCGATCGGTATCGATCGGAAGGTATAGTCGGCGCCAGAAGTCCCCTACGTCAACGAAAGACGAGGTTCGCGCGGTGAAGAAGCTTCTCCTGGTCGCACTGGCCGCCATCGGCGGGCTCCTCGTGTACCGCCAGATCCAGGCGGACCGCGCCGAGCAGGACCTGTGGACGGAGGCGACCGACTCCGTGCCGTCCGGCTCCGGTGTGTGAGACCCAAGGCTGAGTTCATGAAGCCCCGGCTGCTCCTGCGGCCGGGGCTTTGTGCTGTTCTGTCGCAGAATTTTCGCTTTTGCTAAGTTTGGCTTGCCTGCGCAAATTCGGGGTGGGGTGTGAAGAGGCTCGGGTCGAAGGCTCTGGTCGCAGCGCTGGCGCTCGCCGTGGCGGGCGCTCCCGTGGCGGCGTACGCAGCTCCCGCGCCGGCACCGGCGGCGTACCGGCCGGCGCCGGGGGCCCGGACGGTCACCGGGGGAGACAGCACGGCCGACGGGCCGGAACTGGCCACCGGGCGGACGTACGAGGACGTGCTGGAGGCGGGCCGGGACCGCTACTACCGGCTGGAGCTCGACGCGAGGTCCAGCGTGTACGTCGCCGCGACGGTCCGGCCGGCGCGGGCCGCGGCGGTCACGTACGCGGACGGCGTGGAGGTGGTCCTCATGAGCGCCGGGGGCAAGGAGTGTCCCGGTGCGGAGTCGGCCCGGTTCGGCAACGACCAGGCCCGGCCGCTGACCGGCGTGGCCGTGCGCAGGCTCCAGGAGGACGCCCCCTGCCAGGAGCCCGGGACCTACTACGTGAAGGTCTCGCGCACCGGCGCCGAGGACGCGGACCGGTCCGACTGGCCGATGGAGCTGCACGTCATGCGCGAGCCGGCGCTGAGCGGCGGCAACGCCCCCGGAGCGGCCCCGTCCGGGTGGCCCTCGGCCCCCGTGGTGCCGCCCGGCGGGCAGGCGGTCCCGCGCAGCGGGGGCACCGGCTTCAACGACGCGCGGGCGCTGGACGCGGGCGTGTGGCGGGACGACATCCAGCCGGGTCAGACGCTGTACTACCGGGTGCCGGTGGACTGGGCCCGCCAGCTGAGCGTGGCCGCGGAGCTGGCCGGGGCACGGATGACCAAGGACTACGGCTTCGCCTCCTACGGGCTGGTCACCCAGGTCTACAGTCCGGTGCGGGCCCCGGCGGGCGCCGAGGACGGGACGTACAGCGGCAAGCAGCTGGAGGTCGCGTTGGGGCCGCTGGCCCCGGTGTCCTACGACAACCGGTGGTCCTCCGACGCGAAGACCCGGCAGCTGAGCGCGGCCGGCTGGTACTACGTGGCCGTCACCCTGAACCGGAAGGTCGCGGAGTTCACCACCGGCTCGGTCCCGCTGACGCTGCGGATCACGCTCGACGGCACCGCGCGCCCCGGACCCCCGTACGCGGAGCCGGGCGCCGCCCGGGCCGGGTTCGGGATCGTCGCGGCCGACCGGGACGCGGCCGAGGCCGGTCAGACGGCCTCCGAGGCGGCCGCCGCGGAGGCCCGGCGGGGCACCATGCGGCGCGTGGCCGCGGGCGGGATCGGCACCGGGACGGTGCTGGTGCTGGGGCTCGGGGTGTGGACCCTGCTGTCTCGGCGCCGGGCGGCCGCCGGGCGGTGACGGGGCTCAGGTCTGGGTGAGGGCCCAGATCCCCACGGCGAAGCAGACGAGGGCCACCAGCAGCACCGGTACGGCCACCTTGGCGGGTGGGCCGGGACGGGCCGGGACGGGCTCGGGGGCCCGTGGTGCGGCGTGCCGTGGGCCCGCCAGCGGGTGTGGGGCGGTGTAGGCCAGGGTGCCGGCCGTCCGGGCCGGCGGGGCCAGGTGGAAGCTGCCCGTCTCCGACATGGCCGAGGACTCCGGCACGGCCGGCGTCTCCGGCATGGGCGTCGGCGCCGGGGGAGCGGGTGCCGGGGGTCGCGCGTAGGGGGCGGCGGCCTCGGCGGAGCCGAAGGCGGGCCCGAACCCGGGGACGGCCGGTGCGGGCGCGGCCGGCCTGGCGGTGCCGGGAGCGGGAGGAGTGCCGGGCCTCGGTGGCGGGGAGGTCGCGGTCTGCGTCGGTTCGCCGGGGTGGAAGGCGGTGCCCGTGGGGTCGGGTGATGTTTCACGTGAAACATCCACGGTCGTGACTTCGGGGCCGGGGCCGGGAACGGGAACGGCTTCCGGGCCGTCCGGGCCGAAGCCCGGGGGCAGCGGGCCCAGCTGGTCGAAGATCTCGACCGGTTCTTCGTCGGGACCGGGCTCGGGCAGCAGCTCGACCGCCGAGGCGAGCGCCTTGCGCGCCCCTGTGGCGGTCCGGAAGCGCACCGCGGGGTCGGGCTGCACGAGCGTGGCGACGACCTGCCACAGCGGCTCCGGGATGCCCTGTGGGGCGCCCGGAGTTCCATGGGTCATGAAGTGCTCCACCAGCCCCTGTGCGTCGGGCTTCTGGCCCTGGAGCAGGTAGAGGGCGACCAGGCCGACGGCGAACAGGTCGGCGGGGAAGTCGGGCTCCGCTCCCATGAGTTGCTCGGGTGCGAAATAACCCGGCGTCCCGACGACGTAGTTGGTCTCCGTCAGCCGGGGCTCGCCCTTGCGCATGGAGATGCCGAAGTCGGACAGCCGCAGGTGCGGACGGCCCGTCCCGGTCGCCTCCAGAAGGATGTTGGCGGGCTTGATGTCGCGGTGCACGACGCCTTCGGCGTGCACCGCCTGGAGCCCGGAGAGCAGCTGGTCGAGGAGCGTGCAGACGAACGAGGGGGGCAAGGGGCCGTAGTCGCCGATGACATGGGCCATGGATCCGCCGCTCACCAGGTCCATGGTGAACAGCACCTTGTCGTCGTCCGCCGCCCAACTGGCCGGAGCCAGCACGTGGGGGTGGTCGATGCGCAGCGCCTGCTCGCGCACGAAGCGCAGCAGGGTGTGGGCGTCGCTCTGCTGGAGAACCTTGGCGGCCACGTACCGCTTCCGGCGCCGGTCCCAGGCGCGCCAGACGGCTCCGACTCCCCCGCGTCCGATCGGATCGATCAGCTCGTACCGACCGGCGAACACCTCACCCATCGTGCTGCGCCCGCTCCCCCCTCTGGTGTCAGCCCTGGTGCGCCTCGTAGTGGGCGACCGCGTCGGCGGTGCGGCCGGCGCCGTAGACCCGGAGGAACTCTGCCAGTTCCGGATGGGTCGGTGCGAGGGAGTCCGCCGCATCGATGATGTCGCCGGCCGCGGCGACCGAGCGCAGCAGCGACTGGATCTCGCGGACCACGCGGCGCACGGTCGGGGCACCCGAACTCGTGGTCGTCTGCGCGGTGTTGCTCAGGACGGAACCCCCCTGGGTCTTGCGGATCTCGTCCATGCGGTCCGTGGCCTCCACGGCGCTCACGCTGCCGTCGGCGACCAGCCCGGCCAGCTCCTGGAGGGCCTGGACGCGCTGGACCACGGCCGGGTTGCCGATCTTCGCGCGCTGTCCGCTCATGAGCTGGGACAGCATGGGCGCCGACAGGCCGAGCACGGCAGCAAGGCGGGCCTGGTTCAGACCGAGGTCATCTATGAGTCGGCGGAAGAGCGCGCCGAGGGGCTCTCCGTACCAACTCCGCTGAAGCTCTCTGGCTCTGGCCGTGGCCTCTTGCTGTACTGCGTCCACTACTACTCCCCTTCGCTGGTGCGAACCTCGCGAGCATCTTACGGAGCGTGGTCGCCCGGGGGGAGTCCCCATCATTTTGCGGGATACAGGGGGAGACCCGGTACTCTGGTCTGCGGACGTGGCCGAGGCGTGATCTCGATCGGTCCGATCCGTTTCGCGGGGCCTTAGCTCAGTTGGTAGAGCGCTGTCTTTGCATGGCAGATGTCAGGGGTTCGACTCCCCTAGGCTCCACATCAAGACCCCGTCCGACCTGCGGAAACGCAAGTCGGACGGGGTCTTTTCACGTGCCTGGCCGACCGCGCCGGCGCGCCGCCGGCACCGCAGTGGCGGACGTGGGCCTTCCGTGTTCGTGGGCTCGCGTCCCGGGGTCGACGGGCGCACAGTGGAGGCAGGGGGGCTCCACCCATGCCCGGAGGCGTAGTGCGATGGGAATCTTCGACTTCCTCAAACACGACAAGAAGCATCCGCCCGAGTCGGCCGAGAAGGCCGGGGAACAGCTCCAGCAGCAGATGCCGGCCGCGGACCGACCATCGGCTTCCGGTCCCGCTCCGTCGCGGTACGCCGACATGTCCGGCCGGGCGCCGAAGGAGGCGGCCGAGCGCATGACCGCCGAGGCCCCGCCCATGCCCGCCGCCCCGCCGCGACCCACCGCCCCGCCGGTGGCGCCCACCCCGCCCGCCGCCACCGCCGCCACGGGCACCGCCGCGCCCGCGGCCGCACCGGTCGCGACGAAGCGGACGTACATCGTCCGGGCCGGTGACTCCCTCGCCGGGATCGCCCGGTCCCAGCTCGGCAACGAGGCCCGTTGGCGCGAGCTGTACGCCACGAACCGCGGGGTGATCGGCACCAACCCCGAGATGATCCACCCCGGGATGGTCCTGACCCTCCCGAACTGACCCTCCCGAACCGACCTGCCCGAACCGACCCGCCCGACCGAACCGCAGACCGGGGCCCGGATCCTCCATCGGATCCGGGCCCCGGTGTTCGTGCGGTCCCCGGGCGGGGGACGGCGGGCGGGCGGTTCGGCTAGACCACGTCGGCGGGGCCGCCGTCGGCCACCTCGGTGGCCGCGGGCGGCTCGACCAGCCAGTCCGGGTTCGACTGCTGGTCCCACCACTTCCACAGGGCGAAGGCGCCGCCGAGGAACAGGCCGACCAGCGCGGCGGCCTTGAGCGCCTTGCCGCACTTGGCCCGCCGCTCGTGCCGGCGCACCAGGTGCTCGATCTCCTCGACGGTGACCTGCCCCTTCAGCGCCGCCACGGCCGCCGCCGACCGGGACGCGGCCTCGGCGGCGATCGGCTTGCTCGCGGCGACCGCGGCGTCGATGCGCGGGCCGGTGTAGTCGGCGGCCTGGCGGGCGGCGGTGCGGGCCTGCGCGTAGGCCTTGGTCGCGGCCGTGTCCACCCTCGGCGGGACGTGGGTGCGGGCCTTCGTGAGCTGGGGGTGCAGGTGGGTGTCGTAGGCACTGCGCGCGTACCGGCTCGCTTCGGCGGCCGCGTACGAGGCCTTCGGCGCGAGCCGCTCGTTGGCCTCCTGGGCGTACTGCACGGCGGCGTCCCGGGCGTTCTGTGCGTACGGCGCCACCACTTCCGCGGCGTGCCGCGCGCTCTCCCTGGCCGAACTCCCGGCGGCGCGCACGCTGTCCATGCGGGTCACGTGATCCTCCTCATCGGTGGCGGACGGTGGCAGACACGGTTCACCTTTCCACCCTTTACCGGATCATGCCTGTCAAACCGCCCGCGGGCATGCGGCGACAGGCATCCGGGTGGCCGAACCCGGGCTTTATCCACCCCTTGGCCCGACCGTGCGAGGATCGACGACGTCAGTGCGGACCCATGCTGGACATGCT
The DNA here is from genome assembly GCF_044753805.1 of Streptomyces sp. NPDC093225. Classification (NCBI taxonomy): domain Bacteria; kingdom Bacillati; phylum Actinomycetota; class Actinomycetes; order Kitasatosporales; family Streptomycetaceae; genus Streptomyces; species Streptomyces sp. NPDC093225. The sequence continues at coordinate 278,639 of NZ_JBIVNX010000003.1, forward strand.
GGAAGGCGGATTTCGTGGCCGAGAAGCTCTACGCCACCCTCAAGACCACCCACGGCGACATCGAAATCGAGCTGTTCCCGTTCCTCGCGCCGAAGACGGTCCGGAACTTCACGGAGCTCGCCGAGGGCACGCGGGAGTGGACCCACCCCGAGACCGGCGAGCGGACCACCGCCCCGCTGTACGACGGCACCGTCTTCCACCGGGTGATCAGCGGTTTCATGATCCAGGGCGGCGACCCGCTCGGGAACGGCACCGGCGGCCCGGGCTACACCTTCGCCGACGAGTTCCACCCCGACCTGCACTTCGCCAAGCCGTACCTGCTGGCCATGGCCAACGCCGGCCCGGGCACCAACGGCTCGCAGTTCTTCATCACGGTCGCCCCGACGGCGTGGCTGACGCGCAAGCACACGATCTTCGGCGAGGTCGTGGACGAGCCGAGCCGCAAGGTCGTCGACGCCATCGCCGGCACCGCGACCAACCCGCGCACCGAGCGCCCGCTGGAGGACGTCGTCATCCAGTCCGTGGTGATCGAGAAGCGGGACGTCAAGAAGGCCTGACGGCCTACCGGGAGAACGAAGGATCCGCGAGGGGGATCGAGGACCGATGGACACCCAGCGCCTGCCGGGCTGCTACCGCCACCCGGACCGTCAGACGGGCATCCGCTGCACCCGCTGCGAGCGCCCGATCTGCCCGGACTGCATGGTCGACGCGTCCGTGGGCTTCCAGTGCCCCGAGTGCGTCCGCACCGGTTCGGGCACCGGCCACGCCCCGGCCGCCAACCAGCCGCGCACGGTCGGGGGCGGCGCCGTCGTGGCCGGCGACCCGGCGCTGGTGACCAAGATCCTGATCGGGATCAACGTCGCGGTGTTCGTGGCGGTCCTCGCCACCGGCGGGGCCACCGTGCACAACGAGCTCGTCAACCGCCTGGCGATGCTCGGCCAGGCCCGGGAGCAGCTCGGCCCGCTGGCCTACGGCCCCTTGGAAGGCGTCGCGACGGGTGAGTGGTACCGGCTGCTGACCTCGATGTTCCTGCACGAGGAGATCTGGCACATCGGGTTCAACATGCTGAGCCTGTGGTTCCTCGGCCCGTCGTTGGAGGCCGCCCTGGGGAGGGCCCGCTACCTGGCCCTCTACCTGGTCTCGGGCCTGGCCGGCAGCGCGCTGGTGTACCTGCTCGCCGAGCCGAACGTGCAGACCCTCGGCGCCTCCGGTGCCATCTACGGGTTGTTCGGCGCGACCGCCGTCCTCATGCGCCGGATGCGCTACGACATGCGGCCCGTCATCGCCCTGCTGGTGATCAACCTGGTGATCACCTTCGGCTGGTCCGGGATCTCCTGGCAGGCGCACGTCGGTGGTCTCGTCGCCGGTGTCCTGATCGCCATCGGGATGGTGCACGCGCCCCGTGAGCACCGCTCGCTGGTGCAGTGGGGAACCTGTGGACTGGTGCTCGCGGCCGTGGTCGTGGCCGTGCTCCTGAGGACCGCCGCGCTCACCTGAGCGGGACTTGTCCACAGTCCGTGTCGGATCTTGTGCACCATGTGGAAACGTGTGGAGAAAGCAAGAAGACCCAGGTCGGCGGCCGGATCAATCACACCGGCGTCAACCTGGGTCCAGGTTATCCACAGATCTTCTGTCTTTTCCTCAGGTGTGGATAGCGCTGTGGATAACTCTCCGGAGAGCTTGACTTACTTCCACTGGGTGGATACGCCGAAGCCCGCCGCGATGAAGCCGAAGCCGACCACGATGTTCCAGTTGCCCAGCACCTCGATCGGCAGCCGGGTGTCGGTCACGTAGAAGGTGACGATCCACGCCAGACCGATCAGGAACATGGCCAGCATGACCGGTGCCACCCAGCCGCGGCTGCCCAGCTTGATGGTCTGTGCCTGCTTCACCGGCGGCGGCGTGAAATCGGCCTTCTTGCGGATACGTGACTTCGGCACGAGGGTCTCTCCTGTCGATGCGCTGGGGACGAGCCTCCCCCGGGCGTCCGTTAGCGTAGTGGCAAAGGGGGCGCTGAAGGAGAAGGGTACGTTGAGCGATTCCGTGGGCCGCAGGCCGGTCCGGCTGCTCACCGCGGCCGTGTTCGCCCTGGCCGGGCTGATCTTCGTGACCAGCTTCAACACCTCCAAGGGTACGAACATCCGCACCGACACCTCCCTGCTCAAGCTGTCCGACCTCATCCACGAGCGCAGCCAGGACAACGCCGACCTCGAGGAGAGCACCGGCGCCGTCCGCAAGCAGGTCGACGCCCTCGCCGAGCGCGACGACGGCAGCACCACCGCCGAGGACATCAAGCTCCAGGCCCTCCAGAAGGCCGCCGGCACCGAGCCGCTGACCGGCCAGGCCGTCACCGTCACGCTCAACGACGCCCCGCCCGGCGCCACCGCCCGCATCCCCAACGTCCCCGAGCCCCAGCCCAACGACCTGGTCATCCACCAGCAGGACCTCCAGGCCGTCGTGAACGCCCTGTGGCAGGGCGGCGCCCGCGGCATCCGCGTCATGGACCAGCGGCTGATCTCCACCAGCGCCGTGCGCTGCGTCGGCAACACCCTGATCCTCCAGGGCCGGGTCTACTCGCCCCCCTACAAGGTCACCGCGGTCGGCGACGTCGGCGCCCTGCGGCGCGCCCTGACCGCCTCCCCGGCGATCCAGAACTACCAGCTGTACGTCAACGCCTACGGGCTCGGCTGGAAGGTCGAGGACCACAAGGTCCTGACTCTGCCCGGGTATTCGGGCACAGTGGACCTCCACTATGCGAAGCCCGTGGAGCAAGCGGAGTAGTGGCGACGTCCTGCGGCTGACCGTCCGCACCCTCAGCGAGCTGTGCCTGACGGCCGGCACCCTGATCCTGCTCTTCGTCGCCTACGTCGTCCTCTGGACCGGGGTGAAGGCCGACCGGGCCATGGACGGCGAGATCGAGCGCCTGCGGGGCCGCTGGCAGGCCGCCGCCGCGGCCCCCGCCGCCGGCCGGTCCGGCGCCGCCGGAGCCCCCGCGCGGGCCGCCGGGACCCGGGCCGGCGGGACCGCGTACGAGCCGGGCCGGGCCTTCGCCGAGATGTGGATCCCGCGCCTGGGCGCCGACTGGCACAAGCCCGTCCTCGAAGGCACCGGGACCGGGGTCCTCAAGAAGGGACTGGGCCACTACGCCCGCAGCGCCCCGCTGGGCGGGGCCGGCAACTTCGCCGTCGCCGGGCACCGGCGCACCTACGGCGACCCCTTCAAGGACTTCCCCCTGCTGCGCCCCGGCGACCGGGTCCTGATCCACGACGGGGCGACCTGGTACACGTACACGATCCGGAACCAACCGCTGCGCACCGTGCCCACCGACACCGCCGTCCTCGACCCGGTCCCCCGCCGGTCCGGATTCACCGCGCCCGGCCGCTACCTGACCCTCACCACCTGCGACCCGGAGTGGGGCCACAGCCACCGTCTCATCGTCTGGGCGGAACTGACCGAGACCCGGTCCGCGGGCCACCCCAGCCCGTAGTCTGGTGCGGTACACGGAACGGAAGGGACGGCATGTACGGCTGGATCTGGCGCCATCTGCCGGGCAACGCGTGGGTTCGTGCGCTGATCTGCCTCGTCCTCGCGCTCGCCGTGGTCTTCGTGCTGTTCCAGTACGTCTTCCCGTGGGCCGAGCCGCTCCTTCCGTTCAACGATGTGACCGTCGACGAAGGATCGGGAACCCGGTGAGCGCGCGCATTCTGGTCGTGGACAACTACGACAGCTTCGTATTCAACCTGGTCCAGTACCTGTACCAGCTGGGCGCGGAGTGCGAGGTGCTGCGCAACGACGAGGTCGAGCTCGCCCACGCGCAGGACGGCTTCGACGGCGTGCTGCTCTCCCCCGGCCCGGGCACCCCCGAGGAGGCCGGCGTCTGCGTCGACATGGTCCGCCACTGCGCCGCCACCGGGGTCCCCGTCTTCGGCGTCTGCCTCGGCATGCAGTCCATGGCCGTCGCGTACGGCGGCGTCGTCGACCGCGCCCCCGAGCTGCTGCACGGCAAGACCTCCCCGGTCGTCCACGAGGGCCTGGGCGTCTTCCGCGGCCTGCCGTCCCCCTTCACGGCCACCCGCTACCACTCGCTGGCCGCCGAGCCGGCCGCCCTGCCGGACGTCCTGGAGGTCACCGCCCGCACCGAGGACGGGATCATCATGGGCCTGCGCCACCGCGAACACCGCGTGGAGGGCGTGCAGTTCCACCCCGAGTCCGTGCTCACCGAGTGGGGCCACCGCATGCTCGCCAACTGGCTCACCGACTGCGGTGACGCCGGCGCCGTCGAGCGGTCCGCGGGACTGGCCCCGGTGGTGGGCAAGGCCGTCGCGTGACGGCCGTCGCGCCGCCCGTGCCCACCGGGGGCCGGGCCGCGCGGCGCAGGGCCGCACAGGAGGCCGCGAGGCGGGCGCGGCGCAGGCGCCGCGGCGGCCCCCTGGTGATCGCGAGCCGTGCGGTCGGGGAGCTCTTCATCACCCTCGGCGTGCTGATGCTGCTCTTCGTCACCTACCAGCTCTGGTACACCAACGTGCGCGCCGACCGGATCACCGACGGCGCCACCCGCCACCTCAAGCGGGACTGGAACGCGGGCCCGGGGGCCGCCCCCGCACCCACCGCCTTCGAACCCGGCCAGGGCTTCGCGATCATGTACATCCCGAAGCTGGACGTGGTGGTGCCCATCGCCCAGGGCATCGGCAAGCAGACGGTCCTGGACCGGGGCATGGTCGGGCACTACTCCGAGGGCGCGCTGAAGACCGCGATGCCCTCGGACGCACAGGGCAACTTCGCGGTGGCGGGCCACCGCAACACCCACGGCGAACCGTTCCGCTACATCAACCGGCTGGTGCCGGGCGACCCGATCGTGGTCGAGACGCGCGACGCCTACTACACGTACGAGACCACCGGCGCCCTGCCGCAGACCTCGCCGGCCAACGTCGCGGTCCTCAAGCCCGTGCCGGAGGGCTCCGGCTTCACCGGGCCGGGCCGGTACATCACGCTGACGACCTGCACCCCCGAGTTCACCAGCACCTACCGGATGATCGTCTGGGGCAGGATGGTCGACGAGCGGCCGCGCAGCAAGGGCGTCCCGCCGGCACTGGGGTAGAGGAGGGACCCACCTTGTCACGAGGCCGCGGCGCACGCCGCCCAGGGCCGCGCAGGAGCCTGCTGGCCGGGGCCCTGAGCCTGCTCGGGGAGCTGCTGATCACCACGGGCCTGGTGCTCGCCCTGTTCGTCGTCTACTCGCTGTGGTGGACGAACGTCCTCGCCGACCGCTCCGCCGCCGAGCGCGGCGACCAGGTCCGCCGGGCCTGGCGCAGCGCCCCGCCCGCGGGCGCGCCCGGCGCCCTCGACACCAGGGACGGCATCGGCTTCCTGCACGTGCCCGCGATGGACGACGGCGAGGTGCTGGTCAAGCGCGGCACCTCGGCGGACGTGCTCGACGACGGCGTGGCCGGCTACTACACCGACCCGGTCAGGTCCGCGCTCCCCTGGGACCGTACGGGCAACTTCTCGCTCGCCGCGCACCGCGACGGGCACGGCGCCAAGTTCCACAACATCCACAAGCTGCGGGACGGCGACCCGATCGTCTTCGAGACGCGGGACACCTGGTACGTCTACCGGGTCTTCGCCGAGCTGGCGCAGACCTCGCGGTACGACACCGGCGTCCTGGCCCCCGTACCGCGCGCGTCGGGCCGTACCGCGCCCGGCCGGTACGTCACGCTGACCACCTGCACGCCGATGTACACGTCGAAGTACCGCTACGTCGTGTGGGGCCAGCTGGTGCGGACCGAGCGGGTGGACGCGCGGCGCACGCCCCCGGCCGAACTGCGCTGACGCCCCCCGCCGTCGGACCGCACGCGCCGCCACGAACGACGCTCCCCGCCGGACCGGGTGGTCCGACGGGGAGCGTCGGTGTTCGTTCCGTGGCGGGGCCGGGTCAGCCGAAGATGCCCGAGATCGTGCCGCCGTTGTTGTTGCCGCCCTGCTGGCCGCCCTGGTTCTGGCCGCCGGCCGTGGTGACCACGTTGACGGCGCTGCCCGGGGCGAGCTTCTGGCCGGCGTCCGGCTGGCTGAGGACGATCACCGCGGCGTCGTCCGTCGGACCGGTGATCTGGCCCAGGACGAGCTGCCGCTCGGCGAGCAGCTGGCGCGCCTCGCCCACCGTCCTGCCGGCCAGTCGCGGCACCCGGACCTCCTGGCCGGCCTTGGCGACCGTCACGTTGACCGTGGAGTCGGGGGCCACCGAGTCACCCGGGTTCAGGCTCTGGGTGACGATCGTGCCGGCCGTGTTGGTCGAGTCGACCTCTTCGGTCGACCCCAGCTGCAGACCGGCTTCCTGGAGCAGCTGCTTGGCCTCGTCCGGGGTCTTGCCGACCAGGTTCGGAACGGTGACCTTGTCGGCCTCCTTGGCCACGGTCAGCGTGATCTTCGAGCCGGCCTCGACGGAGGAGTCGCCCTTCGGGTCCTGGGAGAGGACGGTGCCGGGCTTGCGCTCGTCGTTGACCTCGTTGTTCCGCTCGACCTGGAAGCCCTTGTCGGTGAGCTGCTTCTCGGCCGCCTCGAAGGAGACGCCCGTGACGTCCGGCACGAGGACCTTCGGCGCACCGGTGGAGATGACGACCCTGATGGTGTCGCCCTTCTTCAGCTCGGTCTCCTTGGCCGGGTCCTGGCTGCAGACCAGGTTCTTGGCCTGGTCCTTGCAGGGCTCTTCCTTGTCCTTGACGACCTTCAGCCCGACGTTGTCGCCGCTGGTGATCGCCTCCTGGAGGGTCTTGCCCACCAGGCTCGGCGCGCTGACGGTGTCGTTCGACGTGCCGTTGACCAGCGTGCGGCCGATCAGGATCGCGCCGACCAGCACCAGGACGGCCGCGACCACCAGCAGGATCGTCGAGACGTTCGACTTCTTCTGCGGGCGGCGCCGGGCCGGGCCGCGGTCGTCGTACCCGTGCGGGTCGTAGCCGCCGTCGCCCGGGGGCATCGGCGGCATCATCGTGGTGTGGCCCTGGTCGGCCGACCGCAGGGCCGCGGTGGGCTGGTCCGGGTAGCCGTAGCCGTTGTTGTCGTAGCCGCCGTAGCCGACCGCGCCCAGGGCGGCGGTGGCCGCCACCGGCTGGCCCTCCAGGCACGCCTCGATGTCGGCCCGCATCTCGTCGGCCGACTGGTAGCGGTAGTCGGGGTCCTTGACCAGGGCCCGCAGGACGATGGCGTCCATCTCGGGCGTGATCTCGGGGTCGAAGTTGCTCGGCGGCTGGGGCTCCTCGCGCACGTGCTGGTACGCGACGGCCACCGGGGAGTCGCCGACGAACGGGGGCCGCACCGTCAGCAGCTCGTACAGCAGGCAGCCGGTGGAGTACAGGTCGGACCGGGCGTCGACGGTCTCGCCCTTGGCCTGCTCCGGGGAGAGGTACTGGGCGGTGCCGATCACGGCCGCGGTCTGCGTCATGGTCATGCCGGAGTCGCCCATCGCGCGGGCGATGCCGAAGTCCATGACCTTGACCTGGCCGGTGCGCGTCAGCATGACGTTCGCCGGCTTGATGTCGCGGTGCACGATGCCCGCGCGGTGCGAGTACTCCAGCGCCTGGAGGATCCCGACGGTCATCTCCAGCGTGCGCTCGGGCAGCAGCTTGCGGCCGGAGTGCAGCAGTTCGCGCAGGGTGGAGCCGTCGACGTACTCCATCACGATGTACGGGATGGAGATGTTGTCGACGTAGTCCTCGCCGGTGTCGTAGACCGCGACGATGGCCGGGTGGTTGAGCGAGGCGGCGGACTGTGCCTCCCGGCGGAACCGGGCCTGGAAGGACGGGTCGCGGGCCAGGTCGGCGCGCAGCGTCTTCACGGCCACGGTCCGGCCGAGCCTGGTGTCATGGGCGAGATACACCTCGGCCATGCCACCACGGCCGAGCACCGAGCCCAGCTCGTACCGGCCGCCGAGGCGACGCGGCTCTTCCATAGCTACTACCAGCCCTCTCCGTCAGTCCCGACCGCACCCGTGTGTGGTCCGGCGGTGTGCTGTTCGGGCAAAGGCTACCGGCCCGGGCCGGGTCTGGATCGCCCTGCGGCATCCTGATACCCGACCGGTACCGTCCTCACCAGACTTGCCCAGTAGGTGACTTTCGTCACCCCTGGCTCTTGAGTACCGCCTCCATGACGTCCCTGGCGATCGGACCGGCCAGGCCGCCACCCGTGATGTCCTCGCGGTCGACCGACGCACCGGCGTCCTCGACGACCACGGCGACCGCGACCGGGGAGCCCTTGTCCGTCTTGGCGTACGAGATGAACCAGGCGTACGGCCGCTTCGAGTTGCGCTCGCCGTGCTGCGCGGTACCCGTCTTGCCGCCGACCGAGACGCCGTCGATCTTGGCGACCTTGCCGGTGCCGTTCTCGACGACGGAGACCATCATGTCCTGGAGCTTCTGGGCGTTCTCCGGGGACAGCGGCCGGCTCATCTCCTCCGGCTCGGTCTTCTCCAGGACGTCCAGGTTCGGCGCGGTCAGCTCGTCGACCATGTACGGCTTCATCAGCTTGCCGTCGTTCGCCACGGCGGCCGCGACCATCGCCATCTGCAGCGGGGTGGCGGCGGTGTTGTACTGGCCGATCGCGGAGAGCGAGTTGCTCGGCCGGTCCATCTCCTTGTCGTAGACGCTCGCGTAGGCGCGGACCGGGGTGTCGATCTTGCCGTTGTTGAAGCCGAACTTCTCCGCGGTCTCCAGCATCTTGTCGCGGCCCACCTTGTCGGCCACGTTCGCGAACACGGAGTTGCAGGAGATCTCCAGCGCGTGCTTCAGGCTGGCCTTCTCGCACCCGTGGGCGTGGTTGACCATGGGCGTGCGCGTGGTGGGCAGGTTGAACGGCTCGGGGGTGTCCGTCGGGGCCTCGACGTCGGTGATGACGCCGTGCTCCAGGGCTGCCGCCGAGGTGACCACCTTGAACGTCGAACCGGGCGGGTAGGTCTCGCGCAGGGCGCGGTTGACCAGCGCCTTCTCCTTGCCGTCCTTCAGCTCCACCCACGCCTTCTCGTCCTTCTTCGAGTTGCCCGCGAAGGAGGAGGGGTCGTACGAGGGGGTGCTGACCAGGGCCAGGATCGCGCCCGTGCGCGGGTCGATGGCCGCGACCGCGCCGGTCTTCTTGCCCAGGCCCTTGTAGGCGGCCACCTGCGCGGCCCGGTTCAGGGTCGTGCGGACGTTGCCGCCGGCCTTCTTCTCACCCGTGAACATCCCGATCGTCCGGTCGAAGAACAGCCGGTCGTCGTTGCCGGTGAGGATGCCGTCCTCCAGCGACTCCAGCTGCGTGGAGCCGAAGGCCTGGGAGGCGAAGCCGGTGACGGGGGCCCACATCGGGCCGTCGACGTAGGTGCGCTTGTACTTGTAGTCGCTGCCGTCGGTGACGGCCGAGCCGGTGATCGCCTTGTCGCCGACGATGATGTTGCCGCGCTCGGAGGCGTACTGGGCGATCTGGACCCGGCGGTTCTCCTTGCGGGTGGCGAGCTCCTCGGCCTGGACGTACTGCAGCCAGTTGGCGCGCAGCAGCAGCGTGAGGATCAGCAGCCCGCAGAAGATCGCGATGCGGCGGAGGGGCTTGTTCACGAGGGCCGCACCACCTGGGTCAGCTCGGAGTCGGTCGAGGAGGCCGGCATCGGGGCCGGCCGGCGGGCGGTGTCGCTGATGCGGATCAGGATGCCGATCAGGGCCCAGTTCGCGATGACCGAGGAGCCGCCGGAGGCCAGGAACGGCATGGTCATACCGGTCAGCGGGATCAGGCCCATGACGCCGCCGGCCACGACGAAGATCTGGATCGCGAAGGCACCCGTCAGGCCGATCGCGAAGAGCTTGCCGAAGGGGTCGCGCGAGGCCAGGGCGGTGCGCGCGCCCCGCTCGACGATCAGCGCGTACAGCATCAGGAACGCCATCACACCGGCGAGCCCGAGCTCCTCGCCGACGGTGGTGAAGATGAAGTCGGAGTTGGCGGCGAACAGGATCAGGTCCGAGTGGCCCTGGCCCCAGCCGGTGCCCAGCACGCCGCCCGAGCCGAAGGACATCAGGGCGTTGCCGACCTGCTCGCAGGCGCCGGACGTCTTGAAGCAGGAGAAGGGGTCGAGGAAGGCGTTGACGCGCGCCCCGACGTGGGAGGAGAAGTTGGCCACGGCCACCGCACCGCCGGCCGACATCAGCAGGCCGATGACGATCCAGCTGGTCCGCTCGGTGGCCACGTAGAGCATGACCACGAACATGCCGAAGAACAGCAGCGAGGTACCGAGGTCGGTCTCGAAGATCAGGATGAGCAGGCTCATCGCCCAGATCATCAGGATCGGGCCCAGGTCGCGGCCGCGCGGCAGGTAGAGGCCCATGAAGCGGCGGCTGGCCAGGGCGAGCGCGTCCCGCTTCACCATCAGGTAGCCGGCGAAGAACACCGCGATGACGATCTTCGCGAACTCACCGGGCTGGATGGAGAAGCCGCCCACCGAGATCCAGATCTTGGCGCCGAAGACGTCCGCTCCCAGACCCGGGACCATCGGCAGGATCAGCAGCACCAGCGCCACGGCCATCGAGATGTACGTGAACCGCTGCAGCGTGCGGTGGTCCTTCATGATCAGCAGCACGCCGACGAACAGCGTGATGCCGATCGCCGTGAAGAAGAGCTGGTTGGGCGCGGCGGGGGAGAACGCGCCCCAGGACCGCTTGGCGAGGTTCTGCAGCCGCTCGGACTGGTCCAGGCGCCAGATCAGCACCAGGCCCAGGCCGTTGAGCAGCGTGGCCAGCGGCAGCAGCAGCGGGTCGGCGTACTTCGCGTAGCGGCGCACCACGACGTGCGCGATGCCCGCCAGGAGGCCGAGGCCCAGGCCGTACGCGATCATGCCGGGCGGCAGCTTGCCGTGGATGGCCAGCCCCGCGTTGGCGTAGGCGAAGATCGGGATGGCCACGGCGAGGCCGAGGAGCACGAGCTCGGTGTTGCGCCGGCTCGGCAGCTCGATGGCCCCGATGGTGGTCGTGTTGGTGACAACGCTCATGGTGTGGCAGGCCCCCTGCGCCCGCTTGGCTCTACTGCTTGCCGCACTGGTCGACCAGCTTCTGCTCTTCCTCGGTGAAGGTGGGACCGGGGGTCGGCGCGGGCGTCTTCTGGGTCTGCGTGCCGCTGCCGGTGGTGGCGGCCGGCGGCTTGGTGGTCTTCTCGGCCTTGTCGCGCTCCTCGGCCTTGCGGCACGCGGAGGCCTGCACGGCCAGACCCTCGATCTTCGCGACGGCCTTGGCGCGGTCGCCCTCGTTGATCGTGGCCTCGACCTGCTTGCGCTTGAAGTCCGGCAGGTACTTGAGTTCGATCTCGGGGTGGTCCTTGTCGACCTTCGAGAGCTTGATCCAGGCCAGGTCCTGGCTGATGCCCCGGTACAGCGCCACGTGGTCGTCCTTGACGCCCACGTAGTACTGCGTCTGGGTCCAGCGCCAGCCGCCGTAGAGGCCGCCGCCGACCACGCCGAGCGCCAGCAGCAGGAAGAAGGACCTCTTGAGCCACTTCCGGCCGCCCCGGCGGGGCTTGAACTCGTCCTCGTAGCCGTCGGCGTCGCCGTACTCGCCGAAGGAGCCGTACTGCTCCGGCGGCGCGCCGTAGGCGGGCGCCTCGCCCGACCCGGGCGGGCCGAAGTGGCCCGGGGCCGGCGGGGGCGCCTGGCGGCCGAGGCCGGCGGCACGGCCGGCCGGGGTCTGCATGGCGCCGCCGTCGAAGAGGTGGTGCGGCTTCTCGGCCACCGCGCCGACCACGACCGGGCTGTCGTTGAACTGGGCGGCCAGGGTGTCGCCGCTGTCGTTGTCCAGGACGTCCGCGACGATGCAGGTGATGTTGTCGGGGCCGCCGCCGCGCAGGGCGAGCTGGATCAGTTCCCCGACGGTCTCCTGCGGGCCGTGGTAGCCCGCGAGGGTCTCCTCCAGGGTCTGGTGGGAGACGACGCCGGACAGGCCGTCGGAGCACACCAGGTACCGGTCGCCGGCCCGCACCTCGCGGATGGAGAGGTCGGGCTCGACGTGGTCGCCGCTGCCCAGCGCGCGCATCAGCAGGGAGCGCTGCGGGTGGGTGGTGGCCTCCTCCTCGGTGATGCGGCCCTCGTCGACGAGCCGCTGCACCCAGGTGTGGTCCTGCGTGATCTGGGTCAGCACGCCGTCGCGCAGCAGGTACGCGCGGCTGTCGCCGACGTGCACCAGGCCGAGCCGCTGGCCCGTCCACAGGAGCGCGGTGAGCGTGGTGCCCATGCCCTCCAGCTGCGGGTCCTCCTCGACCATGACGCGCAGCTGGTCGTTGGCGCGCTGCACGGCCACACCGAGCTGGGTCAGGATGTCGGAGCCGGGGATGTCGTCGTCGAGCTGGACGAGGGTGGAGATCACCTCGGAGCTGGCGACCTCACCGGCGGCCTGGCCGCCCATGCCGTCGGCGATGGCGAGCAGGCGCGGGCCGGCGTAACCGGAGTCCTCGTTGCCCTCGCGGATCATGCCCTTGTGCGATCCGGCGGCGAACCGCAGAGAAAGACTCATGCGCACCTCGCCCGTCGGCTCCGGGTACAACCGGTCTCGAGCCACTCTGCCCACCCTCCGGTCGGGAGCGCGCTCGGGTCCGCTTCGGGGACCGCCGCGGCTCGCTCGCTCCGCTCGCTCATTGTCGTACTACTTCCGCAGCTCGATGACGGTCTTGCCGATGCGGATCGGGGCACCCAGCGGGATGGGTGTCGCGACGGTGAGCCGGGCCCGGTCGAGGTACGTGCCGTTGGTGGACCCCAGGTCCTCGACGATCCAGTTGCCGTCTCGGTCGGGGTAGATCCGCGCGTGCCGGCTCGACGCGTAGTCGTCGTCCAGCACGATCGTCGAGTCGTGGGCGCGGCCCAGGGTAATGGTCTGGCCCTGCAGCGCGACCGTGGTGCCGGTGAGGGTGCCCTCGGAGACGACCAGCTTGGTGGGCCCTCCGCGGCGCTGGCGCTGCTGCGGGGGCTGCGGCCGGCCGCCACCGCCGGCAGCGGCCTGCGCCTGGGCGCGCGCCTCGGCGCCGCCGCCGCGGCGCGCACCGCGCTGCGTGACGCGCGTACCGAACAGGTCGCTCCTGATGACCTGGACGGCCACGATCACGAACAGCCACAGAACGGCCAGGAAACCCAACCGCATGACCGTCAGGGTCAGCTCTGACATTGCCCCCGCTTCACCCTTCGGCTTGCCGGTAAATGATGGTGGTGCTGCCCACGACGATCCGCGAGCCGTCGCGGAGCGTAGCGCGGGTGGTGTGCTGCCCGTCCACCACGATGCCGTTGGTGGACCCGAGATCCTGGATCGTCGAGGGCGTTCCGGTCCGGATCTCGCAGTGCCGGCGCGAGACGCCGGGGTCGTCGATCCGCACGTCGGCTTCGGTGCTGCGGCCCAGCACCAGCGTCGGGCGGGAGATCTGGTGGCGGGTGCCGTTGATCTCGATCCAGCGGCGGACCTGGCCGCCGCCGGTCGCGGGCGCCGGACCGCCGCCGGGCCCGGGCCGCCGTGGCGTCGCGCCCGGGGGCGGCGACGCCGGCATGGGAGGGGCGCCGGCCGGCGGGTAGCCGTAGCCGCCCTGGGCGGGGCCGGCGGGGGCGCCGCCGCGCGGGTCCCCGTGGCCGGTCCGGCCCTGGTCGGCCTGGGAGGTGCTCGACGCGAGGGTGCGGCTGCGGACCCGGTACAGGCCGGTGTCCAGGTCGTCGGCCTTCTCGAGGTGGACCTTGATGGGGCCCATGAAGCTGTAGCGCTGCTGCTTGGCGTAGTCGCGGACGAGGCCCGCGAGCTCGTCGCCGAGCTGGCCGGAGTACGGGCTCAGGCGCTCGTAGTCGCCCGCGCTGAGCTCCACGATGAAGTCGTTGGGGACGACGGTCCGCTCGCGGTTCCAGATGGTGGCGTTGTTGTCGCACTCGCGCTGCAGCGCGCCAGCGATCTCGACCGGCTGGACCTCGGACTTGAACACCTTGGCGAAGGTGCCGTTCACCAGACCTTCGAGTCGCTGCTCGAACCGCTTCAGAACTCCCATCGGGCACCTCCTCCGTCGCTGTCGCCCTGTACTGCTTACTGATCGTATCCACGCGTAGGGAAATCGGCTGGTTCCCCTTGGCCGCCCCGCAGATGAGTGTCAGTCCTCACAAGGGATCGTAGAGGGGGGCCGGGGACAGTGTCCCGCACCCGGGACCGACGGTGGGGACGGACCGTGGGGACGGACCTCCGGGGAGGGTCCCCCGGCGGCCGATCCGGGTCCCGGGGAAAGCGATGTGATTCCACCCCGTCCGACGTGCTAATGTTCCGATGTCGCCAGGGGAACGGCCCGAAAGGGAAAGACCTCAGGTAGCTACTCGGGCGAGTGGCGGAACGGCAGACGCGCTGGCTTCAGGTGCCAGTGTCCTTCGGGACGTGGGGGTTCAAATCCCCCCTCGCCCACAGTGGGAAACCCCCCGGACTCCGGTCTGGGGGGTTTCTTCGTGTGCGCTGCGTGCACGGCGCGCAAGTGCGGGTGTCCGGGGCGACTTTCGTCGGACGGGGCGAGACGAAAGAGAGCGGCCGCCGGCCGGGGCGGGCTCCTAGGGTCGGGGCGTGGATGTGAAGTCGAAGCTCCGGGACGGCGGGACCTGGCTGAAGGGGGCCGAGCCCTGGTCACGGCGCCGGACCGCGGGCGAGTGCGTGCTGGCGGGCGTACTGGTGCTGCTGGCCGCCGGTCTGGAGGACCTGACCGGCTCCTCGTGGCAGCGGCAGCTCGCGGTGGCCGCGGGTGTGGCATTGCTCTCGTTGCTGCGGCGACGGCTGCCCGCCGCCGTGCTGGTGGTCTCGGCGGCCCTCGGTGCGGTCGTGGTCGGCATGGGGCCGGTGACCATCGTGGCGGGCTGGTCCGCGGGCCGCCGGATCGTCGGGGTGGGGCGGGCGCTGGCCGCGTTCACGCTGGCGTACGTGCTGGGCGTCGCGATCGCGATCGTCAACGAGTGGTCGGAGCAGCGGCCGTTGCTGCTGGTGCTCTTCTCCACGCTGCTCTACCTCGCGACCGTGGTGATCCCCGGTCTCACCAGCCGGTACTGGGCCCAGCGCCGGACCCTGCTGCACGCCCTCCAGGAGCGCAACGTGCAGCTGCTGCGCGAGCGCGAGATGGTCGCCGGCCAGGCGCGGCTGCGCGAACGGCAGCGGATCGCCCAGGACATGCACGACAGCCTCGGCCACCAGCTCGCCCTGATCTCCGTCCACACGGGGGCGCTGGAGGTCGACCCCGAGCTGACGGATCGTCAGCGAGAGGCGGTCGGCGTGCTGCGCGGGGCCTCCGTGGCCGCCATGCACGAACTGCGCGAGGTGGTCGGGATCCTGCGCGACGGCGTCGAGGCGCCGCCGCAGGACGAGGTGCAGGCGGCCGCGCGCGGGGTGGCGGGCATCGCGGGTGTGGTCGAGGCGGCCCGGGCCGCCGGTACGGACGTGGCCCTGACCTCCTCGGGGGCGGCCCGGCCGCTGGCGTCGGCCTGCGACCACGCCGCGTACCGGATCGTGCAGGAGGCGCTGACGAACGCGTACAAGCACGCGCCGGGCGCCGCCATCGCGGTCGAGCTGCGGTACGAGGACGACTCCCTGGTCGTGGAGATCGCCAACGGCCCGGCGGCCGGGCCGACGCCCGGCGACGTGGTCAGCGGCGGGCAGGGGCTGACGGGCCTGCGCGAGCGGGCCCGGCTGGTCGGCGGCATGGTGCACGCCGGGGCCACGGAGGGCGGGGGCTTCCGGGTCGCGGGCGTGCTGCCGTACGGGACGGAGCAGGCGGGGGCGTACGCGGCGGACGCGGCCGGGGTGCGGGACCCCTGGGCGGTGCGCCCCGGGGTGGTGGCGGGAGCCGCCGACGACTTCGGGCAGCAGGCCTCCGGGGTGCTCGTCAAGGGCGCGCCCATGGACTGGGCCGCCGTGGACCGCGAGCTGGGGCGCCGCGGGCGCTTCCGCGGGGTGGCGCTGGGCTGCGGGATCATGGTGGCGGCGCTGGTGCTGCTGGTCGTCGCGGCGGTCGTCTCGATGATGTTCCTGATGGGGTCGGTCTCCAAGGGGATGGCCGACCGGGAGGCGTACGACTCGGTGCGCGTGGGCGAGGCCGAGTCGGACGTACGCGCGAGGCTGCCCAGCGGCGACACGGTGCTGACGTCCGGCCTCGGCAAGAGCGGGCCGCCGCGGCCCGCCGGGGCGTCGTGCCTGGTCCTCATGTCGTCGGAGGGCGCGGGCGGCCTGACCGACGCGGAGCCGGTGTTCCGGTTCTGCTTCAAGGACGGCAAGCTGATCGAGAAGCAGTCCTACGAGGTCAAGCGGTAGGTGGACGTGAGTCAGGGGAGCCAGGGCGGTCGCGGGGTGCGCGTGCTCATCGCCGACGACGAGCCGCTGATCCGGGCCGGGATCAGGATGATCCTCACCTCCGACCCGGGCATCGAGGTGGTCGCGGAGGCGGCGAACGGCCGCGAGGCCGTGGAGCTGGCCCGGGCCCACGTGCCGGACGTGGTGCTGCTCGACATCCAGATGCCGGTCATGGACGGGCTGACGGCGCTCGGCGAGCTGCGCCGCGCCGTGCCGGCCGCCCGGTCGCTGGTCCTGACGACCTTCGGGGAGAAGGACAACGTGCTGCGGGCGCTGGGCGAGGGCGGGGCCGGGTTCCTGCTCAAGGACTCGGCGCCGGCGGAGCTGATCGGCGCCGTGCGGGCGGCGGCGGCCGGGGACGCGTACCTCTCGCCGGCCGCGACGCGGCACGTGGTGGACCAGCTCGCCGCCGGCGGCGGCGCGGGGCGGGTCGCGGCGCGCGGCGAGGACGCCCGGCGGCGGGTGGCGGAGCTGAGCGAGCGCGAGCGCGGGGTGCTGGCGCTGCTGGGCGAGGGGCTGTCGAACGCGGACGCGGGGCGGCGGCTGCACATGAGCGAGGCGACCGTGAAGACGTACGTGAGCCGGATCCTGGCGAAGCTGGGGTGCGAGAACCGGGTGCAGGCGGCGCTGCTGGCGCGGGACGCCGGGCTGTAGGTCCGCACGGCCGCGGCCGCGGCGGCCCGCGGGACGCCGGGGCGTGGGGCGGCCGGTCAGGCGTCGTTGTAGCGCAGCAGGTAGCCGGCGAAGCGCTCCAGGTCCTCGGCCGGCCAGTCGGCGAGGCGTTCCTCGTAGGCGTCCCGGCGGCGCCGGTGCGCGGCGGCCAGCAGCTCGGTGCCGGCCGGGGTGGGGTGCAGCACCAGGACCCGGTGGTCGTCCGGGGAGGTGCGGCGCTCGACGAGGCCGAGCCCGAGCAGGGAGGCCAGCTGCCGGCTGACCGTCGACTTGTCGAGCAGGTAGTGGGCGGCCAGGTCGGAGGCGCTGCAGCCCTGCTGCTCCTCGATGTGCGCCAGCAGGGTGTACGAGACCAGCGGCAGCTCGGGGTGGAGGCGCTGGGCGGCCGCCCGGGCGCGCCGGGCGAAGGCGGTGAGCTCGCGCTCGATGACTTCGACGGTGTCGGGGGCGGTCGGCCCGGCCGGGTCGGCCGGCTCGGCCGCCCGGGGGCCGTGGTCCTGGCTCATGAGTTGCAGAATACAACTTCTTCGTCGGGCGGGGTGGCGGGGCGGACGGCGGGGCCTGCGCCCGCCCGCGGCGCTGGCCAGGGGTTTTCCACAGGACGGGAGTTGTCCACAGGGGGGAGACGCGGTGGTCGGGCGGCGGTACGGTCTGTCGCGGTTGATGTTGGTGCGCGCCCTGGGGGCGGGCCCGTGGGACAGGCGGGGGACCGGTGATGGACGAGCAGTACGAGGGATCCGGCGGGGCGACCGGCGGACCGGAGCGGATTCCGGCGGTGGCCGGGTTCGGCGTGCGGGCGGCGCAGGGTTCGCCGCGGGCGCAGGGCAGGGCGCTGCGGGAGCGGGTGCCGCGGTCGGCGCACGCGGAGCTGCTGCCGGTGGCGGACCGGCCCGACGCGGTGCGCGCGGTGGAGGAGTCCAACCGCGGACGGGTCCCGGAGCTGACGCCGATACGGGTCGGGCGGATGGCCGCCTCCCCGTTCGCCTTCCTGCGCGGCGCCGCCGGGCTGATGGCGCACGACCTGGAGGGGGCTCCGGTCACCGGAGTGGGCGCGCAGATCTGCGGTGACGCGCACGCGGCGAACTTCGGCCTGTACGGGGACGCCCGCGGCAGCCTGGTGATCGACCTCAACGACTTCGACGAGACCGTGTACGGCCCGTGGGAGTGGGACCTGAAGCGGCTGGCGGCCTCCCTGGTGCTGGCCGGCCGGGTGGCGGGCGCCGGCGAGGACGCCTGCCGGGCGGCCGCCGTGGACGCGGTGGGCGCCTACCGGCGCACGATGCGGCTGCTGGCGAAGCTGCCGGCGCTGGACTCGTGGAACGCGATCGCGGACGAGGAGCTGGTCTCGCACACCGACGCCCGCGACCTGCTGGGCACGCTGGAGCGGGTGGCCGAGAAGGCCCGCAACAACACCAGCGCCCGGTTCGCGGCCAAGGCCACGGAGCCGGCGCCCGAGGGCGGCCGCCGGTTCGTCGACGCGCTGCCGGTGCTGCGCCGGGTCGGGGACGCGGAGGCGGCCGCGGTGGCGGCCTCCCTCGGCGCGTACGTGGAGACCCTGGGCCCGGACCGGCTGCCGCTGCTGGCCCGGTACGCGATCCACGACGTGGCCTTCCGCGTGGTCGGCACCGGCAGCGTGGGCACCCGCTCCTACGTGGTGCTGCTGCTCGACCACCGCGGGGAGCCGCTGGTGCTCCAGGTGAAGGAGGCCAGGCCCTCGGTGCTGATACCGCACCTGCGGGCGGTGGGCTTCGAGACCGGCCCCGTGGACCACGAGGGGCACCGGGTGGTGGCCGGGCAGAAGCGGATGCAGGTGGTCAGCGACATCCTGCTGGGCTGGACGACGGTGGAGGGCCGGCCCTATCAGGTGCGCCAGTTCCGCAACCGCAAGGGCAGCGTGGACCCGGCCGCGCTCACCGCGGACCAGCTGGACGACTACGGCCGCATGACGGGCGCCCTGCTGGCCCGCGCGCACGCCCACAGTGCCGACCCGCGGGTCATCGCGGGGTACTGCGGGAAGAACGACGAGCTGGACGAGGCGATCGGCACCTTCGCCGTGGCCTACGCGGACCGCACCGAGGCGGACCACGCCGACCTGGTCACCGCGATCCGTACGGGTCGCACGGCCGCCGAGGAGGGTGTCTGAGCACGTGGCGGGGGCGAAGTGTGAGGGTTGCCGCAGGACGGTGGTGAAGGCGCCGCCGGGCCGTAGGCTGGCCGGGTGAGCCAGGAAGAAGCAGGGCAGCCCACGCCCGAGGACAGCGAGCGGCCGGAGGCGCGGCTGGCACGCGCCGTGCGTGCCGCCGAGCAGGCGCTGATCGAGTTCGAGATCGCGGTGGAGACCTTCCGGGTGGAGGTCGAGAACTTCTCCCGGCTGCACCACCAGAAGCTCGGCCCGATGTACTCGCGGCTCGACGAGCTCGACGCGCAGATCGCCGAGGCCACGGCCGCCAGGACCGGGGACCCGGAGGACCTGCGCCGGGCGCGGGACCTGCGGGCGCTGGTGATGCCCATGCCGGGCGTGGAGGAGCTGTTCCACGACTGGCTCGGCCCGGACGGGCTCTCGGACGCGGCCGGGGCGATGCTCACCGAGCAGCCGGTGCGCCCGCCGGAGCGGGTGCGGCCCACCGAGGAGGTGCGCAAGCTGTACCGCGAGCTGGTCCGGCAGGCGCACCCCGACCTGGCCCAGGACGAGCCGGAGCGGCAGCGCCGGGACGCGTTCATCGCCCGGGTCAACGCCGCCTACGGGCGCGGGGACGCGGACGAGCTGCGCACCCTGTCCAGCGAGTGGGCGGCCGGGCCGGCGCCCGCGGAGCCGGTGCTGTCGGAGAGCGAGGAGCTCTACGCCCGGCTGGAGTGGCTGGCCCAGCGCAAGGAGCTGCTCACCGCGGTGGCCGGCGAGCTGGAGGAGAGCGCCATCGGCGCGATGCTCCGCATGGCGCCCGACGACCCGGACGCCCTCCTCAACGAGATCGCCGAGCAGCTGCTGGCCCAGGTCGCCGCGCGTGAGGCCGAGCTGGCCGCCCTGGTCGGCTAACTTCAGACGTTTCAACGGCAGTGAGAGAAGAATCGCTATGAACTTTGGTCCGCTTCCTTCGGTGGACGTCGCCGGTGTGCCGACCGACGGGCTGGTCCTGGACGTCCGCGAGGACGACGAGTGGACGGCCGGTCACGTCGAGGGCGCGCTGCACGTCCCGATGAGCGAGTTCGTCGCCCGCTTCGGTGAGGTCACCGAGGCCGTCGAGGACGGCCGTCGGGCGTACGTCATGTGCCGGGTCGGCGGCCGCTCCGCCCAGGTGACCCAGTACCTGCTCCAGCAGGGGATCGACGCGGTGAACGTCGACGGCGGCATGCTCGCCTGGAACGCCGCCGGCCGCCCCATGGCCGCCGACACGGGTACCGACGCCTACGTGCTCTGACGGGCGCCCCGCACCGCCGCGCTCCGCGGTCAGGTGAGGGGGTGGGCGGCCAGGAGGTCGCCGAGGGCCTCCTCGTGGGCGGCGGCCGGGCCGAGCGAGAGTTCCAGGTGCTTGGCCCATGCGTGGAAACGGTGCAGGGGGTAGTCGGTGTCCGCGCCGAAGCCGCCGTGCAGGTGCTGGGCGGTCTGGACGACCCGGCGCACGCCGTCGGAGGCCCAGATCTTGGCGACCGCGACGTCGCCCGCGGCCGGCAGCGGTCCGCCCGTGCCGGCGGTGTCGAGCCGCCAGGCGGCCTGCCAGAGGGTGACCTCCATGGCGCGCAGGTCGATGTAGCGGTCGGCGGCCTGCACGGCCACCGCCTGGAACGTGGCCACCGGGTGCCCGAACTGCTCCCGCTTGCCGGTGTACGCGCTGGTCATGGCGAGGACGCCGGTGCCGAGGCCCAGGGCCAGGGCGCAGGTGCCGGTGGCGAGCAGCAGGTGCAGGCCCGCCCAGGCCTCGGGCGCCTCGATCAGGTGTGTGGCAGGGACGCGGACGCCGTCCAGCCGGAGCTCCGCCAGGCGTTCGCCGTTCGTGGAGTACTGCTCCGCCAGGTGCAGGCCTTCGGCGCCGCGGGGGACGAGGGCGATCACCGCGTCGCCCCCGCCGGTGTGCGCCGGGACGGCGATGTGGTCCGCGGTGTGGGCCCAGGGGACGGCGGTCTGGACGCCGTCCAGCAGCCAGTCGGAGCCGTCGCGGCGGGCGGTGACGGCGAGTTCGGCCGGATCGTGCCCGGTGCGGCCCTGGGCGGCGACGGTGAGCACCAGCCCGCCGCGGCCGGCCCGCGGCAGCAGCTCGGTCAGCTCGGGGCTCCCGTACCGCTGGAGGGTCACCGCGGTGGCGCAGTGCTCCAGCAGCGGCACCCGGGCCAGTACCTTCGCCGACTCCCGCAGCACCAGGCACAGCGCGACCGTGTCGAGCCCGGCGCCGCCGTGCTCGGGGGCGAGCAGCAGGCTCAGCAGGTCGGAGGCGGCGAGCTGCGCCCACAGCACGCGGTCGAAGTCGTCGGCCACGGCCCCCGGAGTGAGCGCGGGGCTGGGCACCGCGTCGGGGGCCACGTCGGCGAAGACGGCCCGGGCCGCCTCGACGGCGGCCTGCTGCTCCTCGGTGAAGGTGAAGTCCATGGTCTTCCCGTCCTCCCGACGCCCGGTGTCGCGATGTTCGGCCGCGCCGGCGCGGCGTTCCGCCACCGCTGGTGCTCCGCCGCGCACAAGAACAGAACCTGTTCTATCTGACGGTGCGTCAAGATAGAACAGGTTCTGGTGGAAGGACAGACCCCGTACCGGGTCGGTGTCAGCGGTCGAAGTCCAGCTCGACCTCGTCCGTCAGCGGGTGGGACTGGCAGGCGAGCACGAAGCCGGCCTCCGTCTCCTCCTCCTCCAGCGCGAAGTTGCGGTCCATCCGCACCTCACCGCGCACCAGGAACGCCCGGCAGGTGCCGCAGACCCCGCCCTTGCACGCGTACGGCGCGTCGCCGCGGTTGCGCAGCACGGTGTCCAGCAGCGTCTCGCCGTCCTGCACCGGCCAGGTGCCGGCCCGCCCGTCGAGGCGGGCGGTGACGCGGCTGTCCGACGGGGCGTCCGCCCGGACCGCCGCCCGCGGGGCCTCGTCGACGTGGAAGATCTCCTCGTGGATCCGGGAGCGGTCCACATCCAGCCCGCGCAGCGCCTGCTCGGCACCCTGCACCAGCCCGAACGGCCCGCACAGGAACCAGCCCGCCACCTCGTCCACCGGCAGCAGCGCGGGCAGCAGCCCGGCCAGCCGCTCCTGGTCCAGCCGGCCCGAGTCCAGCCCGGCGTCCTGCTCCTCGCGGGAGAGCACGGTCACCAGCTGGAAGCGGTCCGGGTAGCGGTCCTTGAGGTCCGCCACCTCCTCCAGGAACATCGTCGAGGCCGCCGTACGGTCGCTGCGCACCAGGCAGAAGCGCGCGTCCGGCCGCTCCGCCAGCAGGGACGAGGCGATGGAGAGGACCGGGGTGATCCCGCTGCCGCCCACGATCGCCGCGTAGTGCCCCGCCGAGCCGGCCGGTTCCAGCGTGAACCGCCCGGCCGGGACCATCACGTCCAGCACGTCGCCCGCGGCGATCTCCTTGTGCGCGTACGTGGAGAACTCGCCGCCCTCCACCAGTCGCACGCCCACCGTCAGCCGCTCCGGGCCGGCACCGGCGCGCGGCGCGGGCGAGCAGATCGAGTACGTGCGCCGGACCTCCCCGCCCTCGGCCGTGATCCGGCGCATCGCCAGGTGCTGACCGGGGGTGAAGCGGTAGTCCTCGCGCAGCTCCGCCGGGACGTCCAGGGTCAGGGCCACCGCGTCGTCGGTGAGCCGCTCGACCGCCGACACCCGCAGGGAATGGAACGCGCCGTGGCGGGGGGAGGGGGTGGCACCTGCGGCCATCTACAGCTCCTTGAAGTGGTCGAACGGTTCGCGGCAGGAGACGCAGCGCCGCAGCGCCTTGCAGGCCGTGGACGAGAAGCGGCTGAGCAGCTCGGTGTCGGTGGAGCCGCAGTGCGGGCAGCGCACCGACAGCGTGACCGGCACCGGCCCCTCGGCCGTGTGCGGCCGGGGCGGGGCGATGCCGAACTCGGCGAGCTTGCGCCGCCCTTCGGCACTGATGTCGTCGGTGGACCAGGCCGGGGAGAGCACGGTGTGCACCGACACCTCGGGTATGCCGTGCTCGTGCAGCACCCGCTCGATGTCGGCGGCCATCGCCTCGATCGCCGGGCAGCCGGTGTAGGTGGGGGTGAGGGCGACCTCGACCGCCCCGCTCTCCAGCATCCGCACGCCCCGCAGCACGCCCAGCTCCGTGAGGGAGAGCACGGGCAGCTCCGGGTCGGGGACGGAGCCGGCCAGCGCGGCCAGCTCCTCCTCGAGCCGGGTGGGCGTGGTGTCCGCGGCGGAGCCGGTCACCACGACGCTCCGGGGTGGCTGCGGTGCAGGTGCTGCATCTCCGCGAGCATCCGCCCGAACGACTCGGTGTGCAGGCCCTGCCGGCCGGCCCCGGCCCGCCAGGCGCCGGTGCGCGGGCCCTGCGGCAGCTCGAGCCCGGCCCGCTCCAGGACCTCGGTCACGGCCGCCAGCCAGCGGGTCTCGAGACCGGACCAGTCCAGGTCCAGGCCCTCGACCGGCCGGAACGGCTCGCCGGTGAAGCGCCACAGCGCGTCCAGGCCGCGGCGCATGCGCTCCCGGCTCTCCTGCGTGCCGTCGCCCAGGCGCAGCGTCCACTGGACCGCGTGGTCGCGGTGGTAGGCGGTCTCCTTGACGGCCTTGGCCGCGAGCGGGGCGAACGCGGAGTCGCCGGCGGCCAGCTCCTCGTACAGCAGGTGCTGGTAGAGCGAGAAGTACAGCTGGCGGGCGATCGTCTGCGCGAAGTCGCCGTTCGGCTGCTCGACCAGCTGGAGGTTGCGGAACTGCCGCTCCTCGCGCAGGTACGCCAGCTCGTCCTCGTCCCCCACCATCGAGAGCAGCACGCGGGCCTGGCCGAGGAGGTCCAGGGCGATGTTCGCCAGGGCCACCTCCTCCTCCAGGACGGGTGCGTGGCCGGCCCACTCGCCGAGCCGCTGGGCCAGGACGAGGGCGTCGTCGCCCAGTGCCAGCGCGGCGGCGGCGTCGGTGGTGCCCGGGGTCCCGGTGGTGCCGGTGGTGCCCTTCGGCGCGGTGGCGGTCACAGGTTCTTCACCCCGTCCGGGACCTCGTAGAAGGTGGGGTGGCGGTACGGCTTGTCGGCGGACGGCGCGAAGAACGGGTCGCGCTCGTCCGGCGAGGAGGCGGTCACGGCCGAGGAGGGCACGACCCAGATCGAGACGCCCTCGTTGCGCCGCGTGTACAGGTCGCGGGCGTTGCGCAGCGCCATCTCGGCGTCCGGAGCGTGCAGGCTCCCGGCGTGGGTGTGGGACAGTCCGCGGCGCGAGCGCACGAACACCTCCCACAGCGGCCAGTTCTGCGTCATGCCCGTGCCTCCTGGTTCTGGTGCTGCTGGTCTTGGTGCTTGGCGGCGTAGGCCGCGGCGGCCTCGCGCACCCAGGCGCCTTCCTCGTGCGCCCGGCGGCGCTGGTTCAGGCGCTGCTCGTTGCAGGGGCCGTTGCCCTTGAGGACGTCCCAGAACTCGGCCCAGTCGATGGCGCCGAAGTCGTGGTGGCCGCGCTCCTCGTTCCACTTCAGGTCCGGGTCCGGCAGGGTCAGGCCCAGGGCCTCCGCCTGCGGGACGGCGATGTCGACGAAGCGCTGGCGCAGCTCGTCGTTCGAGTGCCGCTTGATCTTCCAGGCCATCGCCTGCGCGCTGTGGACCGACTCGTCGTCCGGCGGGCCGAACATCATCAGCGAGGGCCACCACCAGCGGTTCACCGCGTCCTGGGCCATCGCGTGCTGCTCCTCGGTGCCCTGGGACAGGGCCAGCAGCAGCTCGAAGCCCTGGCGCTGGTGGAAGGACTCCTCCTTGCAGATGCGGACCATGGCGCGCGCGTACGGCCCGTACGAGCAGCGGCAGATCGGCACCTGGTTGGTGATCGCCGCGCCGTCCACGAGCCAGCCGATGGCGCCGACGTCGGCCCAGGTCAAGGTGGGGTAGTTGAAGATCGAGGAGTACTTCTGCCTGCCCGCGTGGAGCTTGTCGAGCAGCTCGTCGCGGCTGGTGCCGAGGGTCTCGGCGGCGCTGTACAGGTACAGCCCGTGCCCGGCCTCGTCCTGGACCTTCGCCATCAGGATCGCCTTGCGGCGCAGCGAGGGCGCGCGGGTGATCCAGTTGGCCTCCGGCTGCATGCCGATGATCTCCGAGTGGGCGTGCTGGGCCATCTGGCGCACCAGCGACGCGCGGTACTCGTCCGGCATCCAGTCTCGGGGCTCGACGCGCTCGTCGGCCGCGACGGCGGCTTCGAACGCGGCCACGAGCGCGGGGTCGGGCACCTGCCCCGCCGCCGCGTCCTGGGTCACTGCAACCATCCTGGCTCCCCTGTCCGGGTCCCGACCGACCGATCGTTCGGTTCATCCTCTTCAATGGTGAGACGGGGGCCCGTAGGGTGTCAACCTCTGTGGATGGCTCTGTGGACGGCCGAGGAGCGGGGCGGGATGGATTCGTACGAGTGCGGGGCCCCCGCCGACGTGCCGCGGGCCGCGGGGATAGCCGGGCTGTCCCGGCCCGCGCGGGTGGCTGCGGCCCTGGCCCTCGGAACCGTGGCGGTCGCCGCGTGCTGGCACCTGGCGATGGTGTTCCTGCACGTCGCGCCCGAGAACACGGTCAGCAAGGCGCACCGCGAGGTCGTCGACGACTGGATCTACCCCGAGTTCGAGCAGAACTGGAAGCTGTTCGCCCCGAACCCCCTCCAGCAGAACATCGCCGTCCAGGTCCGCGCCGAGCTGCGCACCCCCAGCGGCGAGCGGGTCACGACCGGCTGGCGGGACCTGTCCGCCGAGGACGGCGCCGGCATACGGCACAACCCGGTGCCGAGCCACGTCCAGCAGAACGAGCTCCGCCGGGCCTGGGACTTCTTCACCGGCTCCCACGACGACCAGAACCGCGCCACCGGCGAGCGCGGCCGGCTCGCCGAGGCCTACCTGCGGCGGATCGCGCTGCAGCGGCTGTACGAGCGCCCGCGCGTCGGCGGGGTCGAGCGGATCCAGCTGCGGTCGGCCACCCGGTCGGTGGCCGCGCCGCCGTACAGCAACGAGGCCACGGACACGCAGGTCTACTACCGGGAGCTGCCCTGGTGGGGCGTGACGGAGGCCGACCTCACCGGGCCGGCGCAGCGGGCGGTCGCGGGCGAGCGCGAGGGGGCGGCTTCGTGAGCGGCGTGGACGCGGTGGAGCCGTCGGCCCCGGTCGGGCCCTCGGCCCCGGTTGATCCTTCGGCGTCGGCCGGGCCCGTGAGCCCGGTGGTCGCGGTGGGGGCCTCCAAGGCGCTGCGGGGCCGGTTGCGGGCCCGGCTGGCGGGGGTGGTCGGTCAGGTCACCGGGCGGGCCCTGGGCCCGTACCAGAGCGCCGTGGTGCGCATCGGCTTCGCCGCCACCTGGCTGCTCTTCCTGCTGCGGGAGTTCCCGCACCGCCGCGAGCTGTACGGGCCGGACGGGCCCTGGAGCTTCGAGCTGGCGCAGCGGCTGGTGGCGGGCAACGACGCGTTCACCGTGCTGCTGTGGAGCGACAGCACGCTCTGGTTCGAGCTGGTCTACGCGGTGGCGGTGCTCTCCAGCGCGTTGCTGCTGGTGGGGTGGCGCACGCGTGCGACGTCGGCGCTGTTCATGGTCGGGGTGCTCTCGATCCAGAACCGCAGCGTGTTCATGGGGGACGGCGGGGACAACGTCGTGCACCTGGTCGCGCTCTACCTCGTACTGACGCGGTGCGCCCAGGTGTGGTCGCTGGACGCCCGCCGGGCGGCGCGGTCCGGGGCCGCCCCGGACCGCGACCGGGTGGGCCCCGTGCTGTGGGTGCTGCTGGGCGGGGTGCTGTTCGGGGCGGCGGCCGCGGGCCGGCTCGGCCTCGGGTGGCTGGCGGTGCTGGGGCTGCTGTGGGCCGTACAGGGCCTGTGGTGGGCGGTGGACCGCGGGAACCGGTACGACGCGGACGTGGACGCGGACGCGCGGGGCGGGGCACGGGGCGAGGCGCGGGCGCTGTTCGACGTCTTCGGCAACATCGTGCACAACGCGGGGCTGCTGGTGATCATGGCGGAGGTCTGCCTGATCTACGCCACGGCCGGCTGGTACAAGATCCAGGGGTCCCGCTGGCAGGACGGGACGGCGCTGTACTACCCGCTGCACCTGGACTACTTCTCGCCCTGGCCGGAGCTGTCGGGGTTGCTGGGGGCCAGCGGGACGGTGGTGCTGCTGCTGTCGTACGGGACGGTGGTGGTGCAGGTCGCGTTCCCGTTCACGCTGTCCAACCGGCGGGTGAAGAACGTGCTGCTCGTGGCGATGATGCTGGAGCATGTCGGGATCGCGGTGCTGATGGGGCTGCCGTTCTTCTCGATGGCGATGATCGCCGCCGATGCGGTCTTCCTGCCGACGGCCTTCCTGCTCTGGCTCGGCGCCAGGGCCTCGGGCGTGTGGGCGCGGCGCCCGGCCCCACGCCTCCCCGGCCGAGGCCCCCGTGCCGCCGCCCCGCACCCCGGGGCCGCCCCGGTCGCCCCCGCGACTCCGGCCGACTCTGCCGCCGCCGCGCACCTTCCGGCGCCGGGCGGGCCTCCGGTCGGCCCGGCCGATCCGGAGCCGGGTGCCGACGCGGCCCCCGTCGCCGCGGGCTGAGTTCCCCCACCCCGCCCCTTCCCGAAACCGGGGACTCCGCCCCCGGCCCCCACCGCCGGGCTCCGCCCGCCGTCCTGGGGCTCCGCCCCAGACCCCGCGCCTCAAACGCCGGCGAGGCTGGAGTTGGCCTGGGGTTTCGCCCGGATCCTGAGCCTCAAGCGTCGGGGGGCTGGAGGTGGCCTGGGGTTTCGCCCCGGGCCCTGCGCTTCAAGGGTCGGGGGCTGGAGGTGGTCTGGGTTTCCGCCCCGGGCTCTGAGCCTCAAGCGTCGGGGGGCTGGAGGTGGCCT